>JBDTCC010000136.1:0-14898 GCA_039923775.1 Gallionella sp. | reverse complement strand
ATTGACGCGAGATGCACCAATCCTGGATGTTGTTCAGCCACTGGTTGTAGGTGTTCACCCAGTTTTCCGGGTGGAACTTGACCTCGCCGGAGCTCACGCATTCCAGCGCCTGCTCGGTGATGCTCTTGCCTTCGCTGCCAGCCTTGCTCATTGCGACGAACCACTGGTCGGTGAGCATAGGCTCGATCACGACACCGGTGCGGTCGCCACGCGGCACTTTGAGTTTGTGCTTTTCTTCTTTTTCAAACAGGCCAGCTTCCTTGAGATCGGCGACGATCTGTTTGCGAGCAACGAAACGATCAAGGCCACGATAAGCCGCAGGAATATCTCGATACGAATATTTAGGAGTAGGTCGGGTTATTGATACTCCACCATCCTCATCAGGAGCGACGTAATTTTGTGCAGCGACCCAAGGGTCAGTTGCTATACTTTCAATAATTTTTCCATCTAATGAAAGGATGCTGAAGGTTGGTAGTTTGTGACGCTGTCCCACCGCATAATCGTTGAAGTCATGCGCAGGGGTGACCTTCACCACGCCGGTACCGAATTCCGTGTCTACATATTCATCGGCGATGATGGGGATGGTGCGCTCAGACAACGGTAGCGTGACTTGCTTGCCGATCAGGTGTCGGTAGCGTTCGTCCTCCGGATGCACCATAACCGCGACGTCGCCGAGCATGGTTTCGGGGCGGGTGGTGGCGACGGTGAGATGAGTCAAGCCCTTTACGCTGTCCTTCTTTACCAGTGGGTAACGGATATGCCACATGAAGCCGTCTTCTTCTTCCTGCACCACTTCCAGATCGGATACGGCGGTGTGCAGTTTCGGGTCCCAATTTACCAGGCGCTTGCCGCGATAGATCAGGCCCTCGTTGAACAGGCGCACGAAAGTCTCGGTGACGGACTGGGACAGGCCCTCATCCATGGTGAAGCGTTCACGGCTCCAGTCGGGCGAAGTGCCGAGACGGCGCATCTGACGCGTGATGGTGTCGCCGGAAACTTTCTTCCACTCCCACACCTTGTCGATGAACTTTTCGCGGCCGAGATCATGGCGCGTGATGCCTTGTGCATCGAGTTGGCGTTCCACGACGATCTGAGTCGCGATGCCCGCGTGGTCGGTGCCGGGTTGCCACAGTGTGTTGTCGCCCTTCATGCGGTGATAGCGGGTCAGCGCATCCATCAGGGTCTGGTTGAAACCATGTCCCATGTGCAGCGTGCCGGTAACGTTGGGCGGCGGCAACAGGATACAGAATGCTTCGGATTTGCTTTTATCTAATCCGGCCTTGAAATAGCCGGACTCTTCCCATCTGGGATACCAGCGCGATTCGATGTGTTTCGGTTCAAAACTTTTTTCGAGTTCCATTGTTCTGGGTTGCGGCGAGCCGCCTGTCCTGAGCTTTTCATAAGGGGCGCGATTATACCAAAGGCAGGCAATTCGCTATTAGCTAAAGCAGATGCGAAATTGTCACTACCAAAGATAGGCAATCTGCTATCAGCTGAGTGCGTGGTTGTTGTCGATTCATCGGCTTTACAACCACGGCCTACCCCTTGCGGGTGGGTAGATGTGCCGTGCCGCGGTCAGATTGCAGGGTTGATTCGTAAATTGCGAGCAAAGAGATGCTGCGGTTATCGGGAATCGAGATAGGTGTTCAGTGCATCCTGCAATAATCCCGGCAACTCGGTCTTGAGTTCGTCGAGAGCATGGTCGATGGCCTGGCGTTGTAGTTGTTCGAGATGAAGGCCAAGTTTTTGCGTGAACATAATTTCGAGGCGTGTCTCTAACTGACGCAGAAGCTGCTGAATTTCGTTGTCATTCAATTCGCGTGAAAGATGGGTATCCGATTTGGAGATGACATCAGTGAGCACAGGCAAGTTGTCCAGCGTCGTTTCACCTATTGTTGCGGCTGGCAGGGATGATCCTGCGGGTGTATTTCTAACCGGTTGTTCGCCGGGTTGCTTGCCGGATTTTTTGATGGGTGTCATGTATTTTTGGTTTTGGATAAATCAATATGGTGCAGTTCATATCCACGATCACGATAAAATTTGAAACGTTCACGTCCCATGCGGCTGTCTTCGGCGTCGCTGCCGATGATCTCGATGACACGCTCAAAGCGGCTGAAGAAAGGCATGCATTCTCCGTGCAAGCTGATCAACAGCTCATGATGGGGGAATTTATCGACCCCCTGGCTGAGTACGACCGGCATTTGCTCGCTTTCCCCGGCGTCCCCGCGACTGTGCGGGATAAAAGCGGTGGCAGGGTAATGCCAGAGCAGTTTATCCAGTGTGTCTGCTGTCGCGGCATCGGGCGTGCTGATGATCGTGCGCACGCCGCCTTGCATGGCTTTGTGGCTCAACTGGCACGCTGTGCGCAGCTTGTCCGGCGAGCCGGTATAAAAATCCACTTTAGTCATAACGCAGGCACATTATTTTGCGCTTTGTGCGCGGTGGATCAGATATTGCGCGAGCAGCGGTACCGGACGACCGGTTGCGCCTTTTTGTTTGCCCGACTTCCACGCGGTCCCGGCGATGTCCAGATGCGCCCAGCGATAATCCTTGGCAAAGCGCGACAGGAAACACGCGGCAGTGATACTGCCGCCCGCCCGCCCGCCGATGTTCTGCATGTCGGCAAAGTTGCTGTCCAGAAGTTGCTGATAGTCATCCCATAATGGCATGTGCCAGGCACGGTCATATGAATAATCGCCAGCGTCCAGCAACTCTCTGGCAAGCTTGTCATCGTTGCTGAACAGCCCGGTAGCGACATGTCCCAGCGCGATAACGCAGGCGCCGGTCAGGGTGGCGATGTCCACCACCGTGTCCGGTTCAAAGCGTGCGGTGTAGGTCAGCGCATCGCACAGAATCAGACGGCCTTCCGCATCGGTGTTGAGAATCTCGATGGTTTGGCCGGACATGCTTTTCACGATGTCGCCGGGTTTGCTTGCCGCGCCGTCGGGCATGTTTTCACAACTCGGAATTACCGCAACCACGTTCAGCTTCAAACCGATTTCGGCAATCGCCTGCATCGTGCCCAACACGCTGGCCGCGCCACACATGTCATATTTCATTTCGTCCATTTCCGCGCCGGGTTTCAGCGAAATGCCGCCGCTGTCGAAAGTGACGCCCTTGCCGACCAGCACAATGGGTTTTTGCTTTTTATTGCCGCCCTGGTATTCCAGGGTGATCAGTTTGGCAGGCTGACGGCTGCCGCGTGTAACAGATAGCAATGAATGCATGCCCAATTTCTGCATGTCCTTTTCATCGAGAATGGTCGCTTTGAATTTGTGTTTTTTGGCCAGTGTTTTGGCCTGGTCGGCCAGATAAGTCGGCGTGCAGATATTGCCGGGCAAATTTCCCAAATCCTTGGTCAATTTCATGCCGTGCGCGATTGCAGTGGCTTGACTGAGTGCCGCTTGTGCAGCGCTGCCGGGTTTGCCGGTACACCCCAGTAGTATTTTGCGCAGCGTCGGTGCCTCGGCGGGTTTACTTTTTAGCTGGTCACAGCGGTAATCCGACTCGGCAGAGATCAGCACAGCCTGCATGATCTTCCAGGCTTCATCGTGACCCTTGACGGGCAGGTCGGTGAGGTACAATACGGCATCCTTACAGACGGTTTTTTGTAATGCATTCAGTGTGGCGCGCAATACTTCGACATGCTGTTTGCCCGAAAATTCATTGGCCTTGCCAAGACCAACCATCAACACGCGATCAGCAACGATGTTGGCAACGTGATGTAACATCAGGATGCTGCCGATCTTGCCATTCATGTCACCCCGGGCAATAAGGTCGCTTAAATGATGTTTTGCTGCCTTGTCCAGCAATTGTGCCGGCGTGGAGAGTTTGCCGCTTTCATACACGCCAACCACCACGCAACCACTGCGCTGCTTTTCCGGACTGCTTTGTTTTATGCTAAATTCCACTTGTTGCTCCTTATAAATCCCCATGCCTAGATGCCCGATTATCCGCAAACTTATCATATAAAGTCAAAGCCATCGCGCTCGGGGATTTTTCACCGTACTTTGGTGGGCGAATTTGCCAGCAATGGATTGCTGGTATTCGCAGTACTGCTTGGCATCATAGTGGTCAGCCAGTTGATACGTTTGTTAAGCGATGCGGTCAGCGGCTTGGTGGCCGTGGACGGGGTGATGGCACTTTTGGGCTTCAGTGCCATGAATTATTTGCCGGTGCTGCTTTCCATCAGTTTGTTCATTTCCATTCTGCTTACCCTGTCGCGGTGTTATCGCGACAGCGAGATGGTGGTGTGGTTTTGTTCCGGGATAGGGCTGACGCGCTGGATACGCCCAGTTTTATGGTACACCTTGCCGGTGGTGGGTTTGATTGCGCTGCTCAGCCTTTTTCTGTCTCCCTGGGCATTACGCAAGGCCGATGAGTTCAGGACCAAATTGGAAAGTCGGGATGATGTGACATCTGCGACCCCGGGATTATTCCGTGAGTCGAAGCAGGCCGACCGGGTATATTTCGTTGATAACGTCGATGCGGGGTCCAACCGGGTCGGCAACATCTTTGTGCAATCAGCGCAAAACGGCAAAATTGGCACGATGGCGGCGAAGCAGGGTTTGCAGGAGACTCTGCCGAACGGAGATCGCTTTTTGGTACTCCTGAATGGCACACGTTATGAGGGCACGCCGGGCCAGCGCGACTATCGCATCGTCGAATTCGAGCGCTATGCAGTGCGTATTGATGCGGCGCCTGTCAAACAGGCCGAGCCGGAAATGCGCGCCATGACGACACTGGAGTTATGGCGCAATCCCACAACATGGAATCTTTCCGAGTTGGAATGGCGAGTCGGATTGCCAATCAGCGCAACGATACTTGCCCTGCTGGCAATTCCCCTGGGCTATGTCAATCAGCGTGCAGGTCGTTCCCTCAATTTGATTTTGGCGATCGTGCTGTACATGTTTTATAACAATATGATCAGTGTCACCAATACTTGGGTAGGGCAGGGCAAGTTGTCGCCCGGTATTGGTCTGTGGGCCATACATGCGGCAATGCTGACGCTGACTTTACTGATGTTTTATCGCCGTATGACATTGTTTTCGTTACGCAGGTGGCTGACGAAGAGTCAGCCACCTTCTGAAGTTTTCTCACCTGAATTTCCAGCCGCTGCGGGCGAAAATACGATTGCACCATCTCCTGATGTGAGAAGAGATGAAAGCGGAGAACCGAGGTGAGGTTATGAACTTGCTGACGCGCTATCTGGGCCGCGAAATTTATCTCGGTATCGGCTTGGTTTTTCTCGCCCTTCTTATGTTGTTTTCCTTTTTGGATCTGATTCACGAATTGAATGCGATGGGGAAGGGGCAATATAATCTGGGCTACGTGCTGCTGTTCGTGATGCTGACCATTCCCGGTCACATCTACGAACTTTTTCCGGTGGCTGTCCTGATTGGCAGTATTGTTGCGCTGGTACAAATGGCTGCCAGTTCGGAGTTGACTGTTTTCCGGTCTTCCGGTGTATCGCTCTGGCAGATGGTTGGCGCACTGTTCAAAATCGCCATACCACTGGTGGTGTTGAGTTTTGTGTGTGGCGAATTTTTGGCCCCGCCAAGCGAAAGAATGGCGCAGGAATTGCGTCTGAAGGCACAACACGCGCAAGTTTCGCTGAAAGAATTTCGCTCTGGAGTGTGGGTCAAGGACGAACGCAGTTTTGTGAATGTGAAAAACGTGATGCCGGATACCAGTTTGTTGAATATTGATATTTACAAATTTGATGGAACATACCATTTGCAGTCGATTATCAGTGCCAAGCGCGCAAAGTATATCGATGAAGGACGTTGGCAGCTTGAGGGTGTACTGGAAACCCGGTTCAGCAAAGAGGGTGCGAGCACCAATGCTGAACCGTTACAGGAATGGCATTCGGCTTTAAGCCCCGGAATCTTCAACGTGCTGTTGGTGGTGCCGGAACAGATGTCGGCGTGGAGTCTTTACCAATATACCGAGCATCTGCGCGACAACCACCAAAGTAGTGCGCGTTATGAGATAGCAATGTGGAACAAGCTGGTATATCCCGTTTCATTGCTGGTGATGATGCTGTTGGCACTGCCTTTTGCGGCTTACCATCGACGTGCGGGAGGGGTGGGCGCGATGATATTCATGGGTATCGTGCTCGGGTTGTTGTACCATTTTTTAGGGCAGTTATTTGCGAGTCTGGGCGCACTCAACGACTGGCAGCCCTTTATGAGTGCTACGGCCATGACAGGATTGTTTTTGCTGTTTGGTGTGGCGATGCTGTGGTGGACGGAAAGACGCTGAGCGCTACTGATTCGTTACTGTCGTTGCAGAAACCCCGCTGGCAGATTGTTGATCTTTCCGCGTCTGTTCAATCTTTAGCTTCTGTCTTATTCTTTCCCGTTCTTTTGCCGGCAGTTTCTTGAAAGCACGATATTTTTTACGGGCGGCTTCGCGTTGTTCGGGGGTAAGTTCGCTCCATTTCTTCAGGCGGTCATGATAGCGTTTTTTCTGCTCGGGCGTCATCCGAGGATAGTATTTTGCAGTTTCGAGCAGGCGGTTCCGCTGCATTTCGGGCAGGATGTCCCATTGCCCGACCATGGGAGCAAGCGCTTCACGCTGAATCGGAGTGAGAGCGCGCCAAGACGGTGCAGCTGCGCTGCAAGGGGAAATAGTCAAACTCAGCAACAACAGTGAAACTATAGGGCCTTGAATTTTAAAATTAACAAAACTTTTCATGCGCTATTGAATTTCGGATAATTAGTTTATGAGCACTTCAATCGGCAGGTCGCCAGTCAAAATCGCTACATCTGTCTCGTCAATTTGCTGCTCTTGAATATGTTGCCAGTAACTGGTTCCGGCAAACAGAATAGCGGCAAGCAGTCCAGCGGCTATCCAGGGTTGGGCCGAGTGTGGAGTAAGTCTGTCGGCCCAGCGAACCGAGGAGTTCGCAGAGGCTGAAGTCAATGTAAACACCGGAGTACGCACGGATTGACGCTTTAGTGCATTCTTGCGTGCATCCGCCAATGCGGATAGGATTGTCTCATCCAATTGTTGTGTGCTTTTTGCAAGCAATTGGACGATTTTTTGAGGATTTAATGAGTTGGTCATGGCAGTTCTACTCCTTTGGCTTTCAGGGAGACAGCAAGCGCATGTACAGCACGCGAACAGTGGGTTTTTACGCTACCTTCGGTACAACCCATTGCAGCTGCCGTCTCGGTTGTGTCCAATCCCTCCCAGTAACGCAGCAGGAAGGCTTCGCGTTGACGTGCAGGCAGTTTTTCGAGCGATTGTTCAACTAACGCAATAATTTGTCTTTGTTGCAGGGCTTGTTCGGGCACCAAAGGCGAGGTTTGGTTTTCTTCGTCTTCGAGTACGTCCAGCGGATCGAATTCTTCTTCATCGTGTTTGGGTTGCAAGCTGGAAAACAGTGTTATCCACGAGAACCTGACTTTCTGCCGGCGATAATGGTCACGAATGGTGTTTTGCAGGATGCGCTGGAACAGCATCGGCAATTCTTCGGCGGGTTTGCCGCCATACTTTTCCGATAGTTTGAGCATCGCGTCCTGAACGATATCCAAGGCAATATGATCGTCGTGCACGGCAAAGACCGCATGCTTAAACGCGCGACGCTCAACATTGCAGAGGAATTGACTTAATTCAGTGGGAGTACTCAAAATTTATTACCCTTTGGCGGGATGGATAGTAGCAAATCGTGAGCCTATCTGCTTGAAACCCTGTTATTAGCGCGGCAATGGTTGACCAAACTGCTGCCAACCATTATCTTACGCCGTTCTATTTTGTTTATATCTTAAGGTGTGTGTGATGGAGTTGACTGGTGCGGAAATTGCTATCCGCTGTTTGCAGGAAGAGGAAGTCGAGTACATATTCGGTTACCCCGGTGGGGCTGTACTGCATATTTATGACGCGTTGTTTCAGCAAGACATCGTCAAGCACATTTTGGTACGCCACGAGCAGGCTGCTATACACGCTGCCGATGGCTATTCTCGTTCTTCCGAGAAGGTGGGCGTGGCACTGGTCACTTCCGGTCCGGGAATAACCAATGCAGTTACGGGGATCGCCACAGCCTATATGGACTCGATCCCGATGGTGGTGATCAGCGGTCAAGTACCCAGTTATGCAATCGGCGAAGATGCGTTCCAGGAAGTCGATGCTGTCGGCATTACACGTCCCTGCGTTAAGCACAATTTTTTGATCAAGGACGTAAAGGATATCGCGCCAACCATCAAGAAGGCATTTTATCTGGCCAAATCGGGGCGACCAGGACCGGTTCTGGTGGATATACCCAAGGATATTTCGAATCAGAAAGCCGAGTTTTTCTACCCGGGCAGCGTCGATATTCGTTCCTACAATCCGGTTGGGAAGGCTGACAACGCATTGATCAAGCAAGCGGTACAAATGCTGCTGGAAGCCAAGCGCCCGATGATATACAGCGGTGGAGGTGTGGTGCTGTCTGGGGCATCTGCACAATTGACCGAACTGGTACATCTGCTTGGTTTTCCCTGCACCACTACGCTGATGGGTTTGGGGGCCTATCCCGCCACTGATAAGCAGTTTGTTGGCATGCCCGGGATGCACGGCACTTATGAAGCTTGCATGGGGATGCAGCATTGCGATGTATTGTTGGCCGTCGGCGCGCGTTTTGACGATCGTGTGGTCGGCAACGTCGAGCATTTCGCTCAGGTGCCGCGCAAAATCATCCATATCGATATCGATCCATCTTCCATCGCCAAACGCGTCAAGGTTGATTTGCCGGTGGTAGGCGATCTGAAATTGGTATTGGAGCAATTGTTGAACGAATTCCGTAGCCGCAAACAAAAGGCCAATGAATCCGATATGGCCGCATGGTGGAAGCAGGTGGATGCGTGGCGCGTCAAGGGCGGTGGACTTCGCTACAAGAATTCCAGCGAGATCATCAAACCGCAATTCGTGATTGAGAAGCTCTACGAGGTAACGGGTGGTGATGCCTTCGTTACCTCGGATGTCGGCCAGCATCAGATGTGGGCCGCGCAGTATTACAAATTCGATAAGCCGCGACGCTGGATCAATTCCGGAGGCTTGGGCACGATGGGATTTGGTTTGCCCGCCGCGATGGGCGTGCAGTTGATCAACCCGGGGGCAACGGTGGCCTGCGTGACGGGCGAAGGCAGTATTCAAATGAATATTCAGGAGTTGTCCACCTGCAAGCAGTTCCATCTGCCGATCAAGGTGTTATCGTTGAATAACAGGTATCTCGGAATGGTTAGGCAGTGGCAGGAATTTTTCCACGGCAACCGCTATTCGGAATCTTACATGGATGCGTTGCCTGATTTTGTGAAGTTGGCCGAGGCCTATGGGCATATCGGGATAAGGGTGGATAAACCTTCCGATGTGGAGCCCGCGTTGAAGGAAGCATTTTCGCGCAAGAACGACCTGGTGTTCATGGATTTTCAGACCGACCCGACGGAGAACGTGTTTCCGATGATACCGGGTGGCAAGGGCTTGTCTGAAGTGATTTTGTCGGAGGACCTGTAATGCGGCATATCATTTCTCTGCTGATGGAAAACGAGGCTGGGGCTTTGTCGCGTGTGGCCGGACTGTTCTCGGCACGCGGCTACAACATTGAGTCACTTGCTGTCGCCCCGACAGAAGATCCGACCTTGTCGCGCATGACCATAGTCACCAGCGGCTCGGATGCGGTCATTGAGCAAATCAACAAACAGTTGAACAAGCTGATCGACGTGGCAGCAGTGATGGATCTGAATGAAGGGGTTCATCTTGAACGCGAGTTGATGCTGGTCAAGGTGCGGGCTGATGCCTCGGCACGTGATGAGTTGACGCGCATCGCGAATCCTTTTCGAGGTCGTGTGATAGACGTTTCGGATAGTACCTGCACCATCGAACTGACAGATACCTGCGCCAGGCTGGATGATTTCCTGCAGGCGATCGGGAGCTACATGATTTTGGAAACGGTACGCACAGGAGCTTCCGGTATCGGGCGTGGCGATAGAATTTTGAAACTTTAATTTATTAACAAAGAGGGCAATATGAAAGTTTATTACGACAAAGACGCAGATCTTTCCTTGATCAAGGGTAAGCAGGTAACCATCATTGGTTACGGATCGCAGGGCCATGCTCATGCGCAGAACCTGAAGGAATCCGGCGTAAATGTGACAGTGGGGCTGCGCAAGAGCGGTGCTTCCTGGAAGAAAGCCGAAAATGCCGGCCTCAAGGTGGCCGAAGTGGGTGCCGCAGTGAAAGGCGCCGATGTGGTAATGATGCTGTTACCCGACGAGAACATTCCGGATGTCTACAATCTGGAGGTTGCGCCGAACATGAAATCGGGTGCAGCCCTGGCATTTGCGCACGGATTCAATGTGCATTACAACCAGGTAGTCCCGCGTGCCGACGTAGATGTAATCATGATTGCACCGAAAGGCCCGGGACATACAGTACGTTCCGAATACCTGAAAGGCGGCGGCGTGCCGACACTGATTGCGGTGTATCAGGACAATTCCGGCAAGGCCAAGGATATTGCGCTGTCATACGCGGCAGCCAATGGCGGTACCAAAGGTGGTGTGATTGAGACTAACTTCCGTGAAGAGACAGAAACCGATTTGTTTGGCGAACAGGCTGTGTTGTGCGGTGGCGCTGTGGAGCTGGTCAAAGCCGGTTTTGAAACATTGACCGAGGCGGGGTATGCGCCTGAAATGGCCTACTTCGAGTGCCTGCACGAATTGAAGCTGATTGTGGATCTGATGTATGAAGGCGGCATCGCCAACATGAATTATTCAATATCCAATAATGCGGAATACGGCGAATATGTGACCGGTCAGCGTGTGATCGGCGACCAGACACGTGCTGCCATGAAGGAATGTCTGAAAAACATCCAGAACGGTTCATATGCCAAGCAATTCATTCTGGAAGGGCGAACCAACTATCCTGAAATGACTGCACGTCGCCGTTTGAATGCAGAGCATCCGGTCGAGGTGGTGGGTGCTCAGTTGCGTGCGATGATGCCCTGGATCAGCAAGAACAAGCTGGTCGATCAATCGAAGAACTAAAGCAGAGTCTAAATGTTAGTCGCTAGTTGGAGTCAAGGGCACGGCTTCCGACTCCAGCTAGCGATTTGAGACTGGCGAAAATATGAACAATTATTCTCATCCGGATATCTCCGCCAAACCATGATGCTCTGGGCTATCTGCATTGATGCAAGCGCAGCAGTCAGCATCGGAAAAGCGGAAGCTGCGGCTGAAACTTCCTTGGCAATGTTCCGACAAAAGAGTTAGTCTAGGCGCATGGATGAATTCGCTACCCGGAAATCGATGAATCTGCGCAAACGCGGAATTTATCTCCTCCCTAATCTGTTTACCACCGGTGCGCTGTTCGCCGGTTTTTACGCTATCGTGCAGGCGATGAATGGACATTATGAGCATTCCGCCGTGGCAATCTTTATTGCCATGGTGCTGGATGGTCTGGATGGTCGCGTGGCTCGGTTGACCCATACACAGAGTGAGTTCGGCGCGGAATACGACAGCCTGTCCGATATGGTTTCGTTCGGTGTTGCGCCATCATTGGTGGTTTACGAATGGGCATTAAAAGGGTTGGGAAAATGGGGCTGGTTTGCCGCTTTCATTTACTGTGCGGCGACCGCGTTGCGGTTGGCGCGCTTCAACACCAATATCGATGTGGTGGACAAGCGCTATTTTCAGGGGCTGCCCAGTCCGGCAGCGGCGGCACTCGTCGCCGGATTTGTCTGGGTGATGAATGACTACGGTATCAGTGGTGAATCTATTCATTGGTATGCGGCCGTGCTGGCCGTGTTTGCGGGGCTTAGCATGGTCAGTAATCTGCCGTTCTACAGCTTCAAAGACTTCAACATGCGCAAAAGTGTGCCTTTTGTGGCAATTTTTCTGGCCGCATTGTTTTTTGTTGTTATTTCCAGTTACCCGCCCGGCGTACTGTTCGGGTTATTCATGTGCTATGCGCTGTCAGGTTATGTGATGTGGTTTTGGCGAAGACACCACAAACAGCGGCCTATTGCATGAGCCGATAAAACTGGTTATATTCCGGTCATGCACTTTTCTACTCACATTGCAGTATCCCACTCCACGTTCAGCCTGCTGGCTGCGCTGCTGCTGCGCGGCGCGCGCTAATCATACCCCCACACAAGTCTTAAACATGCGCGGTAACCTTGGCGGTTCCGCAGGCTAAATCTATTTTGCAATGGAGATCAACATGCCAAATAAAATGAATGAAAAATTGATAATTTTTGATACCACCTTACGCGATGGCGAGCAGAGCCCCGGCGCGGCAATGACCCGGGAAATGAAAATTCGTATTGCCCGTCAACTGGAAAAATTGGGCGTGGATATCATCGAAGCGGGCTTTGCAGCCGCCAGTCCGGGAGATTTCGAAGCAGTACGGGCAGTTGCCGAGACAATTAAGGATTCCACGGTATGTTCCTTGGCGCGTGCGATCGAGAATGACGTGCGTCGTGCCGGTCAAGCCATTCGGCCGGCCAAGTCTGGTCGTATCCACACCTTTATTGCCACCAGCCCTATCCACATGCAGCACAAATTGCGCATGAATGAGGATCAGGTGATCGAACGTGCTGTGAGCGCGGTGAAGTGGGCGCTGGAATATACCGACGATGTGGAATTTTCCGCGGAGGATGCCGTGCGTTCCGACATGGATTTTCTGGTGCGGGTATTCGACGCGGTGATTCAGGCCGGGGCCAAGACACTGAATGTGCCGGATACGGTGGGTTATTCTATTCCCGCGGCATGGGGAGAACGCATCAAGCAACTGATTGACCGTGTGCCGAATTCGGGCAAAGTTGTCTGGTCCACCCATTGCCATAATGATTTGGGGCTTGCGGTGGCCAACTCGCTGGCTGCCGTGATGAATGGTGTGCGACAGGTCGAGTGCACCATCAACGGACTTGGAGAGCGTGCCGGTAATGCTTCTTTGGAAGAAATTGTGATGGCGGTGAAAACCCGTCGTGACATATTCAATCTGGATACCCGCATCAATTCCGAACAGATCGTGCCGACGTCCAAACTGGTTTCCAGTATCACCGGCTATCCGGTGCAACCGAACAAGGCCATTGTCGGCGCCAACGCGTTTGCGCACGAGTCCGGGATACATCAGGACGGGGTGATCAAGCATCGCGAGACCTACGAAATCATGCGTGCTGAAGATGTGGGCTGGAATGCCAACAAAATTTCACTCGGAAAACTCTCGGGGCGCAATGCATTACGCCAGCGTTTTACCGCGTTAAATATCGAGTTTGCTTCGGAGCAAACCTTCAATGCGGCATTTCAACGTTTCAAGGAGTTGGCCGATCGCAAGCACGAAATATTTGACGAGGATTTGCAGGCTTTGGTCAGCGATGAGGCGGTATCACAGATCAGTGAGCATTATCGCCTCGTGGCGATGGGTGCACATTCTGAAACCGGCGTGCTGCCAGTGGCGCGTGTAGTGATGAGCATAGACGGCAAGGAGTGCCAGGCTGATGCTCAAGGCGGCGGACCGGTGGACGCCACTTTCAAGGCGATAGAGAAAATTGCCAACAGTGGCACCGAACTGCAATTATATTCAGTGAATAATATAACCAGCGGCACCGATGCGCAGGGCGAAGTGACTGTGCGGCTGTCCAAGGGCGGGCGCATCGTCAATGGACAGGGCGCGGATACTGACATCGTGGTGGCATCCGCCAAAGCCTATCTCAACGCGCTGAATAAGTTGTACAGCAAACTGGAACGCGCCCATCCCCAAGTGTGATTTCACACCGGGAAGACATAACAGGCGGAGTACAGCGGTGAGCCGATGTTTTAAATGGCAGGTCGGCTGTTTGCCGGGAGGTTTTTGCATAATCTGGCCGGCCAATAAATACTTACTATTTGCTTAAACAGGGATTATAATTTACCCCGGTGTCCAGTGATATTTCGTCATCGTCGCTTCTTGAAACTTGAATCGGACGGCTTGCATTGTTAGATGGTTCTCTTTTAAGATGCAGGCGGATGGAGTAATACCTGTTCCAATAACTTCTTAATAACCAGGGAGCGTAAAATGGAAGGCGTAGCGATTTTCTTTGTTTGCTTGTATCTGTTTACCGGACTGATCATTGTTTTGGATGATTCAAAATGGGACAGAAAAAATAAATAATCCGAAACACGCTCGGTGACCTGAAGGGTTATCCGGAGCATGGGTTAATAACCCGATGTCTGTTTGGTCTATAGCTTTTGACTAATCCTGGCTTGGGTTATGAAATAATGTTTAATGGGGGTTGGCGCAGGTTGCCAACCCTTTTTATTGTTAATCAGTTACACGGGCTGGACTTGCTGGGCATGAACTTAATCAGTGCGCTATGCTCCCAACAGAGCAGTGAATATTTCCACAATTTACAAGAAGGGCTTACAGCATGAAGAGAAGCATATCGGTGTTATGTGTCCTGGGTTGTTTTGTTCAACCTGTTTGGGCGGCCAACAATGTCAACTTGGCAAATTTCAATGGTAGTCAGGCAAAATTTAAAGCCTTTTCGGAAGATATGGGCTCGGCGCTGAGTTATAAACCCGTCACTCCTCCGACCCCTTTGGGTGTCACAGGTTTTGATCTGGGTTTGGAAGTGACCTCGACCAAAATGAGATACCTGGACGTTGCCACTGGCGGTTCTATGACCAACCTGGTTGTTCCCAAGCTGCATATCTACAAAGGGTTGCCCCTCAATTTTGATGTAGGGGCATTTTACTCGGCGGTACCAACCACCAATATCAGGTTTTATGGCGGGGAATTGCGTTATGCGATACTTGAAGGCGGCGTGGCACTGCCCGCAGTCGGCATTCGGGGTGCACTGACTAAATTGACCGGGGTAAGCCAGCTTGCCTTAACGACCAAAAGTCTGGATATCTCTGTTTCCAAGGGATTCGCAATATT
>JBDTCC010000135.1:0-10931 GCA_039923775.1 Gallionella sp. | reverse complement strand
AATTCGAAAATGCCGACGTGGAAGATGCGTTCTCCATGCGGCAATCAAGCAAGCAAGTGTCCATGCATATATGAAAGGATAGCAACATGAAAGACATTCTCGGGTTGGTGGTGCTGACGTCGCCGCTGTTTCTGGTTGTTCCGTGGCTTCTTGTGGCGGTGTTGGTTGCGGTGAAAGTATCGCAACTCCCAAAAATAGGTGTCGCCAGATTGGCGGCGGGGGTGGGAACGTTCGTGCTGGTTTTCCTGTTGCCGTTTTCTGACGATATTGTGGGTCGCATCTATTTCAATCACCTCTGCGAATCCGAAGGGGGGGTGAGGGTATATCAAACGGTGGAATTGCCTGCCGAGTACTGGGATGCACAAGGGAGACCTAAATTCTTCAAAGGAAATGGCGACCTTAATCATTCGCTCCTAAATAATAGATTTGGAGAACCTAGCACAACAAAATCATATTCAACGCTTTTTGGAATTGATGAAAGTCATCAGCAATTAATAGATAACAGCAACCAAAAAATTCTAGGTGAGGTAATAAGTTTTATGTATTGGGGTGGTTGGGTTTCGAGAGATCTGAGTCCCCATAATACTGCTGTGGATTGTAAGGAATTTCACGGCAACCAATTTTGGAATGACTTTTACTTGCGTTTTTTTAAACCCGCGAAATCTGAGCGATAAGGGAGATAAGTTATGACAACGATTACGCAATATTTTGAACAAGCGCAATTGTCTTTGGCAGCATATGCTGTTGGGCTACAAAAAGGGATGTCCAATGCAGATTATATAGCGGCACTTAAAGCTGCAGGAATGTCAGATATCCAAACCGCTGACTTCGCCAAAACCTACACCGTAGTAGATCAATACACCGACAGCGGGTTATCGGGATTGACTGACGGCAGCGGATTTTCCGCAACAGTGTTTCAAGATAATGGGAATCCGCCGCAGTACTTTCTGGCAATTCGCGGCACCGATTTTACATCAATAGCGGATCTTAATGCCGACGTGAATTTGGCAACGGGAACCTTGGCAAGTGCGCAGCTCATCGCGATGGTGAATTTCTGCTTGCGCCTGCAAGCAGGGGATGGTGTTCTTGCGCCACAACTCACAGATGCCACCACGCGTTCCTCGACGGGTGCCTATGGCATCGGGCCGGGGATCAGCCTGAGCAACCTGACAGTTACCGGGCATTCTCTTGGCGGCTACCTCGGAGAACTTTTCGAGTACCTGTTTGGGGGCGGCACAAGCCAACTATTTACATATAACGCACCGGGATTTTTAGGCGATCTTTCGATGCTGAATCAAATCACCAATACGTTGGATTTGCCAGCCGGAACTTTCGCTACCGTCCAGGCGAATAATCTGGTGGTGCCGGATGATGCGGCTCACGATGTTGGCGTAGTTCCGGGCTTGCAGACGCAGACGCCGATATTTTCAGAGACAAATGTACCCGGTGCGCTAATAGCTGCACATCGCATTGTCCCGATGACTGATTCCCTCGCCGTCTACAAACTGTTCGCACAACTTGATCCCGCACTTAACACCGACCCCAACGGCATGCAAACGATTACCGATATCCTCAATGCGGAATCCAACATCGCCACCAACAGCCTCAAATCCTCAATCACTGAATTGGACAAATTGTTCGGTGTTGCCAACACGACCTTAAATGGTGGCCAGTTCGACCTCTACCAAGCCATTGACGGATTCAGCAGCGTCATCAAGTCGTTCAATGGGCCAACTGCAGTAGCCCCAACTATCCAGAGCCTCGTCGGCATGGATGCCGCCACTCTTGTCGCGAATGCGCAGACCGACATCGCCTACCGCTATGCGCTGGTCAACCTCAACCCGTTCGTGGCAGAGGGTATGAACTACAGCGGGTTCGATACCACCGGAGCGCTCGACCTGAATACCTCGGCGAATCCGACTGGCCAATTCACCGAACAATACCTCAACGACCGAAAAAAAGATTGGGGTCAGGTCTTGCATTATAGCAACCCATCATGCTAGCCTAAGTTCATGGCGCGACCTCTTAGAATTGAATTGGCTGGCGGACTTTACCATGTGACCTCCAGAGGCGACAGGCGCGAGGATATATTCCTTGATGATGCCGATCGTCTGGTGTGGCTGGAGTTGTTTGACCAAACCTGCCGGCGTTTCAATTGGGTTTGTCATGCGTGGTGTCTGATGAGCAACCATTACCATATCGTGGTCGAAACCATCGAAGGCAATCTTGCTCAGGGCATGCGTCATCTGAACGGGGTTTACACCCAAACCTTCAATCGCACCCACCGTCGAGTGGGCCATGTATTCCAGGGGCGGTACAAAGCCATCATCGTGGAGAAAGACGGTTACCTGCTGGAGCTGGCGCGCTATGTGGTGCTGAATCCGGTACGGGCCAGGATGGTAAAAGATGTTGCCGATTGGCCATGGAGTTCTTACGCCGCGATGACAGGTGGGCAAGCTGCACCGGATTGGCTGCAAACCGACTGGATTCTGGGCCAGTTTTCCGCGCAGCGTCGCCGCGCGATCAATCTGTATGTTGATTTTGTCCGCGCCGGGGTGGGTTTGCCTAGCCTGTGGGACCAGCTCAGCGGGCAGGTATACCTAGGCTCGGAGCCGTTTATAAAGCGCATGCAGCGTCTGACGGATAAAGTCACCACAAGCGAAATTCCTCGCGCGCAACGCCGTCCGCTCGCCAAGCCATTGAGCCATTATCAGGATAAATATCCTGACCCGAAAGCCGCAATAGTCGCCGCCTATGCCACTGGAGATTACACCATGCAGGCAATCGCGGATTTCTTCGGGGTGCATTATGCGACGGTCAGCAGGACGATAAGGAAAGGAGAGGGTGCATGAACAAGCCCCGGTTGCCGTCCCCGGTAACCATGCGCATCGTTCCCCACTGCGGTATCATCCCGACCCCGCAAAATCGCCATGCAGTTTTATCGTAATGTCTTCCGAAAATTATATCGATCTTCCTCCTCTGCTCAGTGCGCGCGGCACGGTCACGCTGCCCGGTTCAAAAAGCATTTCCAATCGCATCTTGTTGTTGTCGGCGCTGGCGCAGGGCGCTACCGAGATACGCGACGTGCTGCTGTCGGACGATACCGAGCGCATGCTGGACGGTTTGCGCTCGCTGGGCGTGAATGTGGAGCAACTGGAGCCTCTTGTGTTCCGTGTGCAGGGCTGTGGCGGGGGCTTTCCGGTCAAACAGGCCGAGTTGTTTCTGGGCAATGCCGGAACGGCGTTTCGTCCGCTGACCGCCACGCTGGCGTTGTCGGGAGGCAATTACAAGCTGTCTGGCGTGCCGCGCATGCACGAACGGCCGATAGGCGATCTGGTTGACGCGCTGCGGGAACTTGGTGCGGACATCGAATGCCTGGGCAATGAAGGTTTTCCGCCACTGGAAATTCATCCGGCGACACCGACCGGGGTAGATCGCGTCAGCGTGCGGGGCGACGTGTCGAGTCAATTCCTGACTGCATTGCTGATGGCTTTGCCATTGCTGGGTCGCCAAGTCACCGTGGATGTGATCGGCGAGTTGATTTCCAAGCCTTATATCGAGATCACGCTGGCGATGATGGCGCGCTTTGGCGTGATTGTGCGCAAAGACGGTTGGCGCAGCTTTACCGTCGAGGCAGGCGCTCACTATGTTTCCCCCGGCGTAATCTATGTGGAAGGTGACGCCTCTTCTGCTTCGTATTTTCTAGCCGCAGGCGCGATTGGTGGCGGGCCGTTGCGCATAGAGGGCGTGGGCAGCGGCAGCATACAGGGCGATGTGCGTTTCGCCGATGCGTTGGCGCTGATGGGCGCGCAGGTCGAAATGGGCGCGAACTGGATGGAAGCTCGAGCTCCCCGGACCGGAAAACTCAAGGCTATCGAGCTGGACTGCAATCACATCCCCGATGCAGCGATGACGCTGGCTGTGGTTGCGCTATTCGCCGAAGGCACGACTACGCTACGCAATATTGCCAGCTGGCGCGTCAAGGAAACCGACCGCATTGCGGCGATGGCGACCGAACTGCGCAAGATCGGAGCTACGGTCGAGGAGGGGGAGGATTTTATCCGTGTCACCCCCCCGGCACAGATTCGGCATGCAGCCATCGATACCTACGACGATCACCGCATGGCGATGTGTTTCTCACTTGCCGCGTTTGGCGCGGAGGGCATGCGCATCAATGATCCGCGTTGTGTCGCCAAGACTTTCCCGAATTATTTCACGCTGTTGCATGATGTGGTGCGGGCTGTGCCGGTGATCGCTATCGACGGGCCATCTGCTTCCGGCAAGGGCACGGTGGCACAGCTGGTCGCGGCCAGGTTCGGTTATTACTATCTTGACAGTGGTGCGCTGTACCGCTTGCTGGCGCTGGCGGCACAGCGCGATCAGATATCGCTGACCGATGAAACGGGTCTGGCGGAATTGGCGGAACGCATGGAGATTCGATTCGAGGGCAGCCAGATATTTCTGGATGGTACCCTGGTCGGCGATGAGTTGCGCGGCGAGCAATGTGCTGCTGTGGCTTCCAAAGTGGCTGCTTTGCCGGGTGTGCGTGCCGCACTTTTGAACAAGCAACATGCGTTCCGCAGGGCTCCCGGCCTGGTCGCAGATGGTCGAGATATGGGTTCTGTGGTGTTTCCGGACGCGGCGCTGAAGATATTCCTTACCGCCAGTGCCGAGGCGCGTGCCGACCGCCGTTATAAGCAGTTGATGGAAAAAGGAATCGATGCTAATATCGCGGCCCTTTTGCTGGATATACGTATGCGTGACGAGCGAGATACTCAACGCAGCGCATCTCCTCTGCAACAGGCACCGGGTGCAAGTCTGCTGGATACCACCGCGCTAAGCATCGATGAAGCTGTCAAGGACATCGAACAAGCGGCACTGAAAGTATTAGCACGCTGACCCGGTAAAAAGCTCCAGGTATCAGGCCCCACAGGACTCTCCGTCCGAAGGGAACTTTAACTAACCCCCTGCGCCGATTTGTTTTTTCGGGCAGATAATATTTTTAGGTGTATCCGATGAACGCAACCGCAACCGCAGCAGCCGTACAAGATCCCGATAGTTTCGCAGCAATGTTTGAAGAAAGCTTGACGCGCAAAGAAATGCGCGCAGGCGAATTGATTACTGCGCAAGTAGTGCGCGTCGACCACAACATGGTGGTCGTGAATGCCGGACTGAAGTCCGAAAGTTTGATTGCAATCGAGGAATTCCTCGACGCAAAAGGCGAATTGGAAGTCGCTGCGGGGGATTTTGTTACCGTCGCGATCGAATCGCTGGAAAATGGCTATGGTGAAACCAAGCTGTCGCGTGAAAAAGCCAAGCGTCTGGCGGCATGGCACGAGCTGGAAGTCGCCATGGAAGAAGGCAAGATCGTGGAAGGTTATGTCAGCGGCAAGGTCAAGGGCGGTCTGACCGCGATGGTTAACGGTATCCGCGCATTCCTGCCGGGTTCGCTGGTAGATATTCGCCCGGTCAAGGACACCACGCCTTACGAAAACAAGACCATGGAATTGAAGGTCATCAAGCTGGATCGCAAGCGCAATAACGTGGTGGTTTCCCGTCGTGCCGTGCTGGAAGCAAGCATGGGTGCAGACCGTGAAGCGATCCTGGAGAATCTCAAGGAAGGCGCGATCGTCAAGGGCGTGGTCAAGAACATCACCGACTACGGCGCATTCGTTGATCTCGGTGGCATCGATGGCCTGCTTCATATTACCGATCTGGCATGGCGTCGTGTCAAACATCCGTCTGAAGTATTGACCGTTGGCGACGAAATCGAAGCCAAGATACTGAAGTTCGACCAGGAGAAGAACCGTGTTTCGCTGGGCATCAAGCAGATGGGCGATGATCCGTGGAATGGTCTGGCACGTCGCTATCCGCAAGGCACTCGTATGTTCGGCAAGGTGACAAACCTGACTGACTACGGCGCATTTGTTGAAATCGAACAGGGTATCGAAGGTCTGGTGCACGTTTCGGAAATGGACTGGACCAACAAGAATGTTCATCCTTCCAAGGTTGTAAGCCTGGGTGATGAAGTTGAAGTGATGATCCTGGAAATTGATGAGGCGCGCCGTCGTATCTCACTGGGTATGAAGCAATGCCAATCCAATCCCTGGGATGATTTCGAGATCAACCACAAGAAGGGCGATAAAGTTAAGGGGCAGATCAAGTCCATCACCGATTTTGGTGTGTTTATCGGTCTGGATGGCGGTATCGACGGTCTGGTTCATCTGTCCGATCTATCCTGGAGCCAACCGGGTGAAGATGCTGTGCGCAACTACAAGAAGGGTGATGAAGTCGAAGCCGTGGTATTGGCGATCGATGTTGAACGCGAGCGCATCTCTCTCGGGATCAAGCAGATGGAGGGCGATCCATTCGGTGGTTTTGCTTCCAGCCATGAAAAGGGTGCTGTGGTTACCGGTACAGTGAAATCACTGGATGCCAAAGGCGCAACGATTGCATTGGAGGGTGATGTAGAGGCATATCTGAAGGCTTCCGAGGTGTCTGCCGATCGCGTGGAAGATATTCGCACTCACTTGAAAGAAGGCGACAGCGTTACTGCTGTCATCATCAATGTGGATCGCAAGAATCGCGGCATCAATCTGTCAATCAAGGCTCTGAACAAGACTGAGGATACCGCCGCAATGCAAAAGCTTTCTGCAGAAAGCAATGCCAATGCCGGTACCACCAATCTGGGCGCATTATTGAAGGCCAAGATGAACGGCAACAAGACCGAAGCTTAAGATTGAGGTTCACAACATGATTCGTTCCGATTTGATTGCCAAGCTGGCCGAGTTGCATCCGCAACTGCTGGCCAAGGATGCAGAGCTTGCCGTTAAAGTGATTCTTGATGCGTTGTCTGCCACGTTGTCGCGAGGCGGGCGGGTCGAGATTCGCGGTTTTGGCAGCTTTGGCCTGAATTACCGTCCGCCACGTCAAGGGCGCAATCCCAAGACTGGTGATAAAGTAAAAGTGCCGGCCAAATATGTTCCTCACTTCAAAGCAGGCAAGGAACTCAGGGAACGGGTCTGCGAACAGAAGACTTGATTTAGGAGTCGGGTGTTTCAGGTGGCGGCATATCGCAAGGTATAGCCGCCATTTTTTATGCTATCGTTGCATTGAATTTTTCGGGGTATGCCATGCGTTATCTCAATTGGATTATTAGAGTAATACTGTTCATCGCGTTGCTTGGTTTTGCAGTCAAAAACGATCAGCCGGTCACGCTGAGCTATTTTTTCGGTTTCGAATGGCAGTCATATCTGGTGGTGGTGCTGCTGATATTTTTTTCCGTTGGCACGGCTGTTGGCGTACTTGCGATGTTATCCGGCCAGTTGCGACAACGACGTCAAATCGCGGCGCTGAAACGCGAGATACGCGCGATGAACAAGCTTGCCGATAAAGAAGAGCCGCAATAATTGCACGGATAATCGTTTTAAATTATGGAATTTCAATTCTGGATGCTACTGGTTTTTCCGTTATTTTTCGGAATGGGATGGTTGGCCGCACGCATCGACATTAAAGAGCTGCTTTCGGAGTCGAATGTACTGCCGAATTCGTATTTTCAGGGGTTGAACTTCCTGCTCAACGAGCAACAGGACAAAGCCATCGAAGCTTTTATCGAGGTGGTCAAGGTTGATCCGCAGACTGTGGAGCTGCACTTCGCATTGGGTAGCTTGTTTCGGCGGCGTGGCGAAGTTGACCGGGCTTTGCGCATGCACCACAACCTTGTGGATAGAGTTGATCTGGATGACGACAAGCGGCAGCAGGCGATCTTCGAGTTGGCCCAGGATTATCTGAAAGCGGGCATTCTGGATCGGGCCGAAAGTTTGTTCGGTGAGTTGGAAGGTACCATGTACGCCAAACAGTCTTTTGAATTCCTGCTGGAGCTTTTTCAGAAGGAACATGACTGGCTCAAAGCAATTTCGGCGACCCGGCGGTTGGCGGCAGTATCCGGGCAGTCCTACAACCAACTGACAGCCTTTTTTTATTGCGAACTGGCGGACGAGGAAATTGCCACTGTAAATTACGCTGGTGCCCGCGAATATTTGCACCAGGCATTGCAGGTAGATCCGAACGCAGTACGCGCTACCATTATGTTGGGTGATTTATTGGCTGGCGAGAGCAAGCATGCCGACGCAATCGATATGTGGAAAAACATCGAAGCACAGGATGCGCAATATTTGCCGCTGGTTGCAGAGCGAATGCTGGATTCGTATCGCATCTTGAATGATGAACCTGGCGGTATTGCCCTGTTACGGGAATATTTGGGTAAATACCATTCGCTGGACTTGATGAATGTGGTGTTTTCGGGTGTGCTGAAAAACGAAGGTTCTGCTGCAGCCTACAAATTGGTGCGCGATGAATTGCAGCGTAATCCGACTTTGCTGGGTTTGGACAAATTACTGGAAGCGAGGCTGCTCGAAATGTCGGGAGATATGCGTGCTGATGTTGAGCTGGTGAAAGACCTGGTTCACAAGCGCACACGTAATCTGGCAACCTATCACTGCGCACATTGCGGTTTCAAGGCGCGTCAATTCTATTGGCACTGCCCGGCCTGTCTGGCATGGGGCAGCTACTCCCCGCGTCGTGGCGAAGAAACTGGAATGCCGTTATGAACGATCCCAGAATCATCATCGCCCTGGATTACCCGGGTGCCTTGCCCGCACTGGCATTGGCCGACCGGTTGGAGCCATCGTTGTGCCGTTTGAAGGTCGGCAAGCAGCTATTCACTGCCACCGGCCCCGCGTTGCTGGAACAGCTCATGCAGCGCGGATTTGAGATTTTCCTCGATCTCAAGTTTCACGATATTCCGAATACCACCGCTCAGGCTTGCAAAGCGGCCGCCAGTCTCGGTGTGTGGATGGTCAACGTGCATGCGCTGGGCGGACGCAAAATGATGGAAGCGGCGCGCGAGGCGATTGCAAACAGCGTACAGAGACCCAAACTGATCGCTGTCACCATGCTTACCAGCATGGTGCAACAGGATCTGTCCGAGATCGGCATCGAAGCTACGCCTGCTGAAATGGTGCTGCGCCTTGCGACTCTGGCGCGCGACAGCGGCCTTGATGGCGTGGTGTGCTCAGCGCAGGAGGCTGCGCTGTTACGCAAACACTGCGGCAACGAATTCTGCCTGGTGACACCGGGTATCCGGCCGGCACATGCCGGCCTTGACGATCAATCGCGGGTGATGACACCGCAAGCCGCAATGCAGGCAGGTTCCAGTTATCTGGTCATTGGCCGTCCGATCACGCAAGCTGAAAATCCGCTTCAGGCGCTGCTTGATATCAACCGGGAGCTTGATCACAACTGGAATAACGGAAGAGAACCGTGATGAATCAGAAAAGTACAAGTGAAAATATGATTACGCTGCCAAAATTTGAACAAGCGAAGATACTGGTGGTCGGTGATGTGATGCTGGATCGCTACTGGTTTGGCGATGTCAGCCGCATTTCGCCGGAAGCACCGGTGCCGGTGCTCAAAGTCGAGCGTGTCGAGGAACGGCCGGGTGGCGCAGCCAACGTCGCGCGCAACATAGCCGCACTTGGCGCGCATGCCACGCTGCTGTCGGTGGTCGGAAATGACGAGGCTGGAGCTTGCCTGGAGAAGTTGCTCAATGAGCACCATAATCTCGCTGCTCTGCTGCATCGCGATAACACAATTTCCACCATTATCAAATTGCGCGCCATCGCGCGCCACCAGCAGCTGCTGCGCATCGATTTCGAAAAGCCACCCAGCCACGAGGTATTACACGCCGCACTTGAAGATTTCCGCGTGCAGTTGCCACTGGCCGATGTTGTGATCCTGTCCGATTATGGCAAGGGCGGTTTGACGCATATAGCCGATATGATTCGACTGGCACGTGCCGCAGGAAAACCGGTACTGGTTGATCCCAAGGGAGATGATTACGCCCGTTATAGCGGTGCAAACATACTGACACCCAACCGCAGCGAGTTCCGCGAAGTGGCGGGCAGTTGGAAAACCGAATCGGAACTCAACAGCAAAGCGGAAAAATTGCGTACTGAATTGCAACTCGACGCATTGCTGGTTACGCGCAGCGAGGATGGCATGAGTCTGTTTCGTGCCAACGAAGTACAGCACGAACCAACCCACACCCGCGAGGTATTTGATGTCAGCGGTGCGGGCGACACCGTGATTGCCACTCTGGCGGTGATGCTGGCGAGCGGTTCGGATTTGCCCGACGCGATGCGTATCGCCAATCGTGCAGCGGGTATTGTGGTCGGGAAGCTGGGAACGGCGGTGGTCAGTCGCGAAGAGATCGTGCGGGATATGGGATTGCAGGAATAAGGTTGAAGTTAAAAATGGAAGTGAAGGTTATTTCTTCCACTTTTATGCTCACAGCTCGGCCCTGTTTCTTTCCAGCACTTGAAAACTTGAGGAGAAAGTCATGTATTACATCATCACCGGCGCAGCTGGATTTATCGGTTCCAATCTGGTTAAAGCGCTTAATGAGCGCGGCGAAAACAACATTATTGCGGTGGATAATCTCAGGGATGCCGACAAATTCAAGAATTTGGTGGATTGTGAAATTGCCGATTATCTCGACAAGCAGGACTTCATCATCAAACTTCGGGAAGGTTTTTTCGATGGGCTGATCACCGCGGTACTGCATGAGGGTGCCTGCTCCGACACCATGGAAACTGATGGCCTCTATATGATGGAGAACAATTACCAGTACACTCTGGAATTGCTTAATTACTGCCAGAGTGAAGAGGTCCCGTTTCTGTACGCCTCGTCAGCTTCGGTGTACGGCGGTAGCAGCGTGTTCAAGGAAAGCCGGGAATTCGAGGCGCCGTTGAATGTGTACGCCTATTCCAAGTTTCTGTTCGATCAGATCGTGCGCCGCCGCTGGCAAAAGCGCAGCGCACAAGTCGTCGGACTGCGTTATTTCAATGTGTATGGACCGCGCGAACAACACA
>JBDTCC010000134.1:0-14249 GCA_039923775.1 Gallionella sp. | reverse complement strand
TATTCCTCGGTGTGCAGATCGAGCACCCTAATCTCCTTGCCGATCTTCTGGTAGATGCCCTTTTTGGTTTTCTGTCCGAGCGCACCCTGGTCGACCAGCCGCTCGAACCAGCCCGGCAATTCGAAATGCCTGTGCCACGGATCGTCGGTAAGATTCTCGCGCATGGTGTTGACCACATGCGCGAACACGTCCAGGCCGACCACGTCCAGCGTGCGGAACGTGGCGCTCTTGGGGCGGCCGAGATAGCGCCCGGTCAGCGCATCGACGGTGTCCAAGCCGAGATTGAACTTCTGCGCATGGTGTTTGGTGGCCAGCATCGAAAACACGCCGATGCGGTTGGCGATGAAGTTGGGGGTGTCCTTGGCGCGCACCACACCCTTGCCCAGTGTCGAGACGAGGAATGCCTCGAGTTGATCGAGCAGTAAAGGCTCAGTGCCGGTACACGGGATCAGCTCGACCAGATGCATGTAGCGCGGCGGGTTGAAGAAATGGATGCCGCAAAAACGGTGGCGCAGATTTTCCGGAAAAGCTTGCGCAAGCTTGTTGATCGACAGGCCGGATGTGTTGGTCGCGAAAATGGCCTGTGCGCCCAGATAAGGTGCAACCTTCTGGTACAGGTCGGATTTCCAGTCGATGCGCTCGGCGATCGCCTCGATCACCAGATCGCATTCGCGCAACCGCTCCAGATGCTGCCCATAATTCGCCGCCGAAATGTACGCTAACCGGGACGGGCTGGACAGCGGACTGGGCTCGAGCTTCTTCAGCCCGTCCAGCGCCTTGTTCACGATACTGTTGGCATCGCCCTCGGGCGCGGTACCCGCAGCGGGTACGCCGGTGGGTGCCGCGCCGCTACGCGGAGACCCTACCGCAGGCAGATCGAACAGCAGCGTCTCGACATTGGCGTTGACCAGATGCGCGGCGATCTGTGCGCCCATGACCCCTGCACCGAGCACGGCGACTTTGCGGATCTGAAAATGACTATTCATTGCAACACTCCAAAAGAAGTTGGTCATTCAAAAAATGGGAGAGAATAATCTTCCTCTCGCCAGCATCATGCTGGCTTAGAAACTATATGCATATTGGACACTGATGATATCCACACTGTTGCTGTAGGTTCCAACCAGGTTACCTTTCCCGCTCGCCGCCTGCATATCGGCAATAGTCGAATCATTCACGAACAGATGCGCATAACCGAAGTCTATTGCTGCTTGCTTTGAAGCTTTGTATTGACCGCCGACTGTCAGCCAAATGCGGTTATTGTCAGGTATGCGTGCGGTGCGATAGGCATCTGAAACCGGTGCCTGATCGAAAGCTATACCGGCACGAGCTTTCCATTGCATGTTGTAGCGGTAGCTCGTTCCTGCCGAAACACGCCAGGTATTCTTCCAGTTTTCCTGCACCGTTTGTACATTCGCGCCGGAGGTACGATCAATCTTGAGCTGTTGCAACACACTCCAACCGGTCCAGGTGGCATCCGCCATCACGTCCCACCGGTCATCCAGCTGATGAATGCCGCTCAGTGAAAAGGAATCCGGCATGGTGATCGGCAATGTCACGGGTCCGTTTGCAAGCAAAGAACTCGCAGACAGCGGGCCGGGCACATTGCTGAACGAAACCGTACCACTCAAGTTGTATTTGATCTTGGAACGGTATGCGATACCAATCCGGGTCTGCGGATCAACATTAAACAATGCACCCAGGTTATAACCCCAGGCTGAATCACTACCGGAAATCGTGCTCACACCTTCCACATTCGAACCACCAATTGCACCCAACAAACCTGCTCCTCCAGCGGCGAACGCAGCGGCACTGTAGTTTACCGCACTGGTCAAGTCGCCGGTGATGCGCTGATAGTTCAGCCCCGCACCGAGCGAGACTGTTTCATTCACATCATATGAAACTGACGGGTTCAGGTTGACGGTCTGAATCTTGGATTTCTTTGCCTGAAAGCGTCCGATCCAGTTCGAACCATATTCGGTCTGCAGACCGAATGGCGCATTGATCCCCAGTCCGACATGGGTTTTCGAATTCATTTCCATCGAAACATAGGCGTTCGGGACAAAAGCCAAACTACCGGCATCACCGCCATTGCCATTGTTCGTGGTCTGTAAAGAGGCAGGCGTGGAACCGGCATCTGAAAACTTTGCCGAGGGTTTGATAAAGCTGCCCCCCACAACAACCTGAGTTCCTTTAAGTCGCGACATGCCCGCCGGATTGAAGAAAATCGTGGAGGCGTCTTCCGCGCTCGCCGCTCCCCCCGCATAAGCATTACCCAAACCACTCGCGCTTTGCTCCAGCAGGGCAAAGCCGGAGGCGATCGCGCTGCCGGATACCACCAGCATGGCACCCGAAACAATTCCGTTCAGCATCGTTCTATTCTTTATCATGAATTATTCTCCTTAAGATTGCAAAAATAGCCAACTTGGAAAACACCTTTTCACGAGATTCCTATTCTTCCGGCGGGATGACCCGGGGCTTGCGATCTTCTCCCACCGCGACATAGGTCAGCGTCGCTTCGGTAACCTTGACGCACACCGGCTTGGCGGGATCACGCTGTGCATAGACCTCGACTTCGATAGTGATCGAGGTTGTTCCCACTTTCAGGATACGTGTGTAGAAACTCACCAGGTCGCCGACGAAGATGGGTTGCTTGAACACGAACGAATTCACCGCGACAGTTGCAACACGGCCCTTGGCCCGGTGCAATGCCGGGATACTGCCCGCAATATCCACCTGCCCCATCAGCCAGCCGCCAAACATGTCCCCGGTGTAATTGGCATCGGATGGCATCGCCGCGACGCGGATGGTCGGCTCGCGCTGGGGCAAAGTGGTGTGGGGATGATCACTCAAGATTAACGTCTTTCATATAGTTGTTTTATCCGTTCGGAAAAATGTTCCGTCACCTTTGCGCGTTTGAGCTTGAGCGTGGGGGTCATCATGCCGTTCTCTATGTCCCACGGTTCCGTTTGCAGCAATACCCGGCGCACCTTGGCATAGCCGGGAAATTCCTTGATCTGCCCGGCGATGCGCTCCAATACCTTTTGCTCGACGCGTGTGTCATGCAACGATTCCGGCATGTCGGCGCGCACGCCAACCTGCTGCGCGAATTCTTTCCATTTGTCGGGATTCAACACCGCCAGTACCAGAAGCGTGGAATGTCCTTCGCCGTAGACCATCACCTGATCGAACAGGTTGTCGCGCAATATCGCTTCTTCCATGTCGGCAGGCGGCACCTTCTCGCCGTTGGACATCACGATGATCTCCTTCAGCCGACCGGTGATGGTGACGTGACCGCTCTGGCCTATGCTGGCGGTATCGCCGGTATTGAGCCAGCCGTCCTTGTCTATCAACGCTGCGGTGGCATCAGGGTTGTTCCAGTAGCCCAGCATGTTGCACGGCCCTTTCACCAGCAGCGCATTTTGCTCGCCGATGCGTATCTGTATGCCTGCCAGCGGCGGACCGACGGTGGCGGGACGATTGTCCTCGACGTGGTTGACGCACACCACCGGGCTGGTCTCTGTCATGCCGTAACCCTGTACCAGCGGCAAACCCAGCGCGATGAACAGGCGCGATACCTTGGGCGGCAGCGCCGCGCCGCCGCTGACCGAAAGGCGCAACCGCCCGCCCAGCCTGTCCATTACCTTGGCCGCCACCAGTTTTTTGAGCAGCGGCCACAGCAGCATTTTCGCCGTCCACGCACCCCGCCCCTGCTGATATTCGAAACGGTCCCAGCCCACCTCAACGGTGAGCGTGAACAACTTGTGCCTGAGTGGCGGACCCTCTTCGAGTTTTTCATGGATGGCGTTGTAGATGCGCTCATAGATGCGCGGCACCGAGGCCAGCACGGTGGGGCGGATGATATTCATGTCCTCGGCCAGCAGCGGGATGGAACGCGCATAGCCCACTGCCGCGCCCGCCATCATCGCCATGTAATAGCCTGCCGTGCGCTCGAAAGTATGCGACAGCGGCAGGAACGACAGGAAGATGTCGCTGCTGTCCAGGCCTTCCCTGAAGGTGTCCAGGGATGCATACGCGTTGTGCAGGATGTTATGGTGCGACAGCATCACGCCCTTGGGCTTTCCGGTGGTGCCCGAGGTATAAATGATGGTCGCCAGTTCGTCGCGCTGACGCGGACGTTCCGGCTGGAGCGCCGCTTCGGCAGGCAGCCACTCGTCTGCGTGCCTCAGTCTCGGTTCGTCTGCCGCGACGATCTTGTCCAAGCTGACCATGCGTTGTACGCAGCCGAGCTGGTCGCGCACCGAGCTGATCTCCTGCCATTGTTCTTCCGTCTCAAACAACAACACTTTGGCTTCCGCATTGTTGATGATATAGGCCGCATTGTCGGGCCGGTCCACGGTATACAGCGGCACCACGACCAGGCCCAGCGACATCGCCGCCTGTTCGAACATCACCCACTGCGGGCAGTTGCGCAGCATCACTGCCACGCGGTCGCCGGTCGCCAGGTTTTCGCGCAATAAAGCGGCCTGCCAGCGCGCTACCTGGTCGCGCATCTGCACCCAGGTCAGCGCCAGCCAGATTTCCCGGCTGATGTCGAAATAGCGGTAAGCGACGGAGTCGGGCGTACGTTTTGCCCGTTCGGTGAACAGGCCATACAGCGTGACTGCTACTTCTGGTTTGATATAGTGGTCTATACCGGCCGACATATCCATCTCCTCAATCAAGAAACAAGTCGCCAAACAGTGGTGTGCCGGACGACATTGCATATTGTTCCAGGTCGCTCACACCGGCCCCGCGCAACACATCTTCGTCAATCAAGAAATTCCCGCTGCAAGTATTGCTGTCTCTCATCAGGATCACATGTGCCGCATCCGCCATGATGGCCGGCTTGCGCGAGGCGCGCAGCACCGCTTCGGGAAAGTTGAACTCGATCGCGGCGGTGGCAATGGTGGTGCGCGGCCACAGACAATTCACTGCAATACCTTTCCCCCCGCTGGCGTCTGCGGAAAATTCACGCGCCATGCCCAGCGTGCACATGCTCATCCCGTATTTTGAAATCGTATAGGCCGTATGCGGCCCGAACCATTTTGCATCCATATTCAGCGGCGGCGACAGCGTAAGGATATGCGGATTGGCGGATTTTTTCAGATGCGGAATGCAGGCCTGCGACATCAGAAACGTCCCGCGCATGTTCACATCCCACATCAGGTCGAGTCTTCTTGCCGGCGTATCCAGGGTGGGCGTCAGGTTGATCGCGCTGGCATTGTTCACCAGTACATCGATACCGCCAAAGGTACTCACAGTCAGTTCCACGGCGGCCTGAATCGCCTGCTCGTCGCGCACATCCAGCTGGATTGCCAGCGCCTTGCCGCCAGCCTGCTCAACCTCGTCGGCAACGGTATGGATGGTGCCGGGCAATTTGGCGTGCGCGGTCGCCGTCTTGCCGGTGATGACCAGGTTCGCGCCGTCACGGGCGCAGCGCAGCGCGATCTCGCGCCCGATGCCCCGGGTTGATCCGGTGATAATGATCGTCTTTCCGCGCAAGTCGTTCATGGACTGGATACCCCCGAACCTGGTTGTTATTGAACCGCCGCCCGCAAATGTTCCGGTGCAAAATCATCAACCATGATGACCTTGCGGCGCAGCGCATAGTCGCGTTCCAGCTGCAGTGCCTGTTCCGCGCTGATCAGACCCTGGTCGCGCGCTTCGGCAATGCGCGACAACTCTTCCAGTGCCTTCAGTTTTCCGTCCTTGCGCGCTTGCTGCAGCGTGAGCTGCAGTGGTTCGCAGGCCAGCGTGCTGGACAATGCCGCCTCGAGGGCACCCACCGCATCCTGTTCATCTTCGGGAATGTAGATACCCGAAGTCAGACGGTCGCGTGTCGCACCGGGCTGCATCAGCAATGCGGCGACCTTGTGTCCGAGGTGATCGGATGGCGGTGAAAAATTCTTGCCCAACGGGAATACCAGTGCGCTGATCAAGTGGCGCATAAATGCATTCGGGAAATTCCGGACCACGCCGTCGAACGCCTGCTGTATCTGGAACAGCGAATCCTGCATCGCCCAATCCAGCAACGGCAAATCCTCGGCAGGGCGGCCTTCATCCTCGAAGCGTTTCAACGTCGCCGAGCACAGATACATCTGGCTCAACACATCGCCCAGCCGGCCGGAAATCTTTTCGCGCCGTTTCAGCGCACCACCCAGAACGGCCATCGCGATATCCGCGCTCAGCGCAAAAGCGGCCGAAAAACGCGTCAACTGCTGGTAATAGCGCCGTGTTTCTGCACCCTGCGGCGTTGCCATGCCGCGTCCGCCGCTCAACCCGAACACCAGGCTACGCGCGGCATTGCTCAATGCGAACGTGAGGTGGCCGAACAGCGCATCGTCGAACTGGTGCAGCGCACGGTTGCGGTCATGGTCGTTGACCGCGGCAATCTCCTTCAACACATAAGGGTGTGAGCGTATCGCCCCCTGCCCGAAGATCATCAGCGTGCGGGTCAGGATATTCGCGCCTTCCACCGTGATGGCGACCGGCATCTGCTGGTAGAAACGCCCCAGATAATTGTCGGGTCCGAGGCTGATGCCCTTGCCACCGTGCACATCCATCGCATCGTTGATCACGACGCGGCAGCGCTCGGTGGAATGGTATTTGATGATGGCTGAGATCACCGAGGGCTTCTCGCCCAGATCGACAGCCAGTGCGGTGAAACGGCGCGCCGCCTCGACCATGTAGGTGTGCGCGCCGATGCGTGCCAGCGGCTCTTCCACGCCTTCGAACTTGCCGATCGGCACCTTGAATTGTTTGCGCACGCGGCTGTATGCCCCACTGGTACGCGCGACCAGTTTCATGCCGCCTACGCTGCTGGCCGGCAGGGAGATCGAGCGTCCCGCCGCCAGACATTCCATCAGCATGCGCCAGCCCTGTCCCACGCGCAACGTGCCGCCGATGATGTAGTCCATCGGGATGAACACATCCTTGCCCTGCGTGGGGCCGTTGAGAAAAGCCGAATTCAGCGGAAAATGACGGCGGCCGATCTGCACGCCCGGGGTATCGGTGGGAATCAGCGCCAGCGTGATGCCGCGGCTGGATTCTCCGCCAAGCAGGTGTTCCGGGTCATACAACTTGAATGCCAGACCGAGCAGTGTGGCAGCCGGAGCCAGCGTGATATAGCGCTTCTCCCAGGTCAGGCGTATGCCCAGCACATTCTGTTGCCCGCCGAATTCACCGTGACACACGATGCCGTAATCGGGGATCGCGCCGGCATCCGATCCGGCAAACGGTCCGGTCAGCGCAAAGCACGGCACTTCCTGACCCTTGGCCAGCCGGTGCAGGTATTTTTCCTTTTGCTCTTCTGTGCCGTAGCGCAGCAACAATTCGGCCGGCCCCAGTGAGTTCGGCACCATCACCGTGACGGCGGCCGTGCCGCTGCGTGAAGCCACCTTACTCACGATCGCCGAATGGCCCTGCGCGGAAAATTCCAGTCCGCCGTAGCGCTGCGGGATGATCATCCCGAAAAAGCCCTTGTCTTTGATGAATTGCCAGACTTCGGGAGGCAGGTCGGCGCGCTTGTGCGTGATGTCCCAATCGTCCAGCATGGAACAAAGCTGCTCAACTTCGTTATCCATGAACGATTGTTCCCGCTCGCCCAGTTCACATTTCGGGAAGGCCAGCAGCTTGTCCCAATCCGGGTTGCCGCTGAACAATTCACCGTCCCACCATACCGTACCGGCATTGATTGCTTCCTGTTCGGTGGCGGAAATCTGCGGCAGCACTTTGCGGAAAATCTTGAATACCGCGCCGCTGATCACATTGCGGCGGATATAAGGGATGCCGAAGAACACGATAAACACGAAAAGCGCGGCGCCGATCACGATCAGCACGTCATCCGAGAAGCGGGCCACGATGGAGATCACCGGCACCACCACCATGATCGCCAGCACCCAACTGGTAATCGAGGCACGGAAAAACGCCAGCAAAACGAATATCGCCAGGACCGCAAGGACGGTAAGTATCATCATATTTGCATCTCCTGAATTATTATTTTTTGCTTCAGCACTTTAACGCGATACCACAAACAGTACAATTAAAAGCAATTCATCCGCGTTCTAAAATATCTTTTTCCCGGTATCTTTTTCCGGGTTTTTATCCCACTCATTCCGGCTGTTTCATTCGCCCATGATCCGCTCGATACGCCGATCGGGCACCAGCCACATGATGGCAACCAATACATATAGCGCATCTGCCAGCCACTGATTCCAGAATGCCGCCACAATTGCGATGGTATACAGCAACGGTGAAATTTTACCCTTGAGATCCCTGCCTACCGCTTTCGCCAGCAGCGACTCCCTGCCTCCGCTCGCCGCGATGATCATATTCTGCAATACCCAGTAAGCCACTGCGGCCATCAGCAGTATCAAGCCATACAGCGCTGTCGGCAGTGCAGCAAAATGATTCTCACCCATCCAGCCGGTCACAAAAGGGATGAGCGACAGCCAGAACAACAAATGCAGATTCGCCCACAGTATTCCGCCGCTGACACGCTGTACCGTGTGCAGCATGTGGTGGTGATTATTCCAGTAAATTCCAAGGTAGACGAAGCTGAGCACGTAGCCCAGAAAGATCGGCAGCAGCGGCAGCAATGACTCCAAATCGGAGCCATGCGGCACTTTCAACTCCAACACCATGATGGTGATGATGATGGCGATCACGCCGTCGCTGAAAGCCTCCAATCGAGTCTTGCCCATTGCTTTCCTTTCGTTGCCGAATTTACTGGATGCCGGCCTAACGCATCCGGTCGACTGCATCCTCGACCCGTTCCACCGCGATGATTTCCATGCCTGCGATCTTTTGCTTGGGCGCATTGGCCTTAGGAATGATCGCCTGCGTGAAGCCCAGCTTGGCAGCCTCTTTCAATCGTTCCTGGCCGCGCTGCACCGGGCGCACTTCTCCGGCCAGGCCCACCTCCCCGAACACGACCAACTTCTCCGGCAACGGTTTGTTCTTCAGCGAGGACACGATGGCGAGCAGCACTGCGAGATCGGCACCCGGCTCGGTGATCTTCACGCCGCCCACCGCGTTGATGAACACATCCTGGTCGAAGCAGGCGATGCCGGCGTGGCGGTGCAGCACGGCCAGCAACATTGCGAGCCGGTTCTGTTCCAGACCCAGCGACAAACGCCGCGGGCTGGGTGAATGTGCCTCGTCGAGCAGCGCCTGTATCTCTACCAGCAGCGGGCGGGTACCCTCCTGGGTAACCATCACGCAGGATCCCGCGACCTGCGCGCCGTGTTGCGACAGGAACAGCGCGGACGGGTTGCTGACTTCGCGCAGGCCTTTTTCGGTCATCGCGAACACGCCGAGTTCGTTCACCGCGCCGAAGCGGTTCTTGAATGCACGCACCAGGCGGAAACTGGAATGGGTGTCGCCCTCGAAATACAGTACCGTATCGACGATGTGCTCCAGCACGCGCGGACCGGCCAGCGCGCCTTCCTTGGTTACATGCCCGACCAGGATCATCGTGACATTGCTGCTCTTGGCGACGCGGGTGAGTTGTGCCGCGCATTCACGCACCTGCGACACCGAGCCGGGGGCGGAAGTAAGTTGTTCGGAATACACCGTCTGGATGGAATCGATCACCACCACATCAGGCTTTTCCTGCGCAATGGCTGCCTGAATTTTTTCCAGCTGAATCTCCGCCAGCAGGTGCATCGCATGGGCATCCAGCACCAGTCGTTTGGCACGCAATGCGATCTGCTGGGTCGATTCCTCGCCGCTGACATAAAGGACTCTCTTGTGCGCGGAAAGATGCGCCAGAGTTTGCAGCAGCAAGGTTGATTTTCCGATGCCGGGATCACCACCGATCAGTACCACTGCGCCCTGCACCAGCCCGCCACCCAGCACGCGATCGAACTCGACGATGCCGGTCGGCGTGCGCGGCACTTCTGCCGCTTCTACCTCAGCAAGCATCTGCACCCTGCCGGTAGCCGCCAGCGCGTTGAAGCGGTTCTTCCCGGCCGCTGCAACTTCTGCCACGCTCTCCACCAGGGTGTTCCATGCGTTGCAATGCGGACACTGGCCCTGCCACTTGGATACCTGCCCGCCGCATTCCGTACAGGAGTAAATCGTTTTTGGTTTTGCCATGTCTGCTTTTAATGGGTTTTTTTGTGGCTAGCGGGAGGAATTTATCCCGGTTATCACTCCCATATCCGGGGGCCATTCTTATTCATTGTTCGAACGGTCGCATAAACAACCACCGCAAATTCGGCATGAGTTGCACAGGGTTATTTACCAAGCAGCCCCAGCCCTATCATGTTTTTTACCATAACATCAATGTACGACTTGATGAGGCTGGGTTCGGAGCCGGTTATTCCCGTTTCCGATGAGGCAGCCCAGATCAACCTGTCGGTCTTGGCATCATACAGATTGGTCTCGATGACAGCATACTCATCTTTGGCAATATAGTCGGGGCGGTACATATACTGATAACCATAAGCGTAATAATTCGGCCAGTTATTGTAAAACGGCGGCGGGTAATACGGGGTTCCCTGCACATAGGTTTGCACCACTCTCTTGCTCACCAGCCGGGTGATGAGCACCGTATCCGCGCCCATTTCGGCGACCTTTTTCGCAATCGCTGCCTGGTCTCCCTGCTGTGCATCGGGCAGAACGGTATAACTTGCAATCGCATCGGTACCGCGGGATTTCAGCTGCCGGACAAACTCGTCTTCAAACAGTCTTCTGTTGAGCGGGCTCCTGGCCACCCCGATTACCAGTACTTTGGCGGGGCGTGTCTGGTATGACGGGTCTTTCCAGACCGAGGTAAGCTGCGTAGAGGCGCATGCCGGGAGCAGCAAGGCCAGGGGAACCAGATAAAACAGCGGATTGCGTAAATATTTCAGCATCATTTGTGCTCCTTTACCCGGCGATAGACATCGCAGAGCATACGCCAGTTCAATTCGCCTTACCAACCACGCAACTCACCCCTGAGTCACTTGATGTTTGGCCAAAAATTTATCCAGCTGATTGGCGAATTCCCGACGATCGCCCTGACTGAAGGCCGACGGACCGCCCGTCTCCACACCACTGCCGCGCAGGCCGTCCATGAAATTACGCATGGTCAATCTCTCCTGGATCGTGTCAACGGTATAGTACTCCCCGCGCGGATTCAAAACATGTCCGCCCCGAGCAATTACATCGGCGGCCAGCGGGATATCGGCCGTAATTACCAGATCGCCGACCTCGACCAGTTCCACGATCCGGTTATCAGCCACGTCAAAGCCAGCCGGCACCTGCATGGCCCGGATATGTTGCGAAGGTGGGCAATACAGCATCTGGTTCGCAACCAGCGTGAGCCGGATTTGTCGCCTGTCCGCAGCACGGAACAGGATTTCCTTGATGACCTTGGGACACGCGTCGGCATCCACCCAAATCTGCATAAACTGCCTCCTTGCGCCGGGCCGGCTGCGATAACCGGCGGCAATAAATGTTCTATCAGAATCATACAGTATCGTCGTTTGCCACTTTTCGCAGCAACACTATTATCTGCCGGATAAATTACGACCTAATATCAAAGTCGGCATGCTAGAATCATCCCGGCCACGGCAATGGAAATATTCAAAATATCCGGGGTGATATTCATCACTCCTCCGATCGGGAATGGCTATAGTTGTTTGCAGGTTTGGGCACTTATGATTAATTCACGAGGAAAACACAAATGAAATATTTCAATATACTTGCTGCCGCATTTGCCCTGTCGTTGTCCCTGACATCTTTCAATGCCACAGCCTCTGAATCGCACGCGGCAAAAGAACGGGTGGTGATACAGGTTAGCGATGCTGATAGCGGAAAATGGAATCTGGCACTAAACAATGCAAAAAATGTACAGACGGCATTGGGGGCAGACAAGGTCGATGTCGAGATCGTTGCTTACGGCCCGGGAATTGGCATGCTCAAAATGGATTCTGCAGTCGGTAACCGGGTCGACGAGTTCAAGAAGTCGGGTATCTCCATCGTGGCTTGCCAAAATACCATGAAGAACATGAAGCTGACGGATGCCGACATGCTTCCGAACACCAGTTACGTACCTTCCGGTGTGGTTGAGCTCATTAAAAAGCAACAGCAAGGCTACGCATACATTCGCCCCTGACAGACACAGGATATCAACAAACCGGCGCTCCACGCGGGGCGCCGGTTTACATTCATCGGTAGCCGTGATTTCAAGGTCTGCATTTGCCCCATAAATCCTCACCCGCGCTTAAAAGCCGAACGTGATTTCGCTATCTCGCGTAAAATCGCTGCGGTGCCACATGGCTGTACCCAAGCATTAACCCCCATCTTTTTTCACCGGATAACCCATCTCCTATCGTGTCCGCAGAAGTCGAACGTTTCTTTTCCGAACAGAGCCCGCTTGCTACCGAAGTCGTATCGTTCCGCCCGCGCGAGCAACAGCGCGAAATGGCATTGGCGGTTGCCGAGGCGATACGTGATAACGCAATCCTGATCGTCGAGGCGGGAACCGGAACCGGCAAGACTTTTGCCTATCTGGTTCCCGCGCTGCTCACGGGCGGCAAGGTGATCATCTCAACCGGCACCAAGAACCTGCAAGACCAGCTCTTCCAGAAAGACCTGCCCATGGTGCGCGATGCGCTCAAGGCGCCGGTTTCGGTCGCGTTGCTCAAAGGGCGTGCCAATTATGTGTGTCACTATCATCTGGATCGCGCCTTGAGCGACGGGCGGTTTGCGACACGCGAGGACGTCAAACATCTGGGCAAGATCAAACAATACGCCAAGGTCAGCGATTCCGGCGACAAGAGTGGCCTGTCCGACGTCCCGGAGAATGCGCCGATCTGGATGCATGTCACCTCGACGCGGGACAACTGTCTCGGTCAGGAGTGTCCCAACCACAAGGAATGCTTTGTGCTCAAGGCGCGTACCGAGGCGATGAAAGCGGACATCGTGGTGGTGAACCATCATTTATTTTTTGCCGACGTGATGTTGCGCGACGAGGGTGTCGCGGAGCTGCTGCCGACCTGCAACACGGTGATCTTCGACGAAGCGCACCAGTTACCCGAGACCGCCAGCCTGTTCTTCGGCGAGACCCTGTCCACTTCCCTGCTGCTCGACCTGGCGCGCGACACGCGCATCGAGGCGGCAGCCGGGGCAAAGGATTTTGCGGCACTGCCCAAAGCCTGCGACGAATTGGACAAGGCCGCACGCGACTTGCGGCTGGTGTTCAAGAAAGAAGGCCGCATGCCCGCCGCCGCAACGGAAAATTTCAAGGAGTTCGCCCCTGCGCTGAAAATGCTGGGCGAGAAGCTGGCACAGCTGTCCGGCCTGCTGGAAAAACAGGCTGAACGCAGCGAAGGGCTGGAGAACTGCTGGCAACGTACACAGGCACTGGCGCAACAACTCAAGCAATGGCAATCGGACGACGAGTCTGATCAGGTGCACTGGCTTGAAGTTTTCCACCATTCGCTGCAACTCAACACGACACCGCTGTCCATCGCCGAAATCTTCGAGAAGCAGATCGGCGGCAGTGCGCGCGCCTGGATATTCACTTCAGCGACGCTTGCGGTGAAACAGGATTTTTCCCACTACCAGGGCGAGATGGGGTTGCTCAAGGCCAAGACTGCATGCTGGGACAGCCCGTTCAACTATGTCGAGCAGGCGTTGTTGTATGTGCCGGCCAACCTGCCGGAACCGAATAGTGAAGGCTATACCGAGGCGGTAGTGCAGGCCGCTTTGCCACTGCTTGAAGCGAGTGGGGGTCGCGCCTTCCTGCTGTTCACCAGTCTGCGCGCGATGCAGCGCGCCCACGAGATACTGCAGGCAGAATTCGACCGGCGCGGCTGGAACTTTCCGCTGTTGCTGCAGGGCGAAGGCTCGCGCAACGAATTGCTGACGCGCTTCCGCTCGCTCGGCAACGCGGTGCTGCTCGGCAGCCAGTCGTTCTGGGAGGGGGTGGACGTGCGCGGCGAAGCACTGTCACTGGTGATCATCGACAAGCTGCCGTTCGCCCCACCCGACGACCCTGTACTGGCGGCGCGCATCGCGCAACTCAACAAGCAGGGGCGCAATGCGTTCATGGAATACCAGTTGCCGCGCGCCATCATCACGCTGAAGCAAGGTGCCGGCAGACTGATACGCGATGAAACCGACCGCGGTGTGCTGATGATCTGCGACCCGCGCCTGATCAGCAAACCCTATGGCAAGCGTATCTGGCAGAGCCTCCCGCCGATGAAACGCACCCGGGTCGAAGAAGAAGCTGTGGCGTTTTTCAAGACCGCTTAGCT
>JBDTCC010000133.1:0-2540 GCA_039923775.1 Gallionella sp. | reverse complement strand
GGCGGCACCAACGGCAAAGGGTCGGTGTGTGCGATGCTGGAATCCATCCTGCACGCCGCCGGATACCGTGTCGGCTGCTATACCTCGCCGCATCTGCTGCATTACAACGAGCGTGTGCGCATCGCGAAGCAGCCGGTTAACGATGCCGAGCTGTGTGCTTCATTTGAAAAAATCGAGCAGGCTCGGAATGATATTTCCCTGACTTATTTTGAATTTGGCACATTGGCCGCGATGCAGTGTTTTATCGAACACAAGGTGGATGTCGCGATTCTTGAGGTCGGGCTGGGCGGCAGGCTGGATGCGGTGAATGTATTCGATAACGATTGCGCGGTGATTGCCAGCGTGGATATCGATCATACCGATTATCTGGGCGATACACGTGAGCAGATCGCGTTCGAAAAAGCCGGGATCATGCGTAGCGGAAAGGTGGCGGTTTGTGCGGATGGAGATGTGCCGCAGGCAGTACGCGATCAGGCGCGGCAGGTCGGTGCGCAACTATGGTGCATCGGTGATGAATTCAGCTTCACCGCCCATCAGGGGCAGTGGGATTTTCACGGCAAGTCAGGAACCAGAAGTTCGCTGCCGTATCCCGCCCTGCGCGGTACTTACCAGTTGCACAATGCCAGTGCGGCCTTGGCTGCGCTGGATGCACTTAAAAACCGGTTTCCGGTCAGTATGGGCGCGGTGCGGCGCGGCTTGGGGGAAGTGCAACTTGCGGGTCGTTTCCAGTTTGTTCCCGGTAAGCCATCGCTGATACTGGATGTGGCGCACAATCCCCATGCGGCCCGTGCACTGGCACAAAATCTGGCTGGTCTGCCCGCGTCCCCGCATACTTATGCGGTATTTTCCATGCTGGCGGACAAGGATATTGCGGGGGTAGTGTCGGCGCTCAATCCACATGTCGATACCTGGTTGGTGGCGGGCGTACACTCGCCGCGCAGTGCGAGCGCTGAGCAACTTGACCATATGCTGGAGCAGTGCCGGGTGCGCGGTGAGATTAAAATCTGCAAAAACATCACAGATGCGCTGCATTATGCCTATAACGCAGCAGGCGAAAATGATAGAATCGTCGCCTTCGGATCGTTCTATACGGTGGCGGAAGTGATGGCCGAAAAAGGCTTGTCCATCTCCCGGTAAGAAATCAGGGTTCCCTAAAGGCGAGAGCAAAGCATGGCAAAACAGCAGACGGAAGATGAACTGAATCTCAGGCGCAAGGCACGCCGCCGTTTGATCGGTGCGATTGCGCTCACTCTGGCAGTGGTGGTGATATTACCGATGGTGCTGGACAGTGAGCCAAAGTCTACCGGTAACAATATTGATTTGAGCATCCCCGACCCGGATAAAGTCGGTGCATTTGTCCCGGGTGTGGCGATTCCTGAAGTGACACCGCCACCAGCCAGTTCGGCAGCGGAGACGGATACCGCCCAGGCGGCACCCAATGCGGCCAAGCCGGTTGTTGCCGATATCCAGCCCAGGAAGGTGGTGTCTGCCAAAGCCAAACCAGCCCCACAGAAACCCGCCGTAACCCGGAATACGGACAAACAGGTCAGCGCCGAAGGTTTTGTCGCGCAGGTTGGCGCCTATGCAAATGCGGACACCGCCAGGCAGGAATTCAAAAAATTGAAGCAATGGGGATTCAAGGTATATACCGAAAAAGTCGGCGCCAACATACGGGTGCGCGTGGGCCCATACACCGATCGCGACAAGGCTGAAAAGGTTGCCAAACTGCTGGAAAAACATGGATATCATCCGGTGATCGTCGGTAGCAAATGAACGGACTGGATTTTGTCGTTCTCGGGATATTGCTGCTCTCCATGTTGCTTGGTTTGTGGCGCGGACTGCTTTACGAGATATTGTCGCTGTTGGGTTGGCCGATAGCGATTATCCTGAGCAAGTTATCCGCCGCCAGCGTGGCTCCGCTGATACCGATTGCACAGGAAGAGATGCGTGTCACGGCGGCCTATGTACTGGTGTTCGTTGCGGCATTGATCGTGTGGGGTATAGTGTCCAGGTTGATCGCAAAGTTGTTGAAGGCGATAGGGTCTGATTGGGCAGACCGGGCGATGGGCGGGCTGTTCGGCGCAATACGCGGCGTGCTTGTTGTGCTCGCTTTGGTTTGGCTGGCCGGATTGACCCGTGTTCCCGAGCAACCTTTCTGGCGCGGCTCGCTGTCGGGCAAGACATTGGAGGATATCGCCCTCCTGACAAAAACGTGGTTGCCGTCCAGCATTACGCAACGCATCCATTATCGAACTCGCAGTTAATTTTTTGGGATAGAAAAACATGTGCGGCATACTCGGATTGATCTCTCAATCACCGGCCAATCAGCTGTTGTATGATGGATTGCAAGTCTTGCAGCATCGTGGTCAGGATGCTGCCGGTATTGCGACCCTGGAAGGGCATACCTTCCACCTGCACAAAGACAACGGGCTGGTGCGGGATGTGTTCCGCACGCGTCATATGCGTTCGTTGCTGGGCAATGCGGGGATAGCGCACGTGCGTTATCCGACGGCCGGATCCGCGGTGGATCACAACGAAGC
>JBDTCC010000132.1:0-7123 GCA_039923775.1 Gallionella sp. | reverse complement strand
GGCAAGGAGCTGCGAGAGCGGGTGGGTAGCAAATGAAAATTGGACGTGATGATTCTTGCCCCTGTGGAAGTGGCAAAAAATACAAACAGTGTTCACAAATATCAGCTCGACATCCTGTCGAAGCCCCAGAAAAGGTCACGATGGGGCAGTGGAGAGTGCTTTGATTGGTTAATGGACAAGCATCAGAAAGCGATGTAAATATCTCATCTAGGAACTGATAATCGATGGTTTGAGTGCTGAATAACAAGAATTACTAGAAGCTCAAGACAAGCCAGCATGGTAAAGCATTCAGCTCAACGCAATTGAATGGCTATTGGCTGAAGGCGAGATACAGGTCAAGGGAGATACAAGCATGTGTCCGACTGCCTGCTTGGACAAGGTGGCCCCTTGTATCTTACTTACCGTCGAGCAAAGAAGCTGGCTGAAGCAATTGAGTGAACGTCCCTTAGCGTTGAATAAGTTGCTCATTGCACTTGTGGTAGGTGCCGATCATGCTGCGTTTCAAGATTAAGAAGCAGCCCTCAATAGTTTTGTATGAGATTTGCTGAGCACATATTCCTTTATGCTATGGTTGTAGAGTGTATGCAATAAGTGTTCAGCACTAACGTGGTAAACTACTTACGTTCGATTTTTGTTTTGCTCGGCTAGGAAGTGAAGGTTTTAATTCGAGTAATCTTTCAGTCTCACCCACATATCATGTGGGTGAGTATTAATGTGAGTATTGTTACTATTGTTGCCGTCTAATCTAATAGACATAAGGTATTCAAGAGTACCTATCACCACCAAACGCCAACGGTGCCAAAGCGTGCCCCCAAAGTAGCATGCCAGGAAAATTCCATATCAAAACTTTCGGCTGCCAGATGAACGAGTATGACTCGGACAAGATGGCGGATGTGTTGCGCGCCCATGAGGGTATGGAAGCGACCGACAACCAGGAACAGGCCGATATCATATTGTTCAATACCTGCTCGATACGCGAGAAGGCCGAGGAAAAGGTGTTCTCCGATCTGGGGCGAGTCCGGCCGCTCAAGCTGGCCAATCCCGATTTGCTGATAGCCGTGGGCGGATGTGTGGCCAGCCAGGAAGGCGCCGCGATCCTGAAGCGCGCGCCCTATGTCGATGTCATATTCGGTCCCCAGACCCTGCATCGTCTGCCGCAGTTGTTGCAGGCGCGCCGTGAAAGTGGGCAACCCCAGGTGGACATCAGTTTCCCGGAGATCGAGAAGTTCGACCATTTGCCTGCACCTCAAACCAGTTCGGGAACCGCGTATGTGTCCATCATGGAAGGATGCAGTAAATACTGCACGTTCTGCGTCGTCCCTTATACACGCGGTGAAGAAGTATCACGCCCGCTGGCCGATGTGATGCGCGATGTGCAACAGCTGGCCGGGCAAGGAGTGAAAGAAGTGACGCTGCTGGGCCAGAATGTGAATGCCTACTGCGGCTCGGGGGATGATGGCGACACCGTGGATTTCGCATTTCTGCTGCAGGCCATCGCCGGGTTGGAAGGCATAACCCGCCTGCGCTATACCACTTCACATCCCAGGGACATGAGCCAGCGGCTGATCGATGTGTATGCGATCACACCCAAACTGGTGAGCCATCTTCACTTGCCGGTGCAGTCCGGTTCGGATCGTATCCTGGCGGCGATGAAGCGCGGCCACACGGTGCTCGAATACAAATCCATCATTCGAAGAGTGCGCGCCGCACGGCCGGATATCTGCATTACTTCCGATTTTATTGTGGGTTTTCCCGGCGAGACCGAACAGGATTTCGAGGCAACCATGAAGCTGATCGACGAAATTGGATTCGACAACAGCTTCAGTTATTTGTACAGCCCGCGTCCGGGCACACCGGCCGCCGAACTGCGCGACGACACACCGTTGGAGGTCAAGGCACAACGGCTGAAACGTTTGCAGGATCGCATCGCGGAACATGAGGCGGGAGTAGCCAGCATGATGTTGGGTACGATCCAGCGCGCATTGGTCGAGGGCATTTCAAAAAAAGACGCAAGCGAACTGGCCGCACGTACCGACAATAACCGGGTGGTCAATTTCAGCGGCGCAGCAAGCCTGATCGGCGGTTTTGTCGAGGTAAAGATCACCCAGGTGGTGCGTCACACGCTGCGCGGCGAACTGGTGTCGAATGTTGCATGACCCAGGCTGCGAAAAAAAAATCATCCCCCAAGCTTTCACTGACTGTGCAATATGCAAGCAGTGTGCAGCATCTGCCGACCCGCGCGCAATTCCGGCGCTGGATGAAGGTTGCATTGCAGCACGATGCGCAAATAACATTGCGCATCGTTGACGAAGTCGAGGGGCGCGAGCTGAACGGGAATTATCGCGGCAAGGATTACGCCACCAACGTGCTGACCTTTGTGTATGACGGTGCCGAATCAATCCTCCAACCCCTGTGCGGGGATGTGGTGATCTGCGCGCCGGTGGTGGAACGTGAAGCGGCCGAGCAGCACAGGAGCATGCTGGCACATTATGCGCACCTCACATTGCACGCGGCGCTGCATTTACAGGGCTACCAGCACGAGAATGACGCCGATGCAGCCGAGATGGAAGCACTGGAGATCGCACAAATGCTAAAATTAGGCTATCCTGATCCATATCGAATATGACATCCCCAAGCAATGGAACCACCCGGAAGTAATAAACCCAGTCTGTTAGAACGCCTTTCCACCATGCTGTTGCGCGAGCCGGAAGACCGCGAACAACTCGTCGCACTGCTGCACTCGGCTTATGACCGCAATCTGCTGGATGCCGATGCCCTGTCCATGATGGAAGGGGTGATGCAAGTCTCCGAGCGGCAGGTGCGTGAAATCATGATCCCACGCGCGCAAATGGATGTCATCGACATCAGCCAGCCACCGGAAAAATTCATTCCATTTGTAGTCGAGACCGCCCACTCGCGCTTCCCGGTGATGGAAGGCGACAAAGACAACATCATCGGCATCCTGCTGGCGAAAGATTTGTTGCGCTATTATGCAGGCGAGGAATTTGACGTGCGCGACATGCTGCGCCCGGCGGTATTTGTGCCGGAAGCCAAGCGCCTCAACGTGCTGTTGCGCGATTTTCGCAGCAACCGTAATCACATTGCGCTGGTGGTGGACGAATACGGCGGTGTTTCGGGGATGGTAACCATCGAGGACGTGCTCGAGCAAATCGTTGGAGACATCGAGGACGAATACGATTTTGACGATGACGAGGACAACATCATCGCTGACGCTGTGGGGCATTATCGCGTCAAGGCCGACACGGAGATCGCCGATTTTAATGCCGTGCTGGGGACAGAGTTCAGCGACGAAGAATGCGACACGGTTGGCGGGTTGGTGCTCAAGGCCGCGGGGCAATTGCCCAAGCGCGGCGATCAGATCCACATCGGGGATATCACTTTTACCGTCCTGCGGGGGGATAGCCGCAGACTTTATTCAATGCTGGTCGAACGAAAAAGCCCTGTGACAGAGTAGCTGCCTGCCCCGGCCAAACATCGAACCCGCAAGTCAATCCGACAGTTCAAAACCAATACGGCCGTGCCTGTCCGGCTGCTGTCAATGCGACTTCGCTGGCTGGGAATCGGGGTTGCAAGCCCAAATTCTGATTTATTCAACAATGCCACTTGGAGTTAGGGCGCGCCCGGCTATACACTTCTCATAAAAGCAATCTCGGCAGCACTCAATCATTCACTAAGGAGAACAGCATGGAAGGACAGAACATCGCCATCGTTGGCTTGGGCAGGATTGGTTCCGCGTTTATGAGCGAGATGTTAGGAAGATCCGTGGGCAGAATCAATATTGTCTGCGTATCCGAAGTGGTGGATACCCCCGGAAAAGCCGAAGCCATCAAGGCAGGTCTGAAAGTCGCCAAGCTCCATGAAATCGTTGCGATGGGAGACCAGATTGACATCATTTTCGATTTGACCGGCATCCAGAATGTGCGCAATGAGCTGAGAAGCAAACTACTCGAATCAAACAACAACCACACGATCATCGCCTCCGAGACAATTGCCCGCCTGATCTGGTCGCTCATCTCACAAAAGGAACTGCCCGCCATAGCAGGACGCAAAACGGGATATTGATTGACCTGCGCACGCCAAAATCATCGGACGCGTTAGTGGGGACAGTAATTTTTACGGTCTGCTGGTCAAGATAAGTGATGAAGCCACGATCCCAGTAAAATTGGGCTCTGGGGAGCAATGGCGTTGTTGCATGGATATCACAACATATTGATTAAAAATTAGACTGTCATAACTCTAACTTCGTATCGGTACCTGCTTATGCTTTTTTTCTGCAGGATTTCAGCCGCTTGATAAATAATTAATACAATTCAGAAGAACTATCAAATAGGGACTCGTGATGTTGTTTGATGAATTTGACAGGGAGGTTTTTGCCGCCGGCCAGGAGATTTTCAAATCCGGGGATGCCGGAGACTGCGCATATCTTATCGAAGAGGGCATGGTCGAAATTCTGGTCTTAAACCAGGGCGGCGAAAACAGGATCAAATTGATAGGCCAGGGCGAGTTGTTTGGGGAGGTATCCCTGATCGACTACCAGCCGCGCACTGCCACTGTTAGGACGGTCGAAAGAACTGTGCTGGTGCCCATTCCACGCAGGCTGATGGAGCAGTTGCTGGAAAAAAGTGATCCGGTTTTGCGTCATTTGTTGCTGGTCATCCTGGAGCGTTTCAGGAACAGAAACGATGGTTCTTCGCCGCCGGTTGCAAGTACCGTTGTTACATCGGAGCAACTGCAACGCCGAAACTCGGTGAAGGGCGAGGCGACGCAAAAGCTTTCCCTCGCCCACGGCATGAAGCGCGCCTTGTCTCATGAAGAATTCCAGCTTTATTATCAGCCGATCTGTAATCTTGCCGATGGAAATGTTGCCGGATTCGAAGCGCTGATTCGCTGGCATCACCCAAGCGACGGACCATTACAACCGGATGATTTTCTGTGGATAGCAGAGCAAACCGGCCTGATACATGAGATTGGTCTCTGGACTCTTGATCGCGCGTGCAGAGATTGGGCAATATTGAAGAAATTCACCGATTTCGATGCCCCGTTTATCAGCGTCAATCTGTCGCCGGCCCAATTGAATAACGATATGCTGGTGGCAGATGTGAAGAAAACCATGGCGGGCCAAAACATGGACCCCTCGGAATTAAAGCTGGAGCTGACCGAAAAAGTCATCGTCGATCATCCGGAAATCGCAGCGGAGATCATGCACCAGTTGATCGAACTGGGTTGCAGCCTTGCGCTCGATGATTACGGTGCCGGCCATTCCGGGTTAAGACATCTGCAACGCTATCCGCTCAGCACGCTGAAGATAGACGGTGCTTTTGTCGAGCCGATATTAACTTCTGCGCAAAGTTTCGAAATCGTGCGCTCTTCGGTGGCATTGGCGCATTCGCTGGGTATGAGGGTGGTTGCCGAGGGTGTGGAAAGCGAAGATGTCAAAACCAGGCTGCTTGAAATGAAATGTGACTTCGGCCAGGGCTGGTATTTCGGCAGACCCGCCACGTTGCAGGAACTGCTCGTGCGTTACGCGTAGACATAAGTTCGAAATGGTTTGAAGCTGCCCAGCTTCAGAATTGTTCGTCCGGCCCCAGATATCGCCACTGACCGACCGGTAATTTTCCCAATTTCACCTTCCCGATGCGGATGCGTTTAAGTCCGCTGACCTTCAATCCGACCAGTTCGCACATGCGCCGTATCTGGCGCTTTTTCCCTTCATGCAGCACGAAACGCAACTGGTCTTCGTTCTGCCAACTGACCTTGGCGGGCTTGAGGTATTCGCCGTCAAGTTTCAGCCCCTGGTTGAGCAGGGCCAGCCCGCTGTCTTCCAGTTTGCCCTGCACGCGCACCAGGTATTCCTTGTCTACTTTGGTGTCTTCACCTATCAGTCGTTTGGCAATACGGCCGTCCTGGGTGAGCACCAGCAAACCCTGCGAGTCGATATCCAGGCGGCCCGCGGGAGCGAGCCCGAGCAACTGGCTGCGATGAAAGCGCAGCGGGGATTGATCCTCCAGCCAATGCGTTTTCTCGTCCAGCAGGGTGATGGCCGGTTTGTAATTATGCTCGGCTTGTCCGGATACATAGCCTACCGGCTTGTTGAGCAGAATCGTCACGCGTTGTTGTTGGGTATTTTGCGCGGCAGTGCGCAACGTCACTTGCTGGCCGGGATAGACCTTGCTGCCCAGTTCGCTGACGACCTGGCCGTCGACTTCAACCCAGCCCTTTTCGATGTAGTTATCCGCCTCGCGGCGGGAACACAGGCCGAGCTCCGACATGCGTTTAGAAAGACGTATTTTTTCCATGAGAATCTTGTACTGACTGTTGATTAGGACGCGATTTAATCACAAAGCAGCATGGCGCGAGAAATAAACGCGCAGGGTTACTGCCGTACTGTGAGGACAATCAAGAGCCTAAACTATGTGCAGCAGTGGTTTGGCGAGTTTGCGTTGCAGGGTATGCCAGTGTATTTTCCGATGATGCGGATGTCGCCGATGCCGTGATCGTGCGTGTGTGATGAATCGGTTATGCTGCACGGGTTTTGAAAATATCAATTACTGGATCAGTATGGGCTTATTGAAGAACGATGGTTTCTGGGCATTGTTTGCGGGATTGATCTGCGTGTTCGGCTTCGCCCCGTTCGGGATTTTTCCGATCCCGGTGCTGGCACTCGCTGTATTGTTTGCGCTTTGGCGGCGCGCCGACACAGCGCGTAACGCGGCATGGCTGGGCTTCGCGTTTGGTTTGGGACTGTTCGGTGCCGGCATCAGCTGGATCTATGTCGCGCTGCACGAATACGGGGACATGCCGGTGCTGCTAGCGCTGCCGGCCACCGCGCTGTTCGTCGCATTCCTCGCGCTGTTTACCGCATTGGCCGGCTATGTACAGGCGCGATTCCCGGCCGCGCAGGGCTTGCGCACCGTTCTGGTGATGCCGGCGGCATGGGTGTCGGTCGAATGGCTGCGCGGCATGATCTTCACCGGCTTTCCCTGGCTGACCCTGGGTTATGCGCACAGTGGCAGTCCGCTGGCCGGCTATGCGCCGCTGTTGGGTGCCTATGGTGTATCGCTGATCGCGGCGGTCAGTGCTGGTCTGCTGGCCAGTTTGATCA
>JBDTCC010000131.1:0-21678 GCA_039923775.1 Gallionella sp. | reverse complement strand
CGTTAATCCGGTTGTCGGGAATGATATCAAAACTGGTTATTTTTAAGCGGTGGAATAGCGGGGGTGTCCGAGTGTTCAATGCGGTATAGCCAGGCGAGCAGCTCGGCCACGGCCAGATAAAGTTCCGCGGGTATTTCCTGATCGAGTTCTACTTTCATCAATAGTCCGACCAGATCCTCGGACTCATGCACAAATATCCCATGCTGCCTGGCACGCTCGATGATCGCCTGGGCGATCAGGCCGCGTCCTTTGGCAACCACTTTTGGTGCCCCCTGGTTCTTGCCGTAGGTCAGTGCGATCGCGACTTGTTGCGGAGTCAGTGGCGTGGTCATGATTTTTCCACCACGGCTGCGACCAGCGGGATACCGTTACTGGCGAGCGTATCCTTGAGTGCAGGCAGAGAGCGATTGAACCTTTCAAGGGTCGTCGAATCTGCCGCATGCAATGTCAGCCGCAATCCGCTTTCAGCAAACACCAGACGGGCATGGACATCGCCCAGTTTGGGCAGGGAAAGTTCGATTTCGGTGCTCCATTGGCGTTCATCCCGCTGCCTGGTCTGGTGCTCCGGCTCGCCCTGGATTTCCCATTGCATTTGTTGACCTGGCCAGACTTGACCCAGCCATACCAGATGATGATTTTCCAGCGTGTGCAACTGTTGCTGCACCAGTTGCAGCAGTTCTTTTGCGACCGGCTGGGAGGCAACATAAGCTGCATAACCGTCTTGTTCCGGTTTTATCCCGGGGACAGATGAACCGTTATCACGAGTCGTAACTTTTACGTTTTGAGGATACGTTAATCCGGAGATGGGACCGGCACCCGGCATCACTTGCCGATCGGACGATTGCAGCGGACTCCTGCCCGTGAGTATATTTTGCGGCTCGTCCAGTAATTGATTGGTGCTGCGCTCCCCGCGTATCCATTGTGCCTGATGCGACTCATAGAATAATCCGCTCTTGCCGAGGGTTTCGCGCAGCACCCCGGCCAGCAGTTTGGTGTCCGGCACGACTTTCTCTGCCTGCCAAATTGCCTTGTTGCCGAGTTGCTGGACTACAGGGCGTTCCAGCGGCATCTCGGCGAGATTGGAAAGCATATGAGCAGAGGCGCCAATTTGTTCGGGGGTTGAAAGGGGATTGGTCGATGCGACCATGGCAAAGGTGATTCTGGGCTGCGTGGATATCACACGTAGCTTTATCACGTCGCCGCTCTGGATATTCCCGGGCAGGCGCATTTGCAGGGCTTGTCCGGCGACTTGCACCTTGAACAATCCTTCACTTATTCTGGACTGAACAGTAGCCTGAAATTGCTGGCCGGGTTCAAGTTTGGCAACTGGATTGGGTGCGTCGGAGACAGGCGCATTCTGGGGTTTTCCGGAGTTGGAAAGGGCTTGAAGCGCGCTGATCAGATTGGCCGGTAGCATCGCTCAGCTGGCTGGGAGTTGAAAACGAAAAGGAAGGCCTGTCACTTATCCTCCGCATTCGGATTCTTAACCCCCATATGTCTGTTGCAGACGTTGTTGATGGCGGCTGTTTTGCATGATGCGTTGCAATTGTCCCATCCACACCTCGGTCCGACTGCGGATTTCGGCATCGTCCGTCAGAATTTTATTGATCAGCTGGATTTTGCGTTGCCTGGACTGCTCATCCAGTCCGGCTGCCGCATCCGCTGGTTTCATGCCGGCGACGTGCTGGCTGCACCGTTGTTCCAGACCGGCCAGTTGATTCCAATCGCCTTGCACCGCTGCATCGCGCATTTGGCCCGTAATCGCAGACAGTGATTCGTAATTCAAGACGACCTGATAAGCGGCGGTTGGTCGGGTTGTGTCACCGGGATTTTTGTCTGGCACGTTCATGATGATTATATTTTTCCGTAAGTAAGTTGCGTCCTGGCGACGGGTAGCGGCTGATGTGCCACGGCATGTACGTCGGAGGGCTGACGGATGCTCTCCCAGGCTCCTTTTAATTCGGTCAATAATCGGGTTATTTCGTCCAGAGCAGCTGTATCATTTTTCAAATTGGCGGCGAACAGACGCATGCACATATAGTCGTACAACGAGGACAACTTGTGTGCCAATTCCCCACCGACATTTTTGTCCAGGCTGGCTTGCAGACCACTCTCGATAATGGCGATGGCGTGTGATATAGATTTGCCTTTTTTCGCCGTCTCATTGCGCAACATCTGATTTTTTGCCGAGGCAATGGCCAGCAGTGCGCCCTGAAAAAGCATCAGGATCAATTTGTGCGAATCGGCCGAGCTTACGCCGGTCTCGATTCCAACATTGGCATAGGTCTTGATTGCGGTAACTGCGTTCATGATGGTTACTCCTAAACTATAGTCTTGCCAGTTGCTGGGTCAGATAACTGCTGAGCGAATTCATCGTGCCCAGGGTGGCATCCAGTTGCGCATATTGGTTGGTCAGATTCGTTTGATCGAGGGCAACCCGTGCATTCAGGGTGTCGATCTGTTTCTGGATATCGCTGATGGTGGTGTTGAACTGTTTGGTTTCACTCGCCAGCGCGCCATAATTACCCAGCATGGTGCTGATCTGGCTGTTGAACAGGCTGGACAGTCCTTGTGTGTAATTCACGCTTCCCCGGCTGCCGGTTGTCCCGCCCTGAATCGAAACAGTAAGCCCGTTGCTGTTCCCGGTGATGGAGGTTAACAACTGGCCGCTACCGGTTGCGGCCTGGCCGTTGATGGTACCGGCCACATCCAGGCCGCCGCTCAGGGTAGGCGTGCCGAACAGGTTGCTGGCGGCATTACCATTGATTGTTATACCGGAAGCCAGGCCATAACTGCCGGAAGTGAGAGTCAATACCCCCGCATTTTGCGACACAGTCACCGACTTGCCGGCACCCGAGACAGGTGTCGAACTGTTGATCAGTGTCTGTAATTGCGTCGCCAGGGTAGCCGCAGTGTAGGTGCCAGCCGGTAATATGACCGAGGTACTTGTTCCGTCAACGGTCAGGTTCAGCGTGTCATTGCTGCCGGTGGTGATGGTCAATCCCGCTGCAGAACTGCCAACGACCGTACCCTGAGTGGCGACCTGGGTGATGTTCACGCCATAGTTACCCGCTTTGGTGCTGCTGCTGGTCGAGGTATAACTCACCAGGCTGTCGGTCGCGCTACCGGCTGCAATGAACAGATTGGCCACGCCCTGGTAATTGGAGTTCAGTGCGTTGTTAAGCTTGGTCGTGTCCAGTGCAAGGGTTCCATCCTTCTGGAAACCAATCCCGATCTGCGTCAGGTTGGAAAATCCACTGGAAGTGCTGCCCATGGTGGTGGTGAGCATGGCCGCCATCTGGGACTGGATGATGCTCAGCGAAACGTCGCCCTGTAGCGTACCCGCTGTTTTGGTCGTCGGGTCGTAGCTGGTCTGGCTCTGTATGGCTGTAACCGCTCCGTTGAATGCCGTCACAAAATCGTTGATGGCCTTGCTGACTGAAGAGGTGTTGGGTGTCGTGCTGAGTGTGACCGGTGTGGCCGATGTGCCGGACAGGTTCAGCGTAACGCCGGGTACGACATCGCCCACCGTATTGGAGGTTTTGCTGATGGCGATGCCATTGACGGTGAAGTTTGCATTCTGTGCCGCGCTGGTCTCTGACAGTGTTTGGCTGCCGGCGGGATCCTGTGCCAACAGGCCGGCCAATGTTGCATCGCCTGTTACCGATATTTTCGCGCTGTTGGCAAGGCCGGTGGTGTTTGAAGTCAGTACCAGACGATAAGGCGATAAACTGCCATCGTTGATGATGCTGGCGGTCATGCCGATGTTGGCCGCGTTGATCGCATCGCGGATGCCGGAAAGCGTATTGTTGCTACCATCGATGGTGATGCTCTTGGTCGTGCCGCCATTGGAAGTAAAGCTGGCGCCGCTGTAAGTACCATTGCTCAGTGTGCCGCCCGAGATCGAGCCAGAATCAAAGGTCAGCGTGGTCGAGGCGCCGCTGCCGATGGCGGTCGTGGCGCTGGCTTGCCCGGCGGCAACCAGGTTTTGTGCCTGGGCCAGTTGGCTGATGGTCAGAGAATAGTTCGCCGGTTTGGCGATACTTGAAGCGGTTGCGGAAAGCACCGCGCTGTTCGACGAGGTGGCCGAGTACGCATTAAATGTCAGGCTGTTCAGACCTTGCGCAGCAGTCTGAAACGACGATAGCGCCGACTGGACGGTGCCGATCGCCGAGATCTTGGTCTGATAGCTGGTGATCTGGTTGTTCAGTCCGGTCAGTGGCTGCTTTTCGGCTGTGATCAATGAACCGACAATGCCGGCCACATCGATCGTCGGGGTGGTAATCCCGGCAGAAGATGTCGCCGCATTGTTTCCTGATACCGATGAAGTCGTCATGTCAGTCCGTTATGCCTTTTGTGTTATCAGCAAACCCTTTTGAAACTGGTCGATTGACTTGCTGATGGCAATCATTTCTTCGGACGGGAATTGCTTGATGGTATTTCCCGTTTGGGTATCAACCACTTTGATCACTGCCTTCATGGAATTATTGTCGATACTGAACTCCACCCCGGTATTGGCCTGTAGCATGGCCTGGTTGACTTTATCCACCGCGCTCTGTATTTGTGCATTGCTCGGCGGTGCCGTCGGCTGGCCCTGTACAGGAGTACCTGGGACCGGAGGCTGTGCCGTCTGGGTGGAATCGGCCGATACACTGCCGGTTTGCGCTACTGAAACGGCGACAACCGGCGAACCCGCATTACCATAATTGGCAGTGGGTGCCGGCACTGAATTGCCTGTCATGTTTTGGATGAGCATCTTGCCTCTCCCTTCACTCAAAATCCTGACCGGATTGCTCCGGCCAGGGTTGTTGTCATACTAGTTAATTACTTCAGCAGCGTCAGCACGCTGTTCGGCAGTGCATTCGCCTGGGCCAACATCGCGGTACCTGCCTGCGCAAGAATCTGATTGTGGGTCAGGTTTGCCGTTTCCATGGCGAAGTCCGTGTCCTGGATCCGGCTGCGGGCTTGCTGCATGTTGGTGCTGGTGGTTTGCAGCGAAGCCTGGGCATTGACGAAGCGATTTTGCAACGCACCCAGCTGCGCACGTAATCCGTTGATGGTGTTGATCGCACCGTCGACGATGAATACCGCGGAATTGGCACCGGTAGGAACCCCGTTGGTTACAGAGGATACGTCAATTGTGTTCACCGCATTCAAGGCACTGGTGCCGGCAGTGGCCGTCGCCAGCAGCGTATTGGTGGTGTCAGAAGACGACACGGAAAATGAGCTCGAGGAGTGGAATTCCACCGTACCGCCTACTACCGAAGAGCTGGTGTTGGCCGTGGCTGTGGCTCCGGCGGCTGCACCCGCGGCCAGGGTCGGGGCATTAAGGCCGATAGTAGTTGCGGCAGCCCCTGTAAAGGCGGTCAGGGTTGAAGTCGCGCCAGTGCTGTTGTCGGTTACCAGAAGTCCGGTGCCGGCAGTGTTGGCTGTCAGCGTCATTCCCTGGGTTGTAAATGCGGCAGCATTTGCGGTGACAAAGGAGGCTGCCGTTGCGTAGGTCCCTGCTACCAGGGTTACTGTTTTAGCGGTGCCATCGACGGTTACGCCCAGCGAGTTGGCGGCATTTGCACCTTGGACGAGAGTGGGGGTGCTTAGGCCTACGCCGGCTGCGGCAGTACCGGTAAAGGCAGTCAGCGTGGAAGTCGCGCCGGTGGTGTTGTCTGTGACCAGAAGCCCGCCGCCTGCAGCACTAAGAGTTAATCCTTGCGTGGTGAAATTCGCGGCTTCGCCGGTCACGAAAGCGGCTGCAGATGCATAAGTACCACCGGTTAGCGTGACCGTTTTAGAAGTGCCATCAACTGTCGAAATCAAGGTGCTGGAGGCTGTGACAGTAGAGCCGGTATATGCACCGCCCTGGGCTGTGGCCGCGGTAGCTGCCGTGGCCGCAACAGTCGTGCTGGAATAAGCTCCGCCCGTCGCAGTGCCCGAGGTAGCCAGAGAACCGGTATTGCCATTTGCCAGCAGTTGCACGTTGCCTATTACGGTACCTGTCGAAGTGGCTCCGGAGAAACTGAGCGTCCCGGTCGAGCCGGCATTGTTTGATATACCGATGTCATAGCCGTTGTTTTGCGTCAGTACCATGGTGCCGGCGGTATTGTCGGCAATCGCGGTTATGCCTGTCTTGGACGAGGCGGCATTGATGGCGGCAGCCAGGCCGGTAACGTCAGTAGCTGAAGAAAGCGTCGCGCTAATGGTAACCGGATTGGCAGTCCCTGTTGCAGTCGGGGCGCCTTGCAGGGTTAGATTGACGGAACCCGCGGTAAAGCTGCTCAGTTTTGCATAACTAGTCGCTACAGCCTGGATAGGCAGGCCGCTGGACGATGCTTGAGTGTTGATCTTTTGGGCGATGGCATAGGCAGATGTAGTGCCGGCTGCAAAATTACCTGTAGGCGGTACTGTCATGGTCTGGCCGTTGGCGGTAATGGTCAGGCTTTGCGCTGCAAATTGATTGTTGCCGATCGCCGCTGATGCTGCAACTGCGGCATCCATGGAAGTGGCGGTCGCACCTGTCGAAGTCGCAGCTTTGTTATCGCCGATCGCGTTCGACGAAGCGTTGCCTATTGTTGCATTGATGGTCTGGCCCGCGTTGGCGCCGGTCTGGAATTGTACGTTGGAAAGCGAACCATCCAACAGATTCAGACCGTTGTACTGGGTGTTTTGCGCGATCTGGCTGATGTCCTGTTGCAATTGCGAAATGCTTGATTGCAGGGAAGCGCGGTCGGATGCCGAGTTTGTGCCGTTAGCGGCTTGTACGGCCAGGTTACGCATGGTTTGCAGATCCGAAGTTACCTGTGCCAGCGCACCTTCCGCGGTTTGCGCCATCGAAATTCCGTCATTGGCATTTTGTGCGGCCTGGGTCATGCCGCCGATCTGGGAGGTCATGCGGGCGGCGATTGCCATGCCCGCTGCGTCGTCCTTGGCGCTGTTGATGCGCAGGCCGGAAGACAGCCGCTGAATCGAGGTGGCCAAATTGCTTTGTGAGTTGGCCAGGTTGTTCTGTGCGTAGAGCGATGCGATATTGGTATTGATGAAGAGTGACATTGTATTCTCCTTAAGCTGGTTTTCTAATTCGGCATCGCTGCCGCTCACTGCGGTCTGCCTTGTGTTGCCAGGTAGCATCAACCGCCGTTAGTCCAGTTATCGGAAGGTGTATGGAAAACTTTAGGGCCATTTTAAATTTTTTGCCGGTAGCCATGCCGAACCGGTATTTTGGGTCGAATCGGAGAAGCGGAAATTCGGGCGAATCAGTGGGAATGGATGTCTGCATGGACAGGGAAGACGGCTTGCGCAGCATTTTCGATGACGCCCTGAACAGATAACCTGGTTATCCCGCGGCGACCACGCGGTTCTTGCCGGCCTTCTTGGCAAGGTACATCGCCTTGTCGGCGCGTGCCACGACATCTTCCAGAGATTCGTTCGGATTGAGCAGCGCTACGCCGGCGCTGAATGTAACCAGAACACGTTCGTTTTCATGCAGAAAGAATTTCTTGGTGAGTTCGCGCTGCAAACGCTCTACCGTTTCCCCTGCTGCTTGGAGTTCGATATCGGGCAACAGCAACACGAATTCTTCTCCACCATAGCGTGTTACCGAATCGCTGGGACGCAGGGTTTCCTGAATGACGCTGCTAAGGTGGATGAGCGCATGGTCGCCGGCCTGGTGTCCCATGGAGTCGTTGAGACGTTTGAAATCATCGATGTCCAGCAGCGCGACACACATCGGGGTATTGGTGCGATTGGCGCGGGAGGCCTCCCGTTCAAATACCATGTCGAGGCCACGCCGGTTGAGCGCACCGGTAAGCTGGTCTTCATGCACAAGCTCGCTAACCTGTGCGAGCTCCTGTTCCAGTTGTTTGATCTTGTTTTCCGATTCCTGAACTTGCATGCGGGAACCTAGCAGCTCCTTGTGCGAACGTTGTGCGTTATCCCGGATCAGGCGCGTGTCCTGCATGATGTCGTCCAGCAGGTGGTTTAACTCGGAGATGTTTTTGGATTGGCCGATCTTCAGGCTGTAACCCTCGATTTTTTGATGGTAGTCGCCGGTGCTTTCGGTGATTTGGCCCAACCGGTCGACAAAAGTGACCATCAGGCTTTTGAGGGTGCTCTTGGCATCGGTCAGGCTTTGTTTGAGCAGGCCCTGCTTGATGATGGTATCGCGCAGGCTGCGCTCTGCATCGGCGATGACTGCCCTGCTGAGCGGGTTGGCGATGATTTCTTGCAGGGTGATGACTTGTCCATGCACCCATTCTTCGTCTTCGACCATTTCGCCGATATTTTCCACCAGCAGGCGCAACAGACGCGCCAGTCCTTCATGAATCTTGGCTTTGTCACCGCCGTGCAGCTCGACTTTGATCCAGAACGGGCGCAGCAATTTGGTGAGCGCGGTGACCTCTTCATATGTTTTGCTGCTGCGCACCTGCTGGACAAGAGTGTTTACTTCACGGGCCAGTTCCGGCTGGGTGCTGAGCAGGCTTACCAATGATTGTGCCAACAATTCGGAAAGTTGGCCCAGCAACTCGGTATTGCCGACGAACTTTTGGGGAGGTACGGGTGCTGTGTTGATAGCGGCCGGACCGGACGCGGCTGGCGTAACGGGCAACGTATCTTCAATCATGAGAGTGTCAGTGGCCGTTGTCGTTGCCGACCACGAGTGCATCAGTCCGGTCAGTTTTTCAAACAGGTTCTCGGGGTTTGCCGCGAACCGTGTCAACACGGTTTCCAGACCCTCTTTTTTTCGGGTGATCGTCAGCCCTTTGTGGGTGGTTTCCAGTTGACGCAATAAATCGCGTATCAGGTTAGACCAGGATTTGGTCGTTTCTCCGCCCTGTTTGGGCAGGATTTTTTCGATTTCCCTGGTGCATGAATCCCAGTCCCGCGCTCCGATCACTTTTTTTAATGCGATGCCGGATGCCGCAGATTTTGGAGATTGTGTGAGGCGATCGGCAAGGCCGCGCAGGACTTTTTCTGCGTCGTTATTTTCTGTTGTGTTGATGCCGCTGATCTCGACATAAATCTTTGCATAGTTGTCCGGGGTTGGAGCAATTTTGCGCATTGCCAGCGTTTTCAGGGTTTCACGGGCAAGTTCGGACGGGCTGGGGGTTTTATTGTTCATCATTCAATAGTTCTTGATGTCATGGAGTGCATTATCGGCATTAACCGAATCCGTGATGCGCTGAATAGAGGGCGGGAAAGCGCTGAATTTCAGTTTTTGGCGTCAACCAGAGAGTGTGCAATGGCATAGTGGACGGCCTCGGCGTTATTTTTGAAACCCATTTTTTCCAGCATGCGGGAACGGTAAACGCTTACGGTCTTGGGGCTAAGCATCATGATTTCGGAAATTTCTGTCAGGGAATTTCCCGAAGACATCAGGCACAGGGTCTGATATTCGCGGTTGGACAGGCTCTGGTGCAGTAGTTCTTGCGATTGTCCGATCAGGTTGTTGAGCAGTTGCTCAGCCATGGTTTCACTGATATATTTTTTTCCGCTGATGGCCTGTTGAACGGCACCGAACAGTTTTTCCGGCGCAGTTTGCTTGTTGATGTAGCCCACAGCACCCGCTTTTAGTGCGCGCACGCCGTATTGCTCTTCCGGATACATGCTGAGCACAATGATCTTGATATCGGGCTGTTCCGTCTTGAGTTGTTTGAGTACATCCATGCCATGCTTGTCTGGCAGGGATATATCAAGTAATACCAGGTCGAAATGCTGATTGCGCACCATTTTGATCGCTTGTGCCCCGGTTTCAGCCTCCCCGTTGACTTTAAAGTCAGGGCTTTCTTCGAGTAGCAACTTCAATCCTTTGCGGATCAACACGTGATCATCTACCACAAGGATACTAATCATACCGACGGGTTGTCGAACAGTTGTTGTTGGGTGGAATTGGGTGATGTGTTTTCTGCATCGAGTGGTATGAATATGGCGATTTGTGTTCCTCGTTTCAAACTACTTGAGATTTTTACTGTGCCGCCGAGATGCATGACCCGTTCATTGATGCCGCGCAGACCGAATGAGTGTGGTTTGTTGCGCACATTGTCATCGAACCCCACGCCATCATCCGAAATGATCAATTCGAGATGGTCCGGGCCTTTGACGATTTCGATTTGGGCATTTTTTGCCCGGGCATGTTTCAGGATGTTGTTCAGGGTCTCCTGAAATATCCTGAATAATGAGATGGCGTTTGTTTCGGGCAAATAAATGACATCCTGAGATTTGATTATGGAACAGGATACGCCGCTGCGTTTGCTGAATTCCTGCGCCTCGATTTCAATCGAGGTGATGAAGTCGAAAGAATCAAGAAATCCGGGCCTCAGGCTTTCCGCAAGATTACTGGCTGATTCGATGGTCTTGTTCACCAGGGCCGCTATGGTTGTTGCCTTGTCTGCGAGAAGCGGATTGTCTTTGGGCAGGCGTTGGCTCAGCCAGGACAAATCCATTTTGATGGCGGTAAGCAGGCTGCCGATTTGGTCGTGGATCTCGCGGGCAATGCGCAAACGCTCTTCTTCTTTTGCATCTTCAATGTGTGAGGCGAACTCATGTAGCTGTTGCTGGATGTGCCTGTTTTCAAGCTCACTCAACTTGCTTTGGGTGATGTCAAACAGGATGCCTTGCCAGAGTGGCAATCCGGATTTGGTGTTCTGTGGTGTGGCGCCAAGACTGACCCACTTGAATACATTATCCGGCAGATTGAGACGCCCCTCCCAGTGCCAGAAACACATGGCTTGAGCCGATTGCTTAAGCGTAAGCAAAAAGCATGGAATGTCATCAGGGTGAATCAGGTTCAGGAAATATGTCGAATCATCTTTCAGAATATCCGGGGCTACGCCAAGCAAAGCCAGGCTACCTTCACTGATGTATTGGAAAGCGATGGAGCCGCTTGGCAATAAAGCAGTTTGGAAGGTCATTCCGGGCAGGTTTGCGAAGAATCCCTGTAGATTCCCCTGAGATTTCTCGGGATAGATTTGTTTCTCTAATTCCATTAATTTCGACTGGGTTTTACTGCGGCAGAATTGTGCCCATGAATATTTCAGCTTTAATCATGACCTCAATTGTCGGCAGTTATGTTATGAAGATACCTTGAGATGTATGATGTGTAACCAGTGTTCAATTGTAGCATTCAATTGGATAGTATTGTGGATGGCAGCTATTATCGAGTTGAGATTTTAACGATCTAACAAAGGAGACGTATGCAGGAGATTTTTTTGGCCCGCCAACCCATAGTGGACCGTAACCAGGGACAGGTCGCTTTTGAATTGCTGTTTCGCTCCGCCAACAAGACGGAGGCGGGGGTTATAGATGATACTCATGCCACATCACAGGTAATCGTGAATGCATTTGGGGAAATGGGGATTGCGGAAGTGCTCGGCACAAACAAGGGCTTTGTGAATGTGGACGCCAAGTTCCTGCATAGCGACCTGATTCAGTTGCTACCCAAAGAAAATGTGGTCATCGAACTGCTGGAAACAGTAAAGATTGATGCCGCACTCATCGCACGTTGCAGCGAATTGAAAGCAGAAGGGTACAGTCTTGCGCTCGACGATGTTGCGGAATTCAATGACGAGATCAAATCCCTGCTTCGTATAGTCGATATCGTCAAACTGGATTTAATGGCGATTGATCCTGTCCTTTTACCGGCTCTGGTTAATCAGCTAAAGCGCTACCCTGTAAAACTGCTTGCGGAAAAGGTTGAAGACAAGGAGCAGGCCCGGAACTGCCTAGAGATGGGCTTCGACCTGTTTCAGGGATATCACTTCGCGCGCCCGGAGATTCTTGCCGGAAAGCGTGCGAATCCATCCAAAATGGCTTTGTTGCGTATCTTTTCGCTGATGGTTAGCGGAGCAGAGAATCGGGAAATCGAAAGCGCATTCAAGGAGCATGCCGATCTGGCCTATAACCTGATGCGCATAGTGAATTCTGCCGGTTCCGGCATGACGACCAAAGTCGGTTCGCTCAAGCATGGGCTGATGGTTATGGGGCGTGGTCCGTTGACTCGCTGGGTACAACTGCTGCTGTATGCTTCGGAGAATGGAAATGGCACGGCCAGTCCACTCATGCAGCTTGCCGCCACACGCGGAAAATTTATGGAATTGATTGCCCAGCAGGAAAACAAGGGCATGCACGAATATGCGGATCGTGCTTTTATGGTTGGGATATTGTCTTTGCTTGATGCCCTGATGGGTGAGACTTTGCCGGAGATACTGAAACGAATCAACGTACAGGCCGATGTTGAGGCGGCTTTGTTGCACCATGAAGGGAATTTGGGTAATTTGCTGGGACTTTGCAAGAAGCTTGAGGCGGGCGATTACGAGTTGGTGCGTGATGCGCTACGCAGCCATTCATCGCTAAGGATGAACGATCTCACCAAGGCGCAACTGGATGCAATGGCTTGGGCGAACAGTATCGTGATGTAACTTTGCGAATGCCCTGAAGTTTTGACTTGTTCCCGTTTTGGGGGATATATTTGCCCGTTGAATCGGGATGCGACTTCGCTGATGCTTCCGGCTGCCATGCCCACGCGTGGCTTTTTTTATGCCGGTGATTGTTGATGGAAGTTCACCGGTGATTTTTACAGTAAATTTTGGAACAGATAATTAGGGGTGCTCTACGCAGTTATGTCATGTTTCAGGACGGGGAAAGTTATTTGGGTATTGTTATTAATTACAACGAATACATTGCAATGCGTACCAGTATTGCCGCTGACCAGATATTAGGGGGAAATATAATCAATGAACACGAATATCCATCCAACAATTGATCTCAAGCAGGCGGTCGGCAGACTGGACTCGTTGCCGGCCATGCCGATCATCGCCCGGAAACTGCTTGCACTCAAGCTGGATAACGACCAGGACGAGCGGCAAATGTTGTTGTTGATTGCCCAGGATCCGCTTATCTCGGCAAGGATTATCGGCCTGGCCAATTCACCCCTGTTCGGCGCTTCCAGAAAGATCAGCACGGTTCAGGATGCGTCCTTGTTGCTGGGTTTGAAAAAGGTGCAATCGGTTGCCACCGGCCTCGCCCTGATGTCGCAAATGAACAAATCGGTCGGGCGTCTGAATATTCCAGCCCTGTGGGAGCACAATATGGGTATTGCCTTTGCGATGCTGGCGATAGGTCACGCCATGCCGGCAAAGATGCGCATCAACGATGACCTAACGTTCCTGGCAGGCATGTTGCATGATGTCGGTTATTCGGTGCTTGCCCATCTTGATGCCGAGCGCAGCGACGAGTTGCAAACCCGCATGATCACCGAACCTAACCGTCTGGCGCTGGACATTGAACTGGAGATTGTGGGGCTCGCCCACGACGAACTGGGCGCCGAACTTGCGCGCCATTGGGGTCTGCCGAAAGAAATAGTCACCGCGATCCGCTTCCATCATGAGGTGTCCAAGATCGACTCATCCCAGCCATTGGCGCGCATTATCAATCTGGCAGAAAAGCTGTTGCCATCATTCGGTTTTCCTGAGCTCATCGATACCACGATCACGGCGGAAGACTGGCTGGCACTGGGCATAGATCCCGAGCAGGCGGAAGAGGTCAACGCACGTGTCGCTGAGCAGGCCGAACAAGCCAGCCAGTTCGCCAGCTCCTTCAGTGGCTGACGGATTACCTATGAGCAGGCTTGCGCAGAAATCTCGGTTCAATGTGTTTTCGGGAGATGAATGCGTTGGCCTGCAAGTTTAATGGCGGGCAAGTTCGCCATTCATCATGGGCTTATGGCACAATCGCACCGATAATTCCTGTCTATCCTTAAATCCCAATGCGTATTCTGATTAGTAATGACGACGGTTATTTTGCCCCCGGCCTGGCCTGTCTCGCCGAACATCTGGCGAGGATCGCGGATGTGGTGGTGGTCGCCCCCGAACGTGATCGCAGCGGCGCCAGCAATTCCCTAACCCTGGATCGCCCGCTCATGCTGCGTCGTGCCGCAAACGGTTTTTATTATGTAAACGGCACCCCGACCGACTGTGTGCATCTGGCCGTGACAGGTATGCTGGATCATCAGCCCGACATGGTGGTGTCGGGCATCAACGCCGGAGCAAATATGGGTGATGACACCATTTATTCCGGCACAGTGGCGGCGGCAACGGAGGGATTTTTGCTCGGAATCCCTTCAATAGCGGTGTCGCTGGTAGGCCATGAATTTTCGCACTATGAGACTGCCGCCAAAGTTGCCGCAGAATTGGTGCAACGCTTTGCCTTGCAGAAGCACAGTCATCCCTGGCTGCTTAACGTGAATGTGCCGGATGTGCCCCATGACCGATTGCAGGGCATCGCAGTGACGCGCCTCGGCAAGCGGCATAAAGCCGAGCCGGCGGTGAAGGCCAGCAACCCGCACGGTGAGACCGTGTATTGGGTGGGTGCGGCGGGCAAGGCGCAGGATGCGGGTGAGGGTACCGATTTCCAGGCCGTCGCGCAGCAGCAAGTTTCGCTTACGCCGCTGCAGATCGACCTCACGCAATACAGCCAGCTTGATGCGGTTCGCGGCTGGCTGGCTCAAGTCTAGTGAACAGGAGTCCCAATGGCATCGGTATGACCTCGCAGCGCACCCGTGCGCGCCTGGTCGAGCGGCTGCGCGAACAGGGTATCAAGGATGAGGCCGTGCTGGCGGCAATATTCGAAGTGCCGCGGCATCTGTTCGTTGATGAGGCCCTGGCGAGTCGAGCCTATGATGACGTGTCGTTGCCAATCAATTACAACCAGACCATTTCCCAGCCTTATATTGTGGCGCGCATGATCGAAGTGCTGCGTGCCACCAGCGACGGGGTAGATCGCCCGCTTGGCCGCGTGCTGGAGGTAGGCACCGGATGCGGCTATCAGGCTGCGGTGCTGGCGCAGGTGGCGCGCGAGGTTTATACCGTGGAGCGCATCAAGCCGCTCTATGAACGCGCCAGAAAACAATTGTACGACCTGAAGATTCGCAACGTCAGCGTGCGGTATGCCGATGGCACGGCCGGTTTGCCTGAAGCCGGTCCGTTTGACGGCATCATCATGGCTGCCGCCGCACCCACGTTGTCGGCGGTACTGCGGGAGCAGCTGGCGGTCGGTGGTAGAATGGTGTTGCCGGTCGGGATGCAGACGCAATGGCTGTATTTGGTTGAACGCGATGCGCGCGGATTCCGCGAAACACAGCTTGAACCGGTGAAATTCGTACCATTATTGATGGGCAAGGCATGATAGTAAAAAGGATTCTTCTCTCGTTGTTGATTTCAGGGCTGTTGGCGGCTTGCACCTCAAGTATTCAACGTCCACCGGTCTTCGAGCGTGCCGAAGCTCAAAAAAATGCCGCCAAGGCAAACAACTCGCCGCGCGAAAAGGATTGGCGGCCCGCCGCGTATGTCGTGCAAAAGGGCGATACCCTGTTCAGTATTGCTTTCAATTACGGTTTTGATTATCACGATCTTGCTCAAATGAACGGTATTAAGGATCCCGGCCTGATCTCAATAGGCCAGAGGATTCTCCTGTTCCCGAACAGGGCAGGGCCCGCTGCTCCGATTGCGGTCAAGCCGATCGATAATCTGGTAAAGGATCAGCCCAGGGTGGAGAAACTTTCATACAGCACGGCTGCCCTGGCACAGATCGACAAGGTCCAGGAACAGACCACGTCTGCAGCAACGATCGTCGCCAAAATTCCCCAGGCCGAATCTGTCACAGCAGGAGAAGATAGCGCTGATGTCAGCGAGGAACCCGTGCCGGGATGGATTTTGCCCACCACGGGCAAACTGATCGGACAATTTTCAGAATCGGATCGCCGCAAGGGTATTGATATTGCAGGCAAACTCGGTCAACCGATCCTGGCCAGCGCATCAGGCAAGGTGGTCTATAGCGGTAGCGGTTTGCGCGGTTATGGCAAGCTGATCATCATCAAACACAACAGTACTTATCTCAGTGCCTATGCGCATAACGACAAGATACTGGTGAAGGAAGGGCAGAGCGTCACGCGCGGGCAAAAGATCGCACTGATGGGCAAGACCGATGCAAAGCAGGTAGAGCTGCATTTTGAAGTGCGCCGTTTCGGCAAACCGGTCGACCCGGCAAAATATCTGCCGCTTGGAAAGTTGTGAGTTCCACTTGAAAAAAAAACTCAGCACTATCAATCATGACCGGGACAGCGCGGATTTGCGTTATGTCTATCCAGTGGTATCGCGCCGTGCCGGCGGTGTATCGGTCGGCATCAATCTTAATACCAATAATGCCTGTAACTGGCGCTGCGTCTACTGCCAGGTTCCCGATCTGAGCCGTGGTGCGGCGCCGACGGTCGATATGGCCGTTCTGGAAAACGAGTTGCGCGGCTTCCTTCATGAACTATTACACGGTGATTTCATGCAAAAGCGCGTGCCGGAAGGTGCGCGACGCATCAATGACATCGCGCTATCGGGCAACGGGGAACCGACCAGCAGCGCCGAATTTGTCAAAGTGATCGAACTGATCTCACGGGTGCGTCATGAGATGGCGTTGCCGGATACCGTGAAAACTGTACTGATCACCAACGGCAGCCTACTGTATCGCAATGAAGTCCGGCAAGGTCTGCGCGACATGGCGAAACTCAATGGTGAAGTCTGGTTCAAACTGGATCGCGCCAGCGAGGCCGGCATGCAGCGTGTCAACGACATCCGCATCAGCATGGCTAAGGTCAGCAGTAATCTTGCTGCTGCGATCGCATGCTGCCCGACCTGGCTGCAGACCTGCTGGTTCGCGCTGGATGGCGAACCGCCGTCCAGCCAGGACGAAGACGATTATCTCGGGTTTGTTGCCGCATTGCTGCGCGACGGACATCAACCTCAAGGCGTACTGCTTTACAGCCTGGCCCGCCCTTCGATGCAAACCGAGGCACCGCGCCTGACTGCCTTATCAGCAGAATATCTGCAAGCATTTGCCGACCGCATCATCAAGCTTGGCTTGCCTGTAAAGGTCAGCCCCTGATCCCGCTAATCCGGCATGCACTCTATTACACGAAGCGCATGAAACAATCACCCGAGTGGAACAAGGCAGCCTTGTTGGGATCGCCGCTGTTCGCCCCGCTGCATCCAATACTTGCCGATTTTGACGGGGAAGATTTTCCCGGCTTGCAGGATTGCAACAAACTGCTTGTGGCAATTAATCAGCCCATCACCGTACAAAGCGGAATGCCGTTGCGCTTTGTGCCGCAGGAATGCGGCAAGCTGTCTTTCGAAGCGCAATACGAACCGCGCTGCTATCTGACCGGCGAAGTGCAGATGCGCGCGCATAACCTTCATGATCTGTTTAATGCGCTGGTGTGGCTGACCTTTCCCAAGACCAAGGCGGCCATCAATGAACGCCATTACCGTGCGTTAATGAAAGATGATGGTTCGACTTATAACAACCAGCGCGGCGCTGTGCGCGACGTGAATACTCTGCTGGACGAATCTGGCGTGCTCATCGTATATGCCGATGCTAATCTGGCCGGACTGCTGCGCGATTTCAAATGGAAGGAATTATTCTGGCAAAGTCGCCAACAGGTAAGGTCGGGGATGGGGTTCTATCTGTTCGGTCATGGCCTGTATGAAAAGGCACTGCAACCCTATGTCGGGATGACCGGACAGGGCCTGCTGATGGCTGTGGAGCCGGAATTCTTTTCGTGGGCACCGGCACGGCAATTGATACATCTGGATAACATGCTGGCAGACTACCTGGCGATGCCGGCACACTGCCGCAGTACCCGTGAGCTTTCCCCGTTGCCCCTGCTCGGTATACCGGGGTGGGCGGCGGACAACGACTGTGCGGGGTATTACGACAATACCGCGTATTTTCGTCCCGGCAGGCGCACATAGGAAATTGTGCCGTAGGAGCTCGACTTGTCGGGCGATTGCATATCGCGCAGCAAATGGACATTCTGCGTTAACAGAGATGCATCAAAAGATGCCGTCCAATTTTGGTATCATGTCGGCCTTGCGCATCACTTCTTCCATTAGTCACTCCGAATGTTAAGCAAACTTAATTCCGTGCAACGCGAAGCCGTTACGCACCTCGACGGCCCTTTGCTGGTGCTGGCTGGCGCTGGCAGCGGCAAGACGCGCGTAATCACCCACAAGATCGCCTACCTGATCGAGAAATGTGGCTACGAGCCGCGCAACATTGCCGCAATCACCTTTACCAACAAGGCTGCCAACGAGATGCGCGCGCGCGTCGGCGACCTGTTGAAAAACACCAACACCAAAGGTCTGGTGGTGAGCACTTTTCATTCGCTGGGCATGAACATCCTGCGTGCCGAAGCCAAACTGCTGGGCTACAAACCCCAGTTTTCCATCTTTGACAGCAGTGACACCTGGAAGATATTCAGCGAGCTGACCAGTTCTGCCGACAAGCAGGAGATACGCGACATGCAGACGCAGATTTCGAACTGGAAATCTGCCTTTGTCTCGCCGGAGCAGGCCGAACTTGCCGCCGACAGCAAAGAAGCACAAATCCATGCCCGCATCTATGCGCGCTATCAGGATACCCTGCGCGCTTATCAGGCGGTCGACTTCGACGATCTTATCCATCTGCCTGTGGTGCTGTTCAAACAGCATCCGGAAGCGCTGCTGCGCTGGCAATTGAAGCTGCGCTATCTGCTGGTGGACGAATATCAGGATACCAACGATTGTCAGTACCAGATGATCAAGCAGCTGGCGGATATGCGCGCCGCGCTGACCGTGGTGGGCGACGATGACCAGTCCATTTACGCCTGGCGCGGCGCGAGCATAGCCAACCTGCACAATCTGCGCGACGACTATGCCAATCTGCACATCATCAAGCTGGAGCAGAACTACCGCTCTTCCCAGCGCATCCTCAAGGTGGCGAATCATCTGATCAACCACAACACCAAGGTTTTCGAGAAGAAACTGTGGAGCGATCACGGCATCGGCGATCCGATCCGCATTTATGCGGCACGGGACGATGAACACGAAGCCGAAAGTGTGGTGATGAAACTGATGGCACACAAGTTTGAGCATCGAAACCGCTTTGCCGATTATGCGATCCTGTATCGCAGCAATCACCTGTCGCGCACTTTCGAGGAGCAGTTGCGCACCCAGCGCGTGCCCTATACCGTTAGCGGCGGCAAGTCTTTCTTCGATCGCGCCGAAATCAAGGACATCACCGCCTATTTGCGGCTGATCGCCAATCCGGACGATGATCCTGCATTCATTCGTGCCATCACCACGCCCAAACGCGGCATTGGCAATACCACACTCGAAAGACTCGGTAGTTATGCCGGAGAGCGCCACATCAGCCTGTTCGAGGCGGCATTCGAATTGCAAATCAAGCAGGAGTTGCCGGCGCGCCAACATGAGGAGCTGATGCTGTTTTGCAACTTCATCAACCGCATTCAGGATCGCGCCGACAAAGATCCGTGTGCCGAGCTGCTGGATGAACTATTGCGCGCCATTAATTATGAGACCTGGCTGTACGACTCGCATGATCCGCGTCAGGCCGAGAGTAAATGGAAAAACGTGGAGGATTTCACCGGCTGGCTCAAGCGCAAGTCCGAGGCGGATGAAAAATCACTGATTGCGATGGTGCAGACCATTGCGCTGATCAACATGCTTGAAGGCAAGGATCAGGAACCCGATGCGGTCGCATTGTCCACATTGCATGCCGCCAAAGGTCTTGAATTTCCGCATGTGTTCATCATCGGTGCCGAAGAAGAAATACTGCCGTTCCGTGACAGCGATGAAAAGCAGATCGAAGAGGAGCGCCGACTGATGTATGTCGGCATCACCCGCGCAGAGCGCAGCCTGCAGATCAGCTACTGCAATCGCCGCAAGCGTGGCAAGGATTGGATGGCATGTGAATCGAGCCGGTTTCTGGAAGAATTGCCGAAAGATGAATTGGTCTATGCGGGCGGCCACGCGGATGCTGCCCCCACCGTAACCAAGGATGAGGGGATGGACAAACTGGCGAGGCTGAAGGCGATGCTGAACAAGCCGGTAACAGGGTAATTCGGATTGATTTTTACTAAATAGGGCAATCAAATCCGGGAGTCTCCAAATCGACTTGTAATTTGTTGTTGCACTTTTGTTGTTGCATTTTGTTTTTGCCGGTGACATTATTCCGTCACCACACTGATAATCAGGTTACTCGGCCTGATCAGATAGATCGGATGATATCAAGGCCAAAATACTGGTTGTGGCACGAGCAGTTATGATAATTATTTTGGAGGTGCCATAATGAACGCAAACACAGTCTGGGGTGCATTAGCGGTTTTATTTGTTTATTCACCGTTTATTGTAATGACTGCGCTCATTCTATTTTCGGGCAAGCCTGCCGAACAATAGATAAGACGCGCTGCCCACCATCTTCTGGGTGGTCAGATATTAGGCCAACTGCCTTATTGTCGAGTTGACTACAAGGCAGCGGGCTGCCGAATTTTTGGGCTTGGCATACTGACTTGATAGTCAACAAATCGGAGCAGTGAATGTTGACAAACTCCTGCGTATTTCCCATCCAAGTCACTGGATATGACCCCGTTAGATGCGTATAATGCTCGCTTTGCCGAGGGCTGTTTCATGCGCATCATTCAAAAAGCTTTAACCTTTGACGACGTTCTGCTCGTTCCTGCCTATTCCAATGTGTTGCCGCGCAATGTCAGTCTGCGCACCCAGCTTACCCGCAACATAAATCTGAACATTCCGCTGCTGTCCGCAGCGATGGATACCGTCACAGAATCGCGCCTCGCGATCGCGCTGGCACAGGAAGGCGGTATCGGCATCATCCACAAGAATATGTCGGCCCAGGCACAGGCGGAAAAGGTCGCCAAGGTCAAACGTTTTGAAAGCGGCGTGGTTCAGGATCCCATTACCATCACGCCGGACATGACGGTGAGCAGCGTGATCGGTTTGACGCGCAAGCATAAAATTTCCGGTTTGCCGGTGGTACAGGGCAAGCAATTGGTCGGCATTGTGACCAATCGCGATCTGCGCTTCGAGAGCAATCTGGATCAACCGGTCAAAAACATTATGACGCCGCTTGATCGGTTGATCACGGTCAGGGAGAACGCCAGCCTTGACGATGCACGCAACTTGATGCACAAACACCGTATCGAGCGCGTGATGGTGGTGAACGATGCGTTCGAGTTGCGCGGTTTGATGACGGTTAAGGATATCTTGAAATCAAATGAACATCCCATCGCTTGCAAGGACAGCTTTGGGCATCTGCGTGTAGGAGCCGCAGTCGGTGTGGGCGAGGGCACGGATGAGCGAGTCACGTTGCTGGCCGCTGCAGGCGTGGACGTGATCGTGGTGGATACCGCGCACGGTCATTCGCAGGGTGTGCTGGATCGCGTCAAGTGGGTCAAGACCCGGTTTCCCAACATCGAGGTTATCGGCGGCAACATCGCCACCGGTGGTGCGGCAATGGCTTTGCTGGATCATGGTGCCGACGGTGTTAAAGTCGGTATCGGTCCCGGTTCGATATGTACCACGCGCATCGTCGCGGGTGTCGGTGTGCCGCAGATCACCGCGATCCAGAGTGTGGCCAAGGCATTGCAGGGAACCGGCGTACCGCTGATTGCAGACGGTGGAATCCGCTACTCGGGAGACATCTCGAAAGCGATTGCGGCCGGTGCGCACACGGTCATGTTGGGCGGCCTGTTTGCCGGCACCGAAGAAGCGCCCGGCGAGATCGAACTATTCCAGGGGCGTTCCTACAAGTCTTATCGCGGCATGGGTAGCCTGGCCGCGATGC
>JBDTCC010000130.1:0-16727 GCA_039923775.1 Gallionella sp. | reverse complement strand
AACCTCAGGGTCTGCCACATTTTGCAATCGATGGGCGTTTCCATGTGCGCACTCGAAGAGTGGATAAGTTAACCGATTTCCTAGTCAACTTTGCTTCGCTGAAGACGGGTAACGTCGGTTAAATATTTTCCCTTGGCTATGGCCTTGAAATCGTTACGATTGATGCCGAGTTCCCGCAGCGTCCGCTCATCGAGCGTATTCAACTCGTGCAGCGTTTCAGCATAATTCGCATGATTTTTGATTCGACTTCTTATGTGAATCACCAAAAGCACCAGTGTATCCAGCCATGCGTGAAATGCCTGGGCACTCTTCAGGCACGCTATGCGGCATGAGTGTCCGGGACTGACTTCATGAGTTGTCGATGATGGCAGGAAGGTGTTCGATAGTTGGTTCATGATAAATTCCTTTCCGGTTTAGTTTGCTATACAACTATTAAGTGAAAAAAATTATTCGAGGCTTTTGCGTACCGAGGCCACCTTGGCAACCGCCTCTTCGAAACGCGGAACACTTAAAGATTTTTTCAGCCGCTTGGTCACTTCTCCGCTTGCAGAATTAATTTGTTCCCTTAAAGTTAGCGCGCGAGCTGTCGGATGAATCTCCAGTTCCCGCCCGTCGCGTTCGCCCGTGCGCCGCTCGATGAGTTTCAATTTCTGTAAACCGTCCAGCGTTCGTGTCGCGGTAGAGCGCGTAATCGTCATCTCCCTGGCCACCTCGCTTTGCAGCGAGCCCGGCTTCTCCAGGATCACCCGCAACATGAATGCCTGGGCGGGCGTCAAACCAAATGGCTTGAAGGCTGCAGTCCACTCGCGCTCAAGCACGCGTGCCAGCGCAGTCGTATTGAAATATAGGCATTGATCGAACATGGCGGCACCTTAACACAATATAGTTCGCTATGCAACTATAATTTTAACCAAAAATTAAACAGGGGCGATGCCGGGCTTTTGTGTTTCCACAAGGAATTGGGGCAGACCACGATTGTTAACAGCTCAGCGCGGCGGTTGGTGATCTTGAGGGGGAATTATCCCAAGCCATTCAAGCAACTATGTTAAACTGTATGCAGTTTGCAGTTCCACCCACTTTTGTACCTCTTTTACCGGTTGCCGGAGTATGTCATTGCTCCTTGGGCAGACTATTCCAGAACGGTTCCATATCTACCCGCATGGTCGCAATTCCGGTTCATACAGCACAACAGGTTACGTCGAAACGTAACTGGCTGATGACCTGAAGCACCCGTATCAGTTTCGACACGCGCTGGCCCCGGGGCCAGCGCTGCATTCGTCATCCTGATTTCTATCAAGGAGATTTTTATCATCATCAAGGAACTGGGATTTTTGGCACGCGCGCGGAAGGTGCTGAGTGACGACCATGATACCGAGCTGTTGCGCTCGGAGCTGTTCAGCATCGAGCAATTGAAGCGTCACGCGGTGATGTTGGCCAACCAGCACCGGATCGAACCGCGTCCGGGTGCAGACAGGCTGCTGCCCCGGCTGGATGATAATGAGCGTGTTCTGCGGGCGGCGTATGATTTGGTGATCGCCGCTGCAGCACCGGAACAAAGACTGGTGCCCGCCGAGGCATGGCTGCTCGATAATTTCTATCTAATCGAACAGCAGATCGGTCTGGCGCGACGGCATCTGCCGCGCGGTTACAGCCGGCAATTGCCGCGTCTGGCCGATGGTCTCTCTGCAGGTTTTCCGCGCATCTATGATCTGGCTCTGGAGTTGATCTCGCATATGGACGGGCGTGTCGATAGCGACAACGCCACACAGTTCATCGCCGCCTACCAGACCGCCGAACCGCTGAAACTGGGCGAATTGTGGGCATTCCCGATCATGTTGCAACTGGCGTTGCTGGAAAACCTGCGCCGTGTCGGGCTGCGCATCGCGCATCGGCGCGAAGAACGCGACACGGCCATCATGTGGGCAGACCGCATGCTCTCGACTGCCGAGCAGGAACCCAGGCGACTGATCAAGTTACTGGCAGAGTTTGCAGATTCAGATGTGTTGCTGTCTGCGCCGTTTGTGGAAGAATTCTATGCGCGACTTCAAGCCCAGGGCCCGGCAATGGCATTCGTGCAAACCTGGGTCGAGCAAAAGTTGCTTGAGCAGGGCGTGTCTGCGACGCAGTTGTCTGCAACCGCAGCCCGGACGGCGGCGACCAACCAGATTTCCATCGCAAACAGTATCGGGAGCCTGCGCTTCATCACCACGATGGACTGGCGCGATTACGTCGAGTCGCTCAGTGCCGTCGAACAGGCATTGCGCGAAGACCCGGCGGATATGTACGCCGTTCAGGATTTTGCCACCCGCGACCGCTATCGCCATGTCATTGAGGATGTCGCGCGGGGCAGCGCGCGCAGCGAGTCGGAAGTGGTGCGTGAGGCGATCGTTCTGGCGCACGGTGCAGCCGAAACTGCGGGTGAAGATGATCGCAGCGCCCATGTCGGATACTATCTGGTGGATCATGGTCGACCGATACTGGAACGTGCGGTCGGCTGTCGTTTGACATGGCGTGTGCGTGTCAGGCGGGCGTGCCGCAGATACCGTCTGCCAATCTACCTCGGCCCCATCCTGCTGATCACGATATTGGCTAACCTGGCCGTGTTCTCGATCCTGGGCGATGCGGCGTTCGATGGCTGGCGCTACGGGTTCTTTGCGATCACGGGTTTGATCGGATTCTCCGCGCTGGCCGTGTCGCTGGTGAACATGTTCGTCACGCTGATGTTGCCGCCACGTGTGTTGCCACGTCTGGACTTCTCGAAAGGGATCCCGGATAAGCACCGCGCGATGGTGGTGGTTCCCACCTTGTTGGGCAAGCAGCAGGATGTCGACAATCTGATCGACGCGTTGGAGATCCGCTATCTGGGTAATCGCGATCCCCAACTTTTCTTTGCGCTGCTCACCGATTTTCGCGACGCGCCCGAATGCATCCAGCGGGGTGATGAGGCGTTGCTAACCCGCGCACGGGCTGCGATCAAAACGCTCAATGAAACCTATCGCGATGATCGGCCCTGCATTTTCTACCTGTTTCACCGGCCCCGTGCGTGGAATGACTGCGACAAGGTGTGGATGGGTTACGAGCGCAAGCGCGGCAAACTTGAACAGTTTAATGCCCTGTTGCGCGGCGGGGATCAAAGCGCGTTTTCGGATATCATTGGCGATACCTCGATCTTTGCCTCGATCAAATACGTCATCACGCTGGATACCGATACGCAATTGCCCCGGGATGCGGCACGCACCCTGATCGGCAACATCGCTCATCCGCTCAATCGACCGGTCTACGATGCAGAAAAGGGGCGCATCGTCGAGGGTTATGCGATCCTTCAACCGCGCGCGTCGATCAGTCTGGTCAGTGCGGGCCTGTCCCGGTTCACCCGGCTGTTCGCGGGTGAGTCGGGTATTGATCCCTACACGCGCGAGGTATCGGATGTCTATCAGGATGTGTTTGGCGAGGGATCGTTCATCGGCAAGGGCATCTACGATGTGGATGCATTTCGTCAGGCCGTAGATGGCCGTTTTCCCGACAATCTAATTCTCAGCCACGACCTGCTGGAAAGCGGCTATGCGCGTTCGGCGCTGGTGACCGATGTCGAACTCATAGAAGAGCATCCGGACAGTTATGCAGTGGAGGCAAGTCGGCGCCACCGCTGGATACGCGGCGACTGGCAGTTGGCCGGCTGGTTGCTGCCGAGCGTGCCCGGGCCGGAACATGCACAAGATACTAATTCGGGGCGCCGGAAAAATCCGCTCTCCGCATTGTCGCGCTGGAAACTTTTCGACAACCTCAGGCGCAGCCTGGTATCACCGGCGCTGCTGGCATTGCTGCTGGGGGGATGGTTGTTCGGTCCGGGCACTGCATGGTTCTGGAGTGCGCTGGTCGCGACGATCATGTTGCTGCCCGGCGTGTTGTCCGTCACGATCGGATTCATCCGCAAGCCCAAAGAGCGCGAGTGGCTGGTACACCTGATCCAGAGCAGCAAATCCGGCGGCCACCCGGCCGCACATGCGCTGCTGAATCTGCTGCTTTTGCCGTACGACACGATAGTCTGTCTGGATGCAATCTGGCGTTCGGGTGTGCGCATGCTGTTCACGCGGCGTGGATTGCTGCTGTGGCACATGAGTTCCTACGCAAAGCGCAACGCAAGCCGCACGCTTGCGGATTTTTTCAGGGAGATGTGGATCGCGCCGGTTGTGGCGCTGGCGATCGCCCTGACATTGAGCGCCACCGATCTGTTTTCCTGCTCACCGATCCTGTTGCTCTGGCTGGTGTCGCCCGCGGTAGCCTGGTGGATCAGCAAGCCGCTGTCGTCCCCGGTGCCGAAGTTGACCCGGGAGCAGCGCGCATTCCTGAGAGTTTCGGCACGGCGTACTTGGCGTTACTTCGCAGACTTTGTCGGCCCGGAAGACAACTGGCTACCGCCCGATAATTTTCAGGAAAAACCTGAACCGGTCATCGCCACACGCACCTCGCCGACCAATATCGGCATGTCCCTGCTGGCAGACCTGTCGGCATACGACTTCGGATACATCTGCACCGGAGAACTTTTGCAGCGTATCGAAAATACACTGGGGACGATGGAGAAGCTGGAACGCTACCATGGCCATTTTTATAACTGGTATGACACGCGCACGCTGAAACCCATGCGCCCGCAATACGTCTCTTCAGTAGACAGTGGCAACCTTGCCGGTGCGCTGCTCACCCTGCAGGCCGGGTTGGCCGAATTGAAAGACCGGCCGGTGTTTTCCGTCAACACGTTTCAGGGGTTGCAGGATACCCTGCGGGTACTGGTCGAACATGTGCCGGACTTGACTGCCACGGATCTTGCGAAACAGATCAGGGTCATGCAGGAAACGCTGGATACACTGGCGCAGAACGTGAAGGTGCAGACGCTTGCCGAGGTTGTCGGTTTGCTGGATGGGATCCGGCACAATGACGAGGGAATGCTGGCAAGATTGCCCAAGGATGTCGATATCGACGGCGAGCTATTTTACTGGGCGCAGTCATTCGACAGGCAATTGCTCGCGCTGCGCGAGGATATCGGGTCGCTGGTGCCGAGTGTTGAGCAGGTGCAACTCAGCCGCATACCGACACTTGCGGAGCTGGCCAGAGCGATATCCGGGAAGCAGGATACGACATCAGGCTCGCCCCGCAAACGTGCGGTGGAACGGATCAGGTCTATCGACAACCTGATCGATCGTTGCCGCGAACTGGCAGTGATGGATTTTGAGTTTCTTTACGATACCGCGAGCGGTTTGTTGAGTATCGGTTACGACGTGAGCGAACGCCGCCGCGACGCTTCATGTTATGACCTGCTGGCATCGGAAGCACGGCTGGCCAGTTTCCTGCTCATCGCGCAGGGACAATTGCCGCAGAAACACTGGTTTGCGCTGGGGCGACTGCTGACCAGCCATGACGGGAAAGTGAGCCTGATCTCATGGAGCGGCTCGATGTTCGAGTACCTGATGCCGCAGCTGATCATGCCGAGTTACAAGAACACCTTGCTGGATCAGACCTTCAAGGCTGTGGTGGTGCGCCAGATCGAATATGGCCGCCAGCGCGCAGTGCCCTGGGGTATTTCCGAGTCCTGCTTCAATGCCACCGACATGAACCATGTCTATCAATATCGCGCGTTCGGCGTACCCGGACTGGGCTTCAAGCGCGGCCTGGGAGATGATCTGGTGATTGCGCCTTATGCCAGCGCACTGGCGCTGATGGTGATGCCGCTTGAGGCATGCCGTAACCTGCAGACGATGGCAGATGATGGCTTCTCTGGCGATTACGGATTCTATGAGGCGATCGATTACACGCCTTCGCGTGTGCCGCGCGGCAAGAGCTACGCCATCGTCCGCGCCTTCATGGCACACCATCAGGGGATGAGCCTGCTGGCCTTTGAGCATCTGTTGCTGGATCAGCCGATGCAACGCCGCTTCATGTCTGCCCCGCAGGTGCGGGCGACGGAACTGTTGTTGCAGGAGCGGGTGCCGAAGAAAGGTGCGACCCTGCATCCAAACGCCGCCGAAGTGAATGCAGCCGCGCACCCACACGCCGCGGAAACCGCCACCAGCATGCGCGTGTTCACCGACCCGAACACAGCGGTACCCGAAGTCCATCTGTTGTCGAACGGCAAATACCATGTCATGGCGACCCATGCAGGCGGCGGTTACAGCCGCTGGTCCGATCTGGCGGTCACCCGTTGGCGCGAGGATGCGACTACCGATTGCTGGGGCACTTTCATTTATCTGCGCGACCGCGATACCGGGCGCTACTGGTCGACCGCGTATCAACCGACACTGCGCAAGCCGGATCACTATGAAGCGATCTTTGTGCAGGCGCGCGCCGAATATAGGCGGCGTGATCAGGCGATTGAAACGCACACCGAGATCAGCGTCTCGCCGGAAGACGATGTCGAGATCCGCCGTGTCACCCTCACCAACCACTCATCAAGTACCCGCCATATCGAAATGACGAGTTACTCTGAGGTGGTGCTGGCACCGTTGAATGCCGATCTCGCGCATCGCACTTTCAGCAACCTGTTCGTGCAAACCGAGATCCTGCCCGGGCGGCAGGCCATCCTGTGCACACGCCGTCCGCGCACGCCCGGAGAGCCGGTACCGTGGATGTTCCACCTGTTTGCCGCGCCCGGCGTGGTTTCCAATGAACCCTCTTACGAGACAGACCGTGCCCGATTCATCGGCCGCGGACGAACGGCAGCCAATCCGGCGGTAATGGAAAACAGTGACAGTGACGCGATGCTGTCGAATAGCGATGGCTCGGTGCTCGACCCCATCGTGGCGATCCGGCGAACGATCGGCCTGTCAGCCGACGCGTCGGCAACCGTGCAGATCATCACCGGCATCGCGGATACGCGCGAGGCCGCTCTGGCTGTACTCGACAAGTATTGTGACCGGCACTTCGTGGATCGTGCCTTTGAAATGGCATGGTTTCAGAGTCAGGAGGTGCAGCGCCATCTCAACGCGACCGAAGCAGATGCACAAGTCTATGGCCGGCTGGCGGGTTCCATCATATACGGCAATGCACTGCGCCGCACCGCACCCAGCGTCATCGCCAGAAACAAGCTTGGCCAGCCCGGGTTGTGGCGTTTTGGGATTTCGGGTGATTTGCCCATCGTCCTGCTGCGTATCGGCGATCTGAATCGCATCGACCTGGTCAAACAGTTATTGCAAGCTCATGCCTATTGGCGGATGAAGGGGCTGACTGTCGATCTGGTGATCGTGAACGAGGATTATTCCGGGTACCGCGCAGAACTGCAGGACCGGATCGTGGGATTGATCAACGCCGGCCCGGATGCGCAGATTATCGACAAACCCGGTGGCGTCTTCGTAAAACGCAGCGAAGAACTTTCCGAGGAAGACCGGGTATTGTTGCTGACGGTCGCCCGTGTCGTCCTGACCGATTCCGCCGAGACGTTGTCCGAACAGGTGGAGCGACGCGTGGCCGGTGAGCGCATGATCGAGCGCCTCGATCGATCGCTGCAACCGGCAGCAGAACCGCTTGTTCCGTTGATGAAACGAGATCGCATCTTGTGCAACGGACTGGGCGGCTTCACGCCCGACGGGCATGAATATGTCATCACGCTTGAGCCGGGTCAGCGCACCCCGGCACCGTGGGCCAATGTCATCGCCAGCCCGCATATCGGCACGGTGGTCAGCGAGAGCGGCAGCGCCTATACCTGGGTGGGAAACGCCCACGAGTTCCGCCTGACCATCTGGCACAACGATCCGCTGAGCGATAGCAGCGGCGAAGCGTTCTACATACGCGATGAGGAGACCGGCGTGTTCTGGTCGCCAACACCGTTGCCCGCCTGCGGTGACTCCGGCTATGTGTGCCGGCACGGATTCGGTTACAGCGTGTTCGAGCATTACCAGGCTGGCATTGCTTCCGAATTGCACACCTACGTTGCGATGGATGCCCCGGTAAAATTCGCGGTGGTAAAGTTGAGCAACCATTCCGGGCGGGCTCGGAAATTATCGTTGACCGGTTACTGGGAGCTGGTGCTGGGCGAATGGCGGCACACCAACCAGATGCACATCGTCACTGAAACGGATCCGCACAGCGGCGCGCTGTTTGCCCGCAATGCTTATGGTCGCGAATGCGCCAATCGCATTGTCTTTGCGCAGGTCAGCAAATCAGAGCGTACTGTGACCGGCAGCCGTGCCGAGTTTATCGGTCGCAACGGTACACTGGGCAATCCGGCAGCGCTGCGTCACAAGCATTTATCCGGAAAAACCGGCGCGAGTCTTGATCCCTGTGCCGCGATGAAAACCATGATCGATCTGGCTGACGGCGAATCGCGCGAGATCGTTTTTATATTCGGCGCGGCACGCGACACCGACGAAGCGCAGGACCTGATCCACCGGTTTAGCGGGCCCGCTGCCGCGCGTCAGGCATTGGAAGCGGTATGGGGGTATTGGAACCATACCCTGGGCGCGGTGCACGTGGAGACACCCGATCCGGCTCTGGACGTATTGACCAACGGCTGGTTGCTCTACCAGACCATCTCATGCAGGTTGTGGGGGCGCAGCGGCTATTATCAATCCGGTGGCGCCTACGGTTTTCGCGACCAGTTGCAGGACACCATGGCGCTGATCCACGCCACACCGTGGCTTGCCCGCGAACAGTTGATCCGTTGCGCCGGGCGCCAATATATCAAGGGGGATGTTCAACACTGGTGGCATCCGCCCAACGGGCAGGGCGTGCGCACCCATTTTTCCGATGACTATCTGTGGCTGCCCTATGCCACCTGCCGATATGTGCTGGCGACCGGGGACACCGGTGTGCTCGATGAGCAGGTACATTTTCTGGAGGGGCGCGAGTTGAATCCGGAAGAAGAGGCTTACTACGACCTGCCGCAACGTTCGGCAGAAGCGGCAAGCCTCTATGAGCATTGCGTGCGCGCCATCAAACATGGTTTGCGTTTCGGCCAACATCAACTGCCGCTGATGGGTTGCGGCGACTGGAATGACGGCATGAATCTTGTCGGCCATGGCGGCAAGGGCGAAAGCGTATGGTTGGCCTGGTTCCTCTACGACAATCTGCAGCAATTCTCAAATCTGGCGCATGACCGCAAAGACCATGAATTTGCCGATGTGTGCAAACAGCAGGCAGCACAACTGCTTGTCAATATCGAGGCGAATGGCTGGGATGGCGAATGGTATCGACGTGCCTATTTCGATGATGGTACGCCACTCGGTTCCGCCGAAAATGAAGAGTGCCGGATTGATTCGATCAGCCAGAGCTGGTCGGTTATTTCCGGCGGCGGTGACTCCTCGCGTGCGCGCACAGCGATGGCGCAAGTGGACGGGCGCCTGGTGCGACGCGACACCCGGTTGATCCAGTTACTCGATCCGCCGTTCGACAAATCCAAGCTTGAGCCCGGCTATATCAAAGGCTACGTACCCGGCGTGCGCGAAAATGGCGGCCAATATACCCACGCCGCAATCTGGGCCGCGATGGCATTCGCGATGATGGGAGACAAGCAACGCGCGTGGGAATTGTTCGCCATGCTTAACCCCATCAACCATAGCAGTAATCCGGATGAGACCGAGCGCTACAAGGTCGAGCCGTATGTCATGTGTGCGGATATCTACGCTGCACAGCCCCATACGGGACGCGGCGGCTGGACCTGGTACACCGGCGCGGCGGGCTGGATGTACCGCCTGACCGTGGAAACGCTGTTGGGTCTGCAACTGCAAGCCGACCATCTGTGCATTGCACCGTGCATCCCGGATCACTGGCCGTCATACAAGATTCACTATCGTTATCGCGACACTTTCTATCACATCAACATCAAGCGCATCGGCGAGCAGACCGGGCGTGTGATCAGCGTGACGGTGGATGGTGCGGTTGTTGGGGACGGGGTGAATGGGGCTGGGCAACCGCAAGGTATCATCCCGTTGCAGGACGATCGGCAGGATCATCACGTCGAGGTGGATTTGAGCTAGACAAGATCGGATGGCCAGTAGCTCTATCAGTTGGTTCATCAATGATATTGTTGCAAACAAAAAGCCCGGCGACGCCGGGCTTTTTAGTTCAGAGAATATTTCCTGACTCTCTATGAATAATTTTACACGTTTCGATTCTTGCCGTTCCTTACCAAACGGCTATCCCATTGCTATCTAAATGCTGACCGCTATGGCGGCTATGGTCACTGATAAAGCAGTCAGCCAGCCCATATTGCCAATATATTCGGAATCTTCTTCCGATAGCTTTTCATTGCTTTTGACCTTTGCATTGATCCTTTCAAGTTCAGCTTGTAATGTACCCAGATTCTTTTGTTGAGCGAGCAATTCGTTCAGTTTGTCCTGTTGAACCATTCTTAACACCGTGGTGTCCGTCATATTTTCCGTACTTTTGGTATTTTCCATGTTTCCAGTCTCCTGATAATTTGATTAACGATAAAATTTTGTGTCTATTTCCGCTTCCGCTTCCAACCAGTCCTGCAATTCATAAACACCATCAAAGCCGTGCTGTTCGGCACGAAAATAGGCGGCTGTTGAAATCATGTGATGGCGATCTTCGTTGTCGCCATTGATCTGCGGCTTGGAGGTGACCTTTTTAATTGCTACCTTCAATCTTTGTGGCATGCGTACTCCTGTGTGAATGAACTCGGGTAATGCATATTAATGGAGGTGGCATACGCGTTCTGTGTCCTGGCGCACATAGGCCGAATAATTCCGGCATTGTGGTGGTGCGATAAAGTGCTTTGCTATGCAATATCCTGATTGTGTTTTGAAAAACTTGTGCGCACGGATATCGTGTTACCGTAATGCATTCGTGAATAAGGAGACCGGCAATTGAACGAGCAGGATGATCCCGCCCCGCCTGAAACAGAGCGCGGGGTATGCGTTGCATTGATCTACGCCCTCGTGGCCGAGCGCCTGACCATTTTCTACGAACATGACCTCTGGATGACCCGGGCCCAGGGCGCAACCCTCGCCACAAACTGGCTATCCCGATCCAAACGCAGCATGCCGATGGAAATACGCAAACACCTGTCCGACCTGAGCGACCAGATGGCAAGACAGATCGCCGCAACGACCTCCCGTGAAACCGGGCTTTATCTCAGTCATGAGATGCAGGAATCACTGGATACCCGTTATCAATCCGAGATCGGGCAGTCGATCATGGTTGAATGCGAACGGATCTATGATGAGGCATTGCCGGTGTAGTGAAGGCGATTGGGCTACCACGCTCCACTGCGAAGGATGCGATCAGGGTGAATTGCAACAGTGGGGTGATGAAGTTCGAGGATAACCAGCCACTTGGTTGTTGTTCTTTGACAACCTGGTGGGATGGTTATAAGCCGCGCAAGCGGACAAGTCGCCGGTGTGACGACTTTTTTAGCTCACTTTTGTTTTACGGTGCTCCCGAACCTCAACTGTCGAATGCGGCTTTCATCACCCTGATCATGTAAGCCACATCCTGCACACCGGCGCTTTCGCGCAGGCTGTGCATCGCCCACATCGGCGAGCCGACATCCACGCTGGCGATGCCCAGGCCGGCGGCAACAATCGGGCCGATGGTGCTGCCGCAACCGAGATCGGTGCGGTGGGTGTAGTTCTGGTAGGGCACGCCGGCACTTTCGCACAGCGTGATGAAGCGCGCAGCGGTATCCGCATCGGTGCTGTAGCGCTGGTTGGCGTTGGTCTTGATCACCGGGCCGGCATTCACCATCACGCGGTGATCGGGTTCGTAGGCGTTGGGGAAATTGGGCTGGTAGGCGTGCGCCATGTCGGCGCTGATGAAAAAGCTGAGTGCTGCCGCGCAATGCTGTTGTTCCTCATCCAGCTCCATGCACAGGGAAATGCGCTCGGTCACGTCGCCGGCAAAGCTGCCGCCCGCGCCCGCAGCGCTTTCGCTGCCCACTTCTTCATGGTCGAAAAAGGCGGCGATGCAGGTGGCAGCCGGAGCGGGGGCGGCGAGCAGGGCGGTGAGCGCGGCGTGGCAGGAGGCGAGATTATCGAGCTGGCTGCTGGCGATGAATTCCTGCCCGGCACCCCAGAAGGCACCGGCTTGCGTGTCGTACACGGCGAGATCGTAGGTGAGGATGTCTGCTGTCTTTACTTTCAATTCATCCGCAACAAGGTTGAGGAATTGTTCACGTGCGGAAAATTTGTCACCGGCCATGGCAAACAGCAACGGCAGTTCGGTTTGCTTGTTGAGCTTGAGGCCCTGTTCGTTCACTTCACGGTTCATGTGGATGGCGAGGTTGGGCAAACGCAGCAGCGGTTGGTCGAAGTTGATCAGGCGTGTTTCAAAACCTTGGGCCGAACCTTGGGCCGTGCGCACATTCACGCGTCCGGCCAGGCTCAGGTCGCGGTCGGTAAAGGTAGCCAGTATCGGCCCGCCGTATATCTCCACACCCAGACGCACCACACCGTCACTGGCCTGTGCCGCATTCGTCTTGAGGCGCAAGCCGGGAGAATCGGTGTGCGCGCCTATCATGCGAAAGCCGGTATCAGGCAAAGGCTGCTGCCCGATCCTGAAAGCAATTAAAGACCCACCGCGCACCACGTAATAACCACTGCCGGTTTCCAGTTTCCAGCGCAGCTTCTCCTCCAGTTGCGCAAACCCCCGTGCCTGCAAGCGCTTCGTGATGGTGTCCACGGCATGCCACGGGCTGGGGCTGGCGTCGATGAAGGTCAGCAAATCTTGCGCCTGGGCGCGGTCTTCAGAGGTGATGGGCATAAAGCTTCCTGGCGTTATGAATACTTATGGTGTTGAGAAAATGATCGGCAACTAGTGCAAAGAAAAGGACCGGTGATAGGGGTATTTTTGATAATTACGCGGCCAATGCTAAAGGGGCGATGCGTGGGCGTTTCTCCTTGGATGCCAGCCAAAGTTCATAATCATCCTGCAACCCCATCCACATTTCAGGGCTGGTGCCCAATGCGGCCTGAAGGCGCAATGCCATATCCGCCGAGATGCCGGAGGAGCCGTTCAACACGCGGGAAAGCGTAGCGCGTGCTACACCAAGATGCTGCGCCGCATCGGTTACGCTCATTTTTCCCAACCATTCGCGCAGGATTTCGCCGGGGTGCGGTGGGTTGTGCATGGTTGCCATTTTTTACCTCTCAGTGATAGTCCTGATAATCCACCAATAGCGCATCACCATTCTCAAATCGAAAAGTGATGTGCCAGCTTCCATTTACCGTGATTGCCCAGTGGCCTGCCAGTTTTCCTTTAAGCGTATGCAACTTCCAATTGGGCGCGGCCATGTCGGCAGGTACTTTTGCGCGATTCAACGCGGCCGATTGCAATCGCAAACGCGGCGCATGTGCTGGCTGAATACCAGCCTTGGAGCCTGTCTCAAAAAAGGCCTTGATACCTTTGTGCGAAAAGCTCTTTATCATGGGAAATCATTGTAACGTAGTATGTTACACATATCAATGTGGGGGAAACTGGAAGCTGGTGGAGCGGCTCGAAAGAAAAACTCGAATTCAAAGCTGGATCCTTTAGCTCTTCATTAATTAATTTGCCATCTTGACGGCATACGGCATTGCCGTATAATCAACTCATGCTTACCGTTGCCGAAACCGAAGTTTTCAGCCGTTACGTCAAAGACTATTGGTCGGAAGAGGAGCGCGGCGAATTCGCAGCCTGGATAGCGGAACACTACGATGCGGGTGACGTGGTGCGCGGCTCCGGCGGTTGTCGCAAAGTACGTTGGAGTCGAAAAGGTAGCGGTAAGAGCGGTGGCGTGCGCGTGATCTACTACAACATGCTGCAAGACGGAACGATCTGGCTGTTGCTAATCTACGCCAAGAACGAGCACCAGAGCATACCCGCCCACATACTGAAAGCCGTAAAGGAGGAACTGACATGACGGTAACTGCAAAACCAACACGCAAGAAAACTGCTAAACGCGACCTTGGCGCAGAGCTGCTGCAATCCGTGCAACAGATGAAAGCCGGACGCGCAGCCAAGGTGCACAAGGTGGCGGTATCTCCCGTCATATCAGCGCGCATGAAGTCTGGTTTGTCTCAATCCGCATTCGCCAAACTGATGGGCGTTTCCGTGCGAACACTGCAAGATTGGGAGCAAGGCCGGCGCGAACCCAGCGGAGCTGCCAAAACACTCATCGCCATTGCAGAACGTAGCCCCGAGGTGTTGAAGGAAGTGTTGGTGTAGCTACTCCGGAATCGGAGAATATATGGGAAGTGTGTATCAGGCTGGAAACGCGCATCGCATGGCAGATCGAACAGAAAATGAAAGTGCAAAGTCTGAACAAAATAGAGATGGCGAAAAGAATGCACACCAGTCGCGCCGCCTTGAATCGTCTGCTGGACGAGAACGATACCAGCCTCACGCTGACCAGCGACTTGCCGGCGTAGTTTGCCAGCTTAGTCGATTGGCCATGCAAAGCTGACTACCCTGGCCAGTGCGGCGGCAGTGTTGGGCAAGACGCTGAAGCGTGGAATTGGCGGTGCCTTGAAGTTCAACGGGGGCTGCCTGATTTTATTGCGATAACGAAAGCCCGGAGATGCCGGGCTTTTTTGTTTCTATAATCAATCGTGGTCTGAGGCAAATTTCTGATGGGCGGGTGGCCGCAGATACACACATCGGGCTGGCAGAGGCAGGTTTTCAGGTTCTTCGACACAAATTCCCGGATTGACCACGACTACAAAACTCGGGATACTTCAAAAAGTGGCGTTGAATTTCCTATTCTTCTTGGGAGCTGCTGTTCAAATGCAGTGCGCGTGCCGGTATCGGTTGCGTTAGGTTACGCGCCCGACCAGCGTGGCGCTTGATCGACGGCGACACAAACGAGCGCCCTGAGTAAGGCGGTTCCGCCGCCAAGACCACCCGCAATCATCCCACCGGGATTCAGAGAATTACAAATGAGGCTGTTACAAGGGACATGAGTATTCGGCACGACGTTCGCACGCCAGGCGGATCTCCGTATTCCGCCGCAGAGCCTGAGCCGGTCCGCCGGTGGTTGGTCTTCACGACCGTCGCACTCGCGTTAATGATGATGTCGATCGATTTGACCATCGTCGCCACGGCGCTGCACACCTTGCAACACGACCTGGATACATCGGTCAACTGGGCGGGCTGGACTATCACCGCCTACTCGTTCGGGTTCGTATTGATGCTGCCGATCAGCGGCAAACTCTGCGATCAGTACGGCCGTCGCAGGGTATTTCTCGGTTCGGTGTTCGCCTTCACCGCGGCCTCGCTGCTCTGCGGATTTGCCGACAACATCTACGTGCTCATCGCGTTGCGCGCCGTGCAGGCAGCCGGCGGCGCGGGATTCACTCCCTCGGCGACCGGGATCATCGTCGATCACTTCGGCAAGGAGCGGGATCGTGCTGTCAGCTTTTTCGGCAGTATCTTTCCGATCGGTGCAATGATAGGCCCCATATTTGGCGGCCTGTTTGTGACGTACTGGAGTTGGCGGGGCATTTTTCTGATCAACGTGCCGATCGGCATCGCAGTCCTCGTGCTGGCTCTGTACTACATACCGCCAGATCGGGTGGCGGCCAGCAAGACCCGTGAAAAAAAGGACATCGTCGGCATGGCACTGCTTGGAAGCGGTCTGTTCGCGGGGATGTTTGCGATCAGCTACCTCGGGGAACCGAACGCACACGCGTGGTCACTGGCGTTTGTGGCGCCGCTGGTCATCACGATCGTCGCGCTGTGGGCGTTCTTTCGCCAGATCAGCCGCTCGACACACCCGTTCATCGCCCCGCGTCTCATTCACGGGCAGGGCTTTGGCGCGGTCAACCTGATCAACGGCATATTTGGCGGTATCCCTTTCGGTGTGATCGCGCTCATCCCGCTGTACGCGACCAACCGCTACGGCATCGACGCACTGCACTCCGGCACGCTGCTGGTCGCCCAGGGAGCCGCAACCATGCTGTTGTCGATCACGGCCGCACTGATCATTCGGCGCACCGGATATCGCCTGCCGATACGCGTCGGAGGCATCATTGTCGCGGTCGGAGTGATGCTGCTTGCCTTCAGTCCGTTCGCCGGAATCTCGCCTTACGCATGGTTGGCGGGCTCTGCCTTCCTGGTCGGCGCCGGCACCGGGACGCTCAACCCGGCCAGCCGCAACGCCGGGTTGCAGCTGGCACCCGAGCACGCGTCAACCCTGGCTGCACTTCGCTCGATGGGCCTGAATGTCGGATCGATCACCACGATCGCGATAGCGACCGCGATCATCGCCGGCTCCGACAATCCGGGTGGAGTCCAAGCATGGATCTACGTCGCAGCAGCCTTGTGCCTGCTTGCCTCTCTTCCGCTGGTCAGCCGCGTACCGGAGTACCGCGGTTCGTGGTAACCAAATCGGAGGCAACGGGAGGTAACCGGATGCAACGCGATGCAGTGGACAGCAGCAGGTTCCCCAGGTTGAAAGCGGCGGAGACTGTCTCAAAGTTAAGGGTTAGCTCAGCCTGGCCCGTTTTTTTGTTTTAATAAAGCCGGATAAAAAAATATGACAAATGCTATAGACAACATAAACGTCGCGGAAATTGATAACGCAATTCTGATGTTAAATAAATACGCAAATGAAGACAGTATCAGACCTTTGATATCGATATTGGAAGCGTTAAAAGAAGACTTGCACAGCGAATCACTTATGGCACAACTTACCAATACATGGAGGAATCTTGGTGTGTATCAAGGTACCGTTTTAACCTATGTGCCATATTTCTATAAATTAATACCGGATGATATTTTTGGGGATGATTTGAAATAAACGG
>JBDTCC010000129.1:0-28814 GCA_039923775.1 Gallionella sp. | reverse complement strand
AAAGGGATGCACAGGCATCCCTTTTTATTTGCGCTGCCTGATTGGTTTATACTGGCGTGAAAATAATATTGGGAAGCAAAGCTCATGGAGCCACTGGTCAGCATCTTCATCCTACTTTTGGTCGGCATTCTTGCGGGTGCGGGTACTGTTTGGCTGATTTTGCGTGAACGCATTGCGGCTGTAGGGAGGTTTGAAAAAAATGAATGCCAGGTTGAAATCGCCCGCCTTAATGAACGACTGATCGCATCTCAAGAAGCAGTCAATCGCCTAACCATAGACAAAGAAAGTCTTGCCGTACTTCGTGACCAACTGACATCTGAGCAGCAACGGTTGAGCAATCAGGTGGTTGAATTGACCACGAATCTGGATTCTGAACGTATTCAGAACATAGACAAGATAGCGCTTCTGAAGAATGCCGAGGAACAGTTGTCCAATCGCTTCAAGACATTGGCCAGCGAGATTCTAGAAGATAAATCCAAACGCTTTACCGAATTGAACCAGACCAACCTGAAGCATTTACTGGATCCGTTAAACGAAAAGATAAAGGAGTTTCAAGGCAAGGTACATGATGTCTATGTCCAGGAAGGTAAGGATCGTTCTGCCTTGGCTGAACAAGTCAAGCAACTCATGTCACTTAACAATCAATTGTCAAAAGATGCCCACAATCTTGCCAGTGCACTCAAAGGCCAGTCCAAGGCACAGGGCAATTGGGGCGAGCTGATCCTTGAGCGAGTGCTGGAAGCTTCCGGCTTACGCAAGGGCCATGAATATGTCGTGCAGGAAAGCCATACCCGTGCAGACGGTACACGTGCTCAACCGGATGTGGTCATTCATCTCCCTGAAGACAGGCACCTGATCATTGATGCCAAGGTTTCACTTACGGCTTACGAGGAATACGCCAATGCCGAAACCGATCATCAGCGCGATGCCGCCTTGAAACGCCACCTGGACTCGGTACGTGCCCATATCAGGGAGCTGTCAGAGAAAAATTACCATCAACTCTATGGATTGCAATCGCTTGATTTCGTGCTCATGTTCATACCTGTGGAGCCAGCCTTCATGCTGGCCATCTCGCATGACAGCGATTTATGGCAAGATGCATGGAAAAAAAATGTCCTGTTGGTCAGCCCCAGCACATTGTTGTTCGTGGTCCGCACGGTGGCACATCTGTGGCGCCAGGAGCAACAAAGCCGCAACGCTCAGGAGATTGCCAGCCAAGGTGGAAAACTCTATGACAAATTGGTCGGTTTCGTGGAAGACTTGGAAAATCTTGGCGCAAAGCTGAAGCAGGCACAGTCCGCTTACGAAGGTGCATACAACAAATTTTCAGGTGGTCGTGGAAATGTCATCCGTCAGGCAGAGCAGCTCAAAAATCTTGGTATCAAACCCACCAAACAGTTGCCAAGAAAAATGACCGATTCGACCCTGGACGAACTGCCTGTCGACGATGCCAGTAATTGACACTGTAAGCCGGGCCCGAATGGCAGTTTTAGACACGATGCGTAGGATACGCATCCGGAATAATTTTTTAGCATAAATTCAATGAAACTGGCAATAGCACAACAATGAAACTGGCAATAGCACAAATCAACTCCGTGTTAGGCGATCTGACGGGTAATGCTGCCAAGATTTTGCATTACGCCGAACAGGCCAGGCAGCAGGATGTGCAATTGCTGCTGACTCCCGAGCTCGGCCTGTGTGGTTATCCGCCCGAAGACTTGCTGCTTCGTGAAGGCTTTAATCACGCCTGTGCTAAGACATTGAAAGAGCTGGCGAGCAAGATTTTCGGTATAGCTGTGGTGGTGGGACATCCACATGAACTGAATGGGAAACGCTACAACGCGGCTTCGCTGCTCAGAGACGGGGCGATTGCAGCAACCTATCTCAAGCATGAGCTGCCGAATTATTCGGTGTTTGACGAGGAACGCTATTTCGATCACGGCAGCCAACCTTGTGTGTTTGAAATGGAAGGCATCCGCTTTGCGCTGAATATCTGTGCGGATATCTGGGAACCGGAGTCAGCGCGTTTCGCGCACCATGCCGGCGCACAAGTGCTGCTGGTGCTGAATGCTTCTCCCTATGCGATTGACAAGCTGGAATCCCGTCATCACGTCATTCGCGAGCGGATCACCGAGACTGGTATGTCTGTGGTCTATGCCAACATGATCGGCGGCCAGGATGAGTTGATATTTGACGGCGGTTCATTCGCCATGGATGGCGGCGGCGAGCTCACCGCACAATGCGCGGTTTTTGAAGAATCGTTGGCGATAATTGAAATTCATAGTGACTTGAGGCCGGTAGGTGGGATAGTTGCCGAATCAGGAGAGGAAGCTGATGTCTATCGCGCTTTGTGTCTCGGCGTGCGCGACTACATCAACAAGAACCGTTTCCCCGGCGTATTGTTGGGATTGTCAGGTGGTATCGACTCCGCATTGACTCTGGCTATAGCGGTCGATGCGCTGGGTGCCGACAGGGTTCATGCTGTGATGATGCCGTCACCTTATACCGCACAAATCAGTCTTGACGATTCACGCGAGATGATAAAGGTACTTGGTGCCCGTTATGATGAGTTGGCGATTGAAATGATATTCCAGAATTATTTGACCGGACTGGAAACGAGTTTCGCCGGACATACTGCGGATACCACTGAAGAAAACTTGCAGGCGCGCATACGTGGCACTCTCTTGATGGCATTGTCCAACAAGCTCGGTTCGCTGGTTCTGACCACCGGCAACAAGTCCGAAATGACTGTCGGTTATGCCACACTCTATGGCGATATGGCGGGAGGTTTTGCTGTGTTGAAGGATGTAAGCAAAACGCTGGTGTATCGTTTGGCGCGCTATCGGAACACGCTGGGAAGGGTGATCCCGGAGCGTATCATCACGCGTCCGCCAAGTGCGGAGTTGCGTGCAAACCAAACCGATCAGGACAGTTTGCCGCCCTACGATGTACTGGATAACATCATGGCATGCTATGTAGAACAAAATCTTGCGATTCCGCAAATCGTTGCACTTGGCTTTGCCGAAGCCGATGTCCGGCGAGTGGTGCATCTGATCCGCGTCAGTGAATACAAGCGCCGCCAGTCAGCGGTGGGCATACGTATCACAGAACGCAGCTATGGGAAGGACTGGCGGTATCCGATTACGGTGCGTTATCAGGATGATTTCTAGCGGCTCACGCTAATCTAATTCCTTTTTCCCGCAAATTTTGCTACAATGCGCCGCGTTTTGAGATGGGCTTCGAGCCCGTTTTTCATTTGTGGGGCTTAACTTTCGGATGCGGTGAGCTGGATTTATGGATGTGGTGAAACTGGTCGAGACAACAGTAAGCGGTTTGGGCTATGAACTGGTGGATCTGGAACGGTCCGGGCGCGGCATGTTGCGCGTACTCATCGACAAACCGGAGGGCATCTCTGTCGATGATTGCCAGATGGTCAGCAATCAGTTAACGCGACTTTTTATGGTTGAGAATGTTGATTATGAACGCCTTGAAGTTTCTTCGCCGGGACTGGACAGGCCCCTCAAGAAAGAGGCCGATTTCGTCAGGTTCAACGGTGAAAAAGTTCAACTTAAGTTGCGCATGCCGCTGGCCGGGCGCAAGAATTTTGTGGGCATGATAGCCGGGGTAAGCGATGGAATATTGCAATTGGATGTAGATGGCAGCCAGGTAACAATCGAGTTGTCGAATTTGGACAAGGCGCGTTTAGTGCCTACATTTTAGTTTTTAGTGATTCTTGCCCCTGCGAACCTGGGGAAAGAATCAAATAGCCGGAGAATGGTATGAGTCGTGAAATTTTGTTGTTGGTGGATGCATTGTCGCGTGAAAAGAGCGTGGACAAGGAAGTTGTGTTCGAGTCTCTCGAGTCGGCATTGGCGTCTGCGACCAAAAAACGTTTTTCTGATGAAGCTGATGTGCGTGTCGAGATAGATCGCGACACGGGCGAGTATTCATCTTTCCGCCGCTGGGAAGTCATGGACGACGAAACCTTCGAGACTCCGGATCTGCACATCAAGCTTGAGGAAGCGCAAAAGCGCAATGCTGATATTCAATTGGGGGAGTTTATCGAGGAGCCTCTGGAATCCATCGATTTCGGCCGTATCGGGGCACAGGCAGCCAAACAGGTGATCTTCCAGAAAATTCGCGATGCCGAGCGCGAGCAGGTCCTGGCCGACTTCATGGAGCGCAAGGAACATCTGGTGTCGGGTACCGTCAAGCGGCTTGAGCGCGGCAACGCAATCATCGAATTCGGCAAGATCGAAGCCTTGCTGCCGCGCGACCAGATGATCGCGAAGGAAAACCTTCGCGTCGGGGATCGCATCAAGGCGCACCTGTTGCGCGTCGATCGCAGCGCGCGTGGGCCGCAAGTCATTCTGTCACGCACCTCGCCAGAGTTGCTCGTTAAACTTTTCGAGTTGGAAGTTCCCGAGATTGAAGAAAAACTGCTGGAAATCGTAAGTGCCGCACGCGATCCCGGTTCACGTGCCAAGATCGCTGTGGTTTCTCATGACTCGCGCATAGATCCGATCGGCACCTGCGTGGGAATGCGCGGCTCGCGTGTTCAGGGCGTGACCAACGAACTTGCCGGTGAACGTGTGGATATTATCCTCTGGGCGGAAGACCCTGCTACCTACGTCATAAACGCACTGGCACCGGCCGAGGTAAGCAGCATCGTTGTGGATGAAGAGCGACACAGCATGGATGTGGTGGTAGAAGAAGAAAACCTGGCGCAAGCAATCGGTCGCGGCGGTCAGAACGTGCGTCTGGCCAGTGAAATGACCGGCTGGGAGCTGAACATCATGACGGTCGAGCAGTCCAGTGAAAAGCACAACGAAGAGTTTTCCAATACTCGGGCGGTGTTCATGGACAAGCTCGATGTAGATGAAGAAGTAGCCGATATACTGGTGCAGGAAGGTTTCAATACGCTGGAGGAAGTTGCGTATGTGCCGCTGGAGGAAATGCTGGAGATTGAATCCTTCGACGAAGCGACGGTGGAGGAGCTGCGTAGTCGCGCACGCAATGCACTGCTGACAGCAGCGATCGCCAGCGAAGAAAAAGTTGAGCACGGTATCGAGGATTTGCTCAAGCTGGAAGGCATGGATGAAGAAACTGCTCGGACCTTGGCTGCCAAAGGCGTAGCTACACAGGAACAATTGGCAGACTTGGATGTGGATGAGTTGGTGGAGCTGTCGGGTATGGATAGCGAACGTGCCAACACATTGATTATGACGGCACGCGCGCCCTGGTTTGCATAACTAGGGTGTGATTAGAGGAAAGTAATGGGAAAATTGAATGTAGCGCAATTTGCGACTGAACTGGGATTGCCGGTTACCTTGCTGCTTGAGCAATTGCAGGCGGCAGGTATTGCCAAGGAGCAGGAGTCCGACCCGATGTCGGAAAAGGACAAGGCAAAGCTGCTGGAACACTTGCGTCAGTCGCATGGCGGTGAAAAGCCCGCCAAGAAGATCACCTTGATCCGTCGTGAAACCACAGAGATCAAGAAAGCGGATAGCTCCGGCCGTGCCCGCACCATTCAAGTGGAGGTGCGCAAGCGCCGCGTGGTTGCGCCGACCGCAGCTGCTGAAGCTGCAGCAGCTGCTGCAGCGCCAGTCGCACCCGTTAAGGCTGCTGCAGCACCGAAGAAGGGCAAGTCTGCCAAGGTTGTGGATGAAAAGGAGCTTGCTGCCCGTGAAGAGGAAGCGCGTCTGCAGGCTGAATTGGCGACGCGTCAGGCAGCCGAAATTCAAGCCAAGCAGGAGCGCAGCAAACGCAAAGCCACCACAAAGGCGGCTGAGCCTGAATTGCCAGCCGTCGCCGCTGTGGCGGTCAAGGTCGATCAGGCTGCACCAGTTGCAGCAGCTCCAACGGCAAATCTGGCTGAAGGTACATTGCACAAGCCGGTTCCGAAGCCCGGTGACAAGATTGCCAAGCCAAGTAAAAAACCAAAACCGGAAGTCAAGAGCAGCCCGTGGGACGAAAAGGGACACAAGAAGCGTTCCCCGGTCAAAACAGGTGAAAAACCGGGTGTCTGGACTTCGCCTGTACGTGCGCCGCGACATGACAAGCACGCCAAACACACCGCCGAACCTGAGCACGCATTCTCATTGCCGACCGAACCTGTCGTTCATGAGGTCGCTGTTCCAGAAACCATTACTGTTGCCGAGCTGGCACAGAAGATGTCGATCAAGGCTTCCGAGATCATCAAGGTGTTGATGAAAATGGGTTTGATGGTGACCATCAATCAGGTACTCGATCAGGAAACCGCGATGATTGTAGTTGAAGAGATGGGCCACGTAGCCAAGGCTGCCAAGCTGGATGACCCCGACGCGTATTTGATGGATGCCGAAGAACATCACGATTTGGTGCTGGAGCCGCGCGCTCCGGTCGTCACGGTGATGGGTCACGTGGATCACGGCAAGACATCTCTTCTCGATTATATTCGCCGCACCCGTGTCGCAACAGGTGAAGCGGGTGGCATTACCCAGCACATCGGTGCGTATCATGTTGATACTCCACGCGGCATGGTTACCTTCCTCGATACGCCGGGCCACGAGGCATTTACCGCGATGCGCGCACGCGGAGCCAAAGCGACCGACATTGTGATTCTGGTGGTGGCCGCAGACGACGGTGTGATGCCGCAAACCAAGGAAGCCATCGCGCATGCAAGGGCCGCCGAAGTGCCGCTGGTGGTTGCGATTACCAAGGTCGACAAAACCGATGCCAACATTGAGAAAGTCAAACAGGAGCTGGCCGCCGAGGGCGTAACGCCCGAAGACTGGGGTGGTGATTCGATGTTCGTTGAGGTTTCATCCAAGACTGGGCAGGGCATAGACCAGTTGCTGGAAGGGGTGTTGCTGCAAGCCGAAGTGCTGGAACTAAAAGCACCGCGCACCACGAATGCAAAGGGATTGGTGGTCGAAGCGCGTCTGGACAAGGGTAAGGGACCGGTCGCTACCGTGCTGATACAGTCCGGCACAATGAAGCGCGGCGATGCGGTATTGGTAGGCTCGGTATTTGGCCGGGTGCGCGCGATGCTGGATGAAAACGGCAAGACAATTATCGAAGCAGGCCCTTCTATTCCGGTCGAAATACAAGGGCTGTCCGAAGTGCCAATTGCCGGTGAAGAATTGATGGTATTGACTGATGAAAAGCGTGCACGTGAAATTGCCCAGTTCCGCCAGGGCAAATATCGCGGTGTAAAACTCGCCAAGCAGCAGGCAGCCAAACTGGAAAACATGTTTGAACAAATGGCCGAAGGTGAAGTGGGCGTTCTGTCGCTGATCGTGAAGTCCGACGTGCAGGGATCCGCCGAGGCAATTGCACAATCGCTGCAAAAACTTTCCACCAACGAAGTCAAGGTCAATCTGATCCATGGCGGCGTGGGGGCGATTACAGAGTCTGATGTCAATCTGGCACTGGCATCGAAAGCGATCATCATTGGATTTAACACACGTGCCGATGCGGCTGCGCGCAAACTTGCCGAATCCTCCGGTGTGGACATCCGCTATTACAACATCATATACGCAATGGTGGATGAAATCAGGGCTGCGCTGTCCGGCATGCTGGCCCCCGAGAAGCGCGAAAGCATCATGGGCACGGTTGAAGTGCGTCAAGTATTCACCGTTTCCAAGATCGGTACGATCGCCGGATGTATGGTACTGGACGGTGTGATCAAGCGTGGTGCTAAGGTGAGAGTGATGCGCAGCGACGAAGTGATACACGACGGAGAACTTGATTCGCTGAAACGCTTCAAGGATGACGTAAAGGAAGTAAAAGCAAATTTTGAATGCGGACTGTCGGTAAAGAATTTCAACGATCTTGTGGTGGGCGACAAACTGGAAGCCTATGAAATTGTTGAGGTTGCGCGCGCCCTTTGATCGCAAACTGATGGCAAACTTCGCACGCACCGATCGCATCGCCCAGCAAATCCAGCGTGAGATAGCCGAGTTGGTGCGCCTGCAGATCAACGATCCGCGCGTGCGACTAGTCACCATTACCGGGGTCGAAGTGGCGGGTGATTATTCGCATGCCAAGATTTTTTTCACCCGCTTGGATGGCAAGCATGATGAAGCGCAGCAAGGGCTTGATCGCGCCAGTGGCTTTCTGCGTAGCCAGTTGTCGCGCAGTCTCAAGCTGCGCGTCATGCCGCAATTGCATTTCGTCTTCGATGCATCAGTAGAGCGTGGTAGCCACCTGTCTCAGCTCATCGACGAGGCGGTCGCAAGCGATAAATTACATCCTGATAATTCGTAGATTCTGATGGCGCGTACCTATCGCCCTCTTGATGGCGTGCTGTTGTTCGACAAGCCGCTGGAATTAAGCTCCAATACTGCCCTGCAAAAAGTTCGCCGTCTGTTCCAGGCCGAAAAGGCCGGTCATACCGGTACACTGGATCCGCTTGCGACCGGTCTGCTGCCTGTCTGCTTCGGCGAAGCCACAAAATTCTCCATGTCTCTGCTGGATGCTGATAAAACCTATCGTGCCTTGTTGCGCCTGGGACAAACCACCACTACCGGCGATGCTGAAGGTGAAATAACCGCCGAACATCCGGTAGAGAGCGGGCAGGTCGAGGTCGATACAGTGCTGGAAAGATTTCGCGGCGAAATACAGCAGATTCCGCCCATGCACAGCGCACTAAAGTATCAGGGCAAGCCGCTTTATGAATATATCCGCAACGGCGAAACCATAGAACGCGAATTGCGCACCGTGGTGATACACGAGTTGCTGTTGAATTCATTTTCAGGCAACGAAATGGACATCACAGTGCGTTGCAGCAAAGGCACTTACATCCGTACCCTGGCCGAAGACATCGGCGCGGCGCTCGGGTGTGGTGCGCATCTGATCGGCCTGCGGCGTACTGCGATTGCGCATTTCGATTTGCGCAACAGCTACACTCTGCAACAATTGTCCGGTATGAGCGAGGATGAACGTGATACCTGCATACTGCCGTTGGAAAGCCTGATGCCCGACATGCCGCGGTTACAATTGGATGCTGTGCAAGTACAGCGCTTGGCCCAAGGACAAAGGCTGGGCCTGGACACCGGCCTGTCGGATGGCAAGGTCAGCCTGCACGGACCGCAGGGATTCATCGGGGTAGGACAGTTGCAGGGACGTCGCCTTGCACCCGAGCGGCTGTTAACCGAAGTGGCAAAACAAGCTGCAAAAGCCATACGAGGGGAAATATTGTAGTTGAGTAACAACCCAGTTAAAGGGTAGAATGTTGCACTTTTTTTAGGAGAGCAAAACCAATGGCAATTAATGCTGCGCAAAAAGCGCAAATCGTAACCGACTATCAGCGCGCCAAGAGCGATACAGGTTCTCCCGAAGTGCAAGTTGCATTGATCAGCGCACGCATCACATACCTGACAGAGCATTTCAAAGATAACTCAAAGGATCACCATTCTCGTCGCGGACTGCTGCGTCTGGTAAGTCGCCGCCGCAAGTTGCTTGATTACCTGAAGCGCACCAACGACGGAAGCTATCGCACGTTGATTGAGCGTTTGGGTATTCGCAAGTAAATATTTGTCTACAGCGGGTCGCATTAGCGACCCGTGTTGTTTTGTCTTGTCACAAAGTATGCCGCGGCTGCGCGCCATACCATGCATATAACCGGCGGCTTGGCTGGCGTGGTTTGCCAGCTTAGTCGAATGGCTAGTTGCTTCATCTAGAGAGGTCTATCTTGAGTCACTATAAAAAAACAGTCGCATACGGTAATCATCAACTCACTCTGGAGACTGGCGAGATCGCACGTCAGGCCAGTGGCGCGGTGATGGTCAGTTTGGACGATACCGTGGTGCTGGTCACTGTGGTAGGCAGGAGGGATGCCAAACCAGAGCAGGATTTTTTCCCGCTGACCGTTGATTATCAGGAAAGAACTTACGCAGCGGGCAAGATACCCGGCGGCTTTTTCAAGCGCGAAGGCCGCCCCAGCGAAAAGGAGATACTGACCTCTCGTCTGATCGATCGTCCGTTGCGTCCGTTGTTTCCCGAGAGTTTTTATAACGAAGTACAGATCGTTGCAACGGTGATGTCTTCGGATGAGGAGATCGATTCCGATATCCCGGCCATGATTGGCGCATCAGCCGCTCTGGCATTGTCCGGCATTCCGTTTGACGGACCGATAGGTGCTGCGCGCGTGGGTTATGCCAATGGCCAGTATCTGCTCAATCCGACTGCTACTGAACTGCTGACTTCCCAATTGGACCTGGTGGTTGCCGGTACCGATCGTGCAGTGCAGATGGTTGAATCCGAAGCGCAACAGCTGTCCGAAGAAATCATGCTGGGTGCAGTGATGTTCGGACACGAGCAGATGCAGGTGGTCATCCAGGCGATCAACGAAATGGCTGATGCTGTGGGTGCGGATGCGTGGGAATGGACTGCTCCGGTCAAGAATGAGGCATTGATTGCACAGATTTCCAGTCTTGCCGAGGCTGAGCTGGGCCAGGCTTACGCGATCCGTTCCAAACAGGCTCGTACCGTAGCGGTTGATACGATACGGGACAAAGTGATGGCCGCGATGTCTCCAGAAGTGATGGCGACCCAAAAGAATCATGTCAATGACTTGTTCAGCGCATTGGAAGCCAAGATCGTGCGCGGACAGATTCTCAGCGGTGAACCGCGTATCGATGGTCGCGACACGCGTACTGTGCGCCCTATCACGATACGCAACGGCATATTGCCGCGTACCCACGGTTCATCCTTGTTCACCCGCGGCGAAACGCAGGGTATCGTGGTGGCGACCCTGGGCAGCATGCGCGACTCGCAAAAGATCGACGCGCTGCAGGGCGAATATACCGACCGTTTCATGCTGCATTACAATTTCCCTCCGTATTCCACCGGTGAGACCGGCCGCGTAGGCACTCCAAAGCGTCGCGAGATCGGCCACGGCCGGCTGGCGAAGCGCGCGCTGGTTGCTGTGTTGCCCAGCGAAGAAGAGTTCGGCTATGCGATGCGCGTGGTTTCGGAAATCACCGAATCCAACGGCTCCAGTTCGATGGCTTCGGTGTGTGGCGGCTGCTTGTCGTTGCTGGATGCCGGTGTGCCGCTCAAGGCACATGTGGCGGGTATCGCCATGGGACTGATCAAGGAAGGCAATCGCTTCGCGGTGCTGACCGATATTCTCGGAGATGAAGACCATCTGGGCGATATGGATTTCAAGGTGGCAGGTACTGAAGCCGGTGTGACAGCTTTGCAGATGGACATCAAAATCAACGGCATCACGCGCGATATCATGCAGGCGGCTTTGGTCCAGGCTCGCGAGGGTCGTATTCACATTCTGGAATTAATGAAGCAATCCATGCCCAATGCGCGTACCGAAGTTTCAGAATTTGCTCCGCGCATGATCAAGATGAAGATCAATCCGGAAAAAATCCGCGATGTGATCGGCAAGGGCGGCGCGGTAATTCGTGCCTTGACCGAAGAAACGGGCACAACGATCGACATCGATGACGTCGGCAACATCACCATCTCCTGCGTAAGCGGCGAAGCGGGTGAGTTGGCCAAAAAGCGCATCGAAGATATCGTGGCTGATGTGGAAGTGGGCAAGATATATGAAGGCCCCGTGGTCAAGCTGCTCGATTTTGGCGCCCTGGTGAATGTGTTGCCTGGTAAGGATGGTCTGTTGCATATCTCCCAGATCGCCCACGAACGCGTGGCCAGCGTTTCTGACCATCTTAAGGAAGGTCAAATCGTGCGCGTGAAAGTGTTGGAAGTGGATGACAAGGGGCGCATGAAACTGAGCATGAAAGCATTGCTCGATGCCCCGGCAGCAGCTCCTGCCGCAGAGTGATTTAACGGCCAAACAAAAAAAGCCCCGCCAATTTGGCGGGGCTTTTTTCATAGTCAGGCTTTATATTCAGACAGTGATTATTTGGCTACCTGTTTTTCGCGTATTTCATCCAGGGTCTTACAGTCGATACATAGTGTGGCAGTAGGTCTTGCTTCGAGCCGATTCAAGCCGATCTCGACACCGCAATTATCGCAATAGCCGTACTCGCCCGCATCGATCTTGGCGAGCATCTCATTGATCTTTTTAATCAATTTACGTTCGCGGTCGCGGTTGCGCAGTTCCAGGCCCATGTCGGATTCCTGGGTGGCTCGGTCGTTCGGATCGGCGAACACAGTCGCTTCGTCCTGCATCGTGTGCACGGTGCGATCAATATCCTTACCTAGTCCAGCCTTGATTTCATTCATTATTTTACGGAAATGATCAAGTTGTTTTGGGTTCATGTATGCCTCGCCCTTCTTGGCCTTATAGGGGGAGACAGGTTTATGAGTCTGTACCGGCATTACATTCCTCCAACGGGATAAAAAATAAAGTCCGCTTTAATACCAGAAAGCGGCCGACAGAGCAACTAAATCAGCTTTTGCCCAGCAGCAAGAACAGGCTGGGACGTTTGTTAAGTTGGGGCGCAGGGCTGGATTTCCAGTCTCCGATGGAACGGGTCTGGATCTGTTCGTCGGCTAAGGTGATGTCGGTTGCGACACAAAGCTGTGTTTCCGGACGGCACTGGGCGAGCAGGGCGCCAAACATCCTGTCGTTGCGGTAAGGAGTTTCGATGAACATCTGGGTTTGATCGCGCCTCATGGACTCAGCCTCGAGTGATGTGATCGTCTTCTTTCTGTCTGCTTCTGCTATCGGCAGGTAACCGTGAAAGGCGAAGCGCTGCCCATTCAGGCCAGAAGCCATCAACGCCAGCAAAATCGAGGAAGGGCCGACCAGCGGCACGACGCGGATGCCGTTGCGATGTGCCAGATTGACCAGACTCGCACCCGGGTCGGCAACACCCGGACACCCCGCTTCCGATATGATCCCGACATCGTGACCGGCCAATAGCGGGACCAGTAGTTCAGATAGTTCATTTGCTGCAGTGTGTTCGTTCAACGTGGCGAAATGCAGTGTCTGGATCGGTTGTTCGTGTTTCAGCGCGGAGAGAAATTGTCGGGCGGTCTTGGGCTGCTCAACGACGAAATGTTGCAACTTGCGCGACAGGGAGATGACATATTCAGGTAATACCTGATTCGGGATAGTGTCGCCCAGTGTGCAGGGAATCAGGTAGAGCGTTCCAGGTTTTGTCGCCATAGTCAGAACAATCGAACATTTTCATTGCGCAGCATTTCAGTCAGCAAAATCAGCGGTAGTCCGACCAGCGCATTAGGGTCGTCACCCGTCATTTTTCTGATGAGCGCAATCCCCAGGCCTTCCGATTTTGCACTGCCGGCGCAGTGATATGGTTGCTCCTTGTGCAAATAGCTTTCGATCTCGGCATCGCTGAGGTTATGCAGGGTGATGTGGTTTTCCGCCACATCTGTTTGCATATTGCCGGTATTGCTGTTCAGCAGCGTCAGTGCGGTATAGAAGCAGGTGGTCTTGCCACGCATTGCGCGCAGTTGTTTGACAGCATTGTCATGCGTAAGCGGTTTGCCAAGTTGCATGCCGTCCAGCAGGGCAACCTGGTCGGAACCGATGATAAGGGCATCGGGATATCTGTCGGACAGGGCACGGGCCTTTTTCTGCGAGAGGCGCGCGGATGTTTCGCGAGCTGATTCATGCGGTAACGGGGTTTCATCCACATTCGGCGCCATCGTTTCAAACGGGAGTTGTAACCTTTTGAGCAATTCGTGGCGATAAATGGAGCTGGAGGCGAGTACAAGCAACTGAGAATTCAAAGATATTCCTTAGGATTTTTGACAGGAAGCAACGAAAAATATATCATGCGCGCCTCATGTATGCACGGTCTTTCATCGATAGCTTGGATTTTGCCCGAAACGGGAAGCAATTAAGCGGTGAATTACCGGTTGCCGAGCTGTCGCGCTTGTTGGAAGCACTGGAAACTTCCCAGGGAGTTTTGCATTACACAGTGCAAGGTGGCGTGGATAAACAAGGGATACCCTTTCTGGATGTGCATGTGGTTGGTCTGTGCCGGTTGCGTTGCCAACGTTGCCTGAATGGCCTCGATTATCCGGTTCAGCTTGATGCGCGCCTGTTGCTCCGCGATCAGGCAAGCCTGGACGGATTGGACGATGATGCGGCGGACGGAAAGGACGACGAGTTCGATAGCATACTGGCGGATACGCATTTGAATGTGCCGGATATGCTTGAAGAAGAGATTTTGTTAAGCCTGCCAATCGCACCCAAACACGAATCGGGTACTTGTCAGGCGACAGATGGCAAAAATGCGCAGCGGGATGAAAAAAGTCCATTTGCGGTTTTAGCAAAATTGAAACGTAATTAATCAGCTTTTTAGGAGTAGTTATCATGGCAGTTCAGCAAAACAAGAAGTCCCCATCCAAACGCGGCATGCACCGCGCACATGATTTTTTGACCAGCCCGGCGACCGCGATCGAGCCGACCACAGGTGAGACCCACTTGCGCCACCACGTAAGCCCCACCGGGTTTTACCGTGGCAAGAAGGTAGTCAAAACCAAGGGCGAATAAACCTTCAAGTAGCGCAGCCGATCATTTAAGGTCGGCTGCGTTTTCTTTTTGTTAGCCTTGCTGAGGATTGCTTAGTGGATGTCACATTAGCTATTGATGCGATGGGGGGCGACCACGGCATGACGGTCACCATACCTGCAGCAGTTGAGTATCTGAAGCAGTTCCCCGACGATACCATCATTCTGGTGGGTATCCCTGATGCCATCGAAGCCGAATTACGTCTCCTGGGTGTGAAAACAGGAGTGCGCTTGCGTATTCATCCCGCCAGCGAAGTGGTGGGCATGGACGAGCAGCCGCAATCCGCATTGCGCGGCAAAAAAGACTCCTCGATGCGAGTCAGCATCAATCTGGTCAAAAATGGTGAAGCACTGGCCTGCATTAGCGCTGGCAATACCGGCGCACTGATGGCGACTGCGCGTTATGTGCTGAAAACCATCCCCGGCATAGACCGCCCGGCGATCGCCTCCTACTTGCCAACTCAAAAAGGCCAGGTGTGCATGCTCGATCTGGGTGCCAACACCGATTGCAATGCACAGCACCTGTTGCAGTTTGCCTTGATGGGATCCACGCTGGTTACCGCGCTGGAGCATAAATCGAACCCCAGCGTCGGCCTGTTGAATATAGGCAGCGAAGACATCAAAGGCAATGAAGTGGTCAAGCAGGCCGCAGAATTGCTGCGTGACAGCGACCTGAACTTTTACGGCAATGTCGAAGGAAATGACATCTTCAAGGGGACCACTGACGTGGTGGTGTGCGATGGCTTCGTCGGCAATGTGGCATTAAAAACCACCGAAGGACTGGCGCAGATGCTGGGCGGCTTCTTGCGCGAAGAATTCGGCAGGAACATATTCTCCAAGCTGGCTGCACTGGTGGCATTGCCTGTACTCAAGGCATTCAAGCGCAGGGTGGATCATCGCCGCTACAACGGTGCGAGCCTGCTCGGACTCAAGGGTATCGTAGTGAAGAGTCACGGCTCGGCAGATATATTCGCTTTTCGATGCGCCATCGAACGTGCGGCCGAAGAAGTACGCGGCGGTATGTTGCAGCACATCAGCGAGCACATTGAAGTATGGCATCATTCAAATCAGCAAAAAGCAGCGGAGGTTTCCTGATGTATTCAAAAATCATCGGCACAGGAAGTTATTTGCCGGCCAAGGTGCTGACCAATTTTGACCTGGAAAAGATCGTAGACACCTCGCACGACTGGATTGTCTCGCGTAGTGGTATCGTCGAGCGACATATTGCGGCAGACAATCAGCTGACCAGCGATCTAGCCTTGCAAGCCAGCCTGCAGGCGATCAAGGCAGCAGGTATTATTGCTGACCAGATAGACCTGCTAATCGTTGCGACCACGACACCCGACCAGATTTTCCCGAGCACTGCCTGCATCCTTCAGGATAAACTCGGGATCAGGAATCATGGCGCTGCATTCGACATGCAGGCGGTATGCGGGGGCTTTGTGTATGCGATGAACACTGCCGACCTGTATATACGTAGCGGTCAGGCCAAAACGGCATTGGTGGTCGGTGCGGAGGTGCTGTCGCGAATTTTGGACTGGAATGATCGTGCCACTTGCGTATTATTCGGCGACGGAGCCGGTGCAGTAGTGCTGCAGGCCTCTGAAACCCCCGGCATCGTTGCAAGCAAGCTGCACGCTGATGGCAGCTATCACAACATGTTGAAAGCCGCTGGCAACATCAGCAATGGTTTGGTGCAAGGTGACCCGTTCATCAAGATGGAAGGTCAGGCAGTTTTCAAATTTGCGGTCAAAGTGCTGAGCTCAGTGGTCGAGGAAGTGCTTGAAGCAAACCAGCTGCGGGGTTCCGACATCGATTGGCTGGTGCCGCATCAGGCCAACATCCGAATTATGGAAGCAACAGCAAAAAAACTCGGCTTGAGTATGAATAACGTGATCGTTACTGTCGCGACACACGGCAATACCTCGGCAGCGTCGATTCCTTTGGCATTGGATGCAGCGGTTCGCGATGGCCGGATCAAGACTGGGCAGAATATTTTACTGGAGGCCGTGGGCGGAGGGTTTACCTGGGGCGCCGTTTTGATCAAGTGGTAAGCAACTTGGGTGCTGATTGCTAGACGTTAGTCGCCGGTTAAAGCCTGACCGCGGTCAGCAATCCTACGACTAAAGACTGATAACCAAAAATTGATTTCCCTATGACTAAATTTGCTTTTGTATTTCCCGGCCAGGGTTCCCAATTCCCCGGCATGATGAATGGGTATGCCGACTTTCCCGCGGTGCGCAATACTTTTGCCGAGGCTTCCGATGTGTTGAATCAGGATCTGTGGCAATTGGTCGCGGAAGGCAGGAATGAAGATCTGAGCGCCACCGTGAATACCCAGCCCATCATGTTGACTGCAGGCGTGGCGGTATATCGTGCCTGGCAAATTCAGCATGGCGCTGCTCCATTCATTATGGCAGGGCATAGTCTTGGTGAATATACCGCGCTGGTCGCTGCCGAGGCATTGAGTTTTTCCGATGCTTTGCCGCTGGTGCGCTATCGTGCGCAATGTATGCAGCAGGCGGTACCGGATGGCGTGGGTGGCATTGCTGCAATACTCGGACTGGATGACGATGCTGTGCGTGCCGTGTGTGTCGAGGGTGCGCAAGGAGAAGTGCTGGAAGCGGTGAATTACAATTCTCCCGGTCAGGTGGTGATTGCCGGTAATCGCGCCGCTGTCGAGCGCGGAATGGAGCTGGCCAAGACAAAGGGAGCAAAGCGCGCAATCATGCTGTCGATGAGCGTGCCGTCGCATTGCAAGTTAATGGGGCGCGCGGCTGAGCAATTGCGGGATTATCTTGCTGATGTAACGGTGCAAGCCCCGTCCATTCCTGTGCTCCACAATGCCGACGTAAAGAGCTATTCGGATGCTGCTGCGATCAAGGATGCCCTGGTACGCCAGTTGTACTCTCCGGTACGCTGGGTGGAAACCGTACTGGAATTCGGCAAACAGGGTATTACACACAATGTGGAATGCGCACCGGGCAAAGTCTTGGCGGGACTGAACAAACGCATCGACACCACCCAGCAATCTATTGCCATCAACGATGGCGCAGCACTGACGCTGGCATTGACCACACTCGCATAAGGAACACGACATGACACTGCAAGGACAGATCGCATTAGTCACCGGGGCCAGCCGCGGAATCGGTCAGGCCATCGCGCTGGAACTGGGCGGGCAGGGTGCTACCGTGATCGGCACAGCCACCAGTGACGCCGGCGCACAAGCGATCAGCGCATACCTTGATGCTGCTGGTATCAAGGGAACCGGCATGGCGTTGAACGTCAATGACACGGCTCAAACTGAACAGGTTCTGGCTGAACTGCGCAAGCAATTCGGCGAAATATCGATACTGGTGAACAACGCCGGCATCGCACGCGACAATCTGCTGGCACGCATGACTGACGAAGAATGGGACGATGTGCTGGCGACCAACCTCAAATCTGTGTTCCGTCTCAGCCGTGCCGTGCTGCGCGCCATGATGAAGGCCAGAGGAGGGCGCATCATCAGCATTTCCTCCGTAGTCGGCAGCATGGGCAATGCAGGACAGGCCAACTATGCAGCTTCCAAAGCGGGCATGGTCGGTTTCACCAAGTCCCTTGCTCAGGAAATCGGCAGCCGCAACATCACCGTGAACTGCGTTGCCCCGGGATTTATAGATACCGACATGACTCATGCATTGGGCGAAGAGCAGCGCAGCAAACTGATTGAACATGTGCCGCTGAAACGGCTCGGCCAGCCCGCCGATATTGCCGCTGCCGTGGCGTTTCTGGCGGGCCCGGGAGCGACTTACATTACCGGAGTTACTTTGCACGTGAATGGCGGAATGTACATGGAATAACGAGGTGTTCGATGAATCCTTGGGATGATTCAGTTCCAAGCGTATAGTCTGAACATTCCGCTTTGTGCGTATCACTGTATTCGATCTGAACCGCTTGTACTTACACGCAACCCGGCTTGGAATATCGGTGTGTTGCACGAGAACATTTTGGAGGAAGCTATGCTGAAATTTGATTTCTCTGTGAAGACACGGGATGGGCAAAAAGTCGAGAGCATCCACATACAAGGCAAGGATGTCATGGATGCGGAACGTAAACTGCTCCAGATGTACCGCGATTGCGAAATATTGCATTGCAATGCCGTCAGCACCGACAAGGTGCCTTTCCAATCGGCCGATATTGAAGAGGTATTGTCGTTAATTACCAGACATAACTAAGAAGTTGCTATGGGTAAACACCGGCAATCATTGGTTCAGTAGCTACCTGAATTCCCCGGTATTATTCGATAAACCCGTCCGCCATCAATTCGTCCAGCAGGGCATCATAGTCTTGTGCGCCACGGCTGCCGGGAGCGTGTTCGAAGACCGACTTGTGCAATGCAGGACTTTCAGCCAAGCTGACATTTTCCGAGATGACTGTCCTGCAAACGTCAGTACCAAATTCTGCCTGCGCCAAACTCAAAACGATTTTTGCCATATTCCGCCTGGAATCAAAACGGGTGAGCAAAAAACGGCGATTAACTCTGCGCTTCAGCACCTGCTCGAGAGCCTTGAGAGTTTTTGCGATTTGAAGCGCACCGTTTAGTGACAGGTAGTCGGCCGCGATTGGGACGATGACGGCATCGCAGGCAAATATCGCATTCAGGGAAAGGACCCCTACCAGCGGGCTGCAATCGATTATCCAGGACGCCTGTCCGGATATTGATTTTTCTGCCTGCAGACTTGCGTTTAACCTGTTGATTGCGTTGTAGCCCTTGCCATACAGGGCATCCACTTTGGATAGTTCGACATGTGAAGGAATGACCCTGATTCCGCTTGGAGATTCCCATATCAGGTCGCGCAACGGGCGATTGCGCTGAAACAGGCTATAAATACTGTTATCAGCGGAACTTGTAGTAAAGCCGGAAATGGAACTTAATTGAGCTTGCGGATCGAGATCAATACCTACGGGTTGACAGCCACGACGTGTTAATGCGGCTGCCAGATTAAGAACCGTGGTGGTTTTCCCAACCCCGCCTTTTTGGTTAAATACAGCGACTATAGCCATGGTTCAGTTTAAGCCGGACTTGATTTACAAGGAAGTTCGCATCGTTTTAGCCGGTTGATCAAGCTATTAGGCGCCAAGGATTCAAAAACAAAGTAATAGTACCTGTTATCATATTACCCCTCGACTTAAAATTACATTGAAATAGGATTACATATGGCCAAACCAAATTACTCGTTCGAAAAACGTCAAAAAGAGATTGCCAAGAAAAAGAAACAGGAAGAGAAGCGGCAACGCAAAATCGCCCCACAGGGAGAGCAACCGCAAAATGGTCAGCCCCAACCGCCTACTGATGAGATATCGGGCACCTGAATAATGTAATTCGGCAAATTTGGCGGGGCAGGTTGTATACATTCTTGATAGCTCAACCGCAACGTACACAAGTTGCTTGGACTTTTTCGCAAATTTGATACAATGCCGCCGTTATTTTTAACTTTAATCTGGGTAGGAGAATTAAGATGTCTATTGAACAACGCGTTAAGAAGATTGTAGCCGAACAATTGGGTGTAAACGAGTCAGAAGTCAAGAATGAATCTTCTTTTGTCAACGATCTGGGTGCCGACTCGCTGGACACCGTGGAATTGGTCATGGCTTTGGAAGAAGAGTTTGAATGTGACATTCCTGACGAAGATGCAGAGAAAATCACCAGCGTTCAACAGGCCATCGACTACGTCCTGGCACATCAAAAGTAATCTACCCCTTCATTATTTTTTACCCTCCCTGTTTTTTCATCCTTACTGTTTGGCGGAGTCAATTTGTCTAAGCGTAGAGTCGTCATTACCGGCCTGGGGGCTATTTCCCCGGTCGGGATAGGGATTCCCACGGTCTGGCGGAACATCGTCGCGGGGAAATCCGGTATTACCAATATCACCCACTTTGATGCCAGCTCAATGGCTGCACAAATTGCAGGCGAGGTGAAGGATTTTGATGTTACTCAGTTCCTGTCCGCCAAGGATGCCCGCCGCATGGACCGGTTTATCCATTTTGGTCTGGTGGCTGGCATGGAGGCATTCAAGGACTCCGGGCTGGAAGTGTCCGAGCAGAATGCCGAGCGTATCGGCGTAAACATCGGTTCCGGCATCGGCGGTCTGCCGATGATTGAGGATACGCACAACGATTACATTGCCGCAGGGCCGCGCAAAATATCTCCGTTCTTCATTCCAGGAACCATTATCAACATGATTTCGGGAAACCTGTCCGTGATGTACGGATTGAAGGGGCCGAATCTGGCAATGGTTTCTGCATGCACAACCGGCACGCATTGCATAGGTGAATCGGCGCGAATCATCGAGTATGGCGATGCGGATGTGATGATTGCGGGGGGCTCTGAAGCAACACTGTGTGCACTGGCGGTGGGTGGTTTTTCCTCAGCGCGTGCACTCAGCACCCGCAACGATGACCCGGCAACAGCAAGTCGTCCCTGGGACAAAGGTCGCGACGGCTTCGTAATGGGTGAAGGTGCGGGCGTGTTGGTGCTGGAGGAATATGAACATGCCAAGGCACGCGGCGCCAGGATTTATGCGGAATTGGCCGGCTATGGCATGAGCGGAGATGCCTACCATATTACTTCACCGAATAGTGATGGACCGAAGCGCAGCATGCTGAATGCGCTGCGCAATGCCGGTTTGGATCCTCAAGCTGTGCAATACGTTAATGCGCATGGCACCTCGACCCCTTTGGGCGACAAAAATGAAACCGATGCCATCAAACTGGCGTTTGGTGATCATGCCAAAAGTCTGGTGGTGAATTCGACCAAATCGATGACAGGCCATCTTCTGGGTGGGGCAGGGGGAATCGAGTCGGTATTTTGCGCGTTGGCAGTGCACCATCAAATTTCACCCCCTACTATCAATATTTTTGAACAAGACCCGGAATGCGATTTGGACTACTGCGCGAATGTTGCACGTGACATGAAGATCGATGTCGCGATGAACAATAATTTCGGCTTCGGTGGAACCAACGGAACCTTGGTGTTCCGCAAGGTCTAGTTTTACTCTGCGATGCTGGTCAATGGCAAGCCTGGCAATTTGATCGGCATCCGTGATCGTGGACTGCTCTATGGGGATGGGGTATTTCGCACTCTTCGAGCGATCCGGGGAAAAGCACAGCATTGGCCTTTGCACTATCAAAAACTCCATCACGATTGTACGGCGCTGGGTATCGTCTGCCCGGATGCTGGATTGCTTTCCACTGAATTGGAAGACCTGATCGGGGGACATCCCGACGTGGTGGTGAAATTGATTGTCACACGCGGGATGAGTGCACGCGGCTATGCACCCCAGCATTGCACCGATACCACCCATCTCTGGGATGTTTCCCCCATGCCGGATTATCCCGCCGACTGGGCAATACGCGGAATCAAGGTACAACAATGCCAACTACGCCTGGGTCAGCAGCCTCGCCTGGCAGGGATAAAGCATCTCAATCGTCTGGAAAACGTTCTGGCCGCGGCCCAATGGCACGATGCGAGTTTACTTGATCCGGAGATTGCCGAAGGCTTGCTACTGGATATGGATGGCAATGTGATCGAGGGCACGCGTAGTAATTTATTTGTTGTATGCAGGGGCGAATTGTTCACGCCCGAATTATCGCTTAACGGCGTCGCGGGCGTGCAACGAGATCGCGTGATCGACTGGTCGATACAACACAACATGCCGCTACATATCCGCAATATAGGACTGGAAGAGCTGTTGCATGCCGATGAGTTGTTCTTGGTGAACAGCATCATTGGCCTGTGGCCGATACGAGAACTGGAGCAATGTCATTGGACAAGCTTTCCAGTTTCCATGCAAATCAGGCAAACCTGGGCAGAGGAATCAACGCTCCAATGAAGAAAATTACTACGCTACTGCTGATGGTGTTGCTGTTGACTCTGGTAATACCCGGTTATTACGCCTTGAGTCCCTTATCCCTGCCTGATACACCGTTTGAATTTTCGCTGAAACAAGGCAACAGTCTCAAAGGTGCAGCGCGGGAATTGCAGCAATCTGGATTGCTGGAACGCGGCTGGCAATTTGTCTGGCTGGCCCGCTTGTTGGGCAAATCTGGACAAATCAAGGCAGGCAACTACGCACTGGAGCATCCGGTTTCTCCGCTTCAATTGTTGAAAATCATCAGTACGGGGGAGGTCAGCCTGAGTCAGCTGAGTGTGATTGAGGGCTGGACATTCAAACAAATGCGCGAAGCGCTTGATCGCAATCCAGATATTACCCATAACTCGGCTCACCTGACCGATGAAGAAATTCTGCAGCGTATCGGCGCGACGGAAAATTATCCGGAAGGTCTGTTCTTCCCGAACACCTACTACTTTGCGGCGGGCAGCAGTGATCTGCAGATATTCAAGCGCGCCTATCAGACCATGCAAAAAAATTTGCAGCAGGCATGGCTGGCACGCGCTCCGGATCTGCCATTGCAGACCCCTTACCAGGCACTGATACTGGCTTCGATCATCGAGAAGGAAACCGGGACGCCCAGCGATCGCGTGATGATTGCCGGCGTGTTTGTGAACCGCCTGCGAAAGGGCATGTTATTGCAATCCGACCCGACGGTAATTTATGGCATGGGGGACAAATTCGATGGCAACTTGCGCAAGCGCGATTTACTTGCCGATAGCGCATACAATACCTATATGCGAAGGGGATTGACTCCCACACCGATTGCTTTGCCCGGCGTGGCCGCTTTACAGGCTGCTTTGCATCCGGCACAGACTGACGCGCTATACTTTGTTGCGCGTGGCGACGGCAGCTCGCAATTTTCCAACAGTTTGAGCAAACACAACCGTGCGGTGAATCGATATCAAAAATGAGCGGACAATCGATATTGGGTTTTGCCCTGAAAATTGAACCATGAGCAAGTTTATTACCTTTGAAGGCGTCGACGGCGCAGGGAAAAGCACCCATTTGGCATGGGTTGCCGATGCGCTGAGGCTACGCGGGCTTGATGTGGTGGTTACCCGGGAACCGGGTGGCACCCCGCTGGGTGAGCAGTTGCGAGAGATATTATTGAACTGCCCCATGAGCATCGGGACTGAAGCGTTGCTGATGTTTGCAGCACGTCTGGAACACATCGAACAGGTCATCAAGCCTGCATTAGCTGCTGGCAAGTGGGTGATTTCAGATCGTTTCAGCGATGCCAGTTTTGCCTATCAGGGTGCTGGCAGGGGACTCGCCTGGGAAAAATTAAGCCAGCTTGAACAATGGGTTCATCCTGATTTGCAGCCTGACCTGACGCTGTTTTTTGACGTTCCGGTTGAAGTGGCGCGACAACGTCTGGCGAAGAACGTCACGTTGGACCGCTTTGAGCAGGAACAGACCGATTTTTTTGATCGCGTGCGGGCCGGATACCACAAACGTGTCAAGGAACACCCACATCGATATATTGTGATCGATGCGGCACAGACCCTTGATGAAGTTAAACTAAAACTTGAGGAAATTATATCAATTATTTGATATGAAACAAATTTATCCATGGCAAAAAAATGATTGGGCGCGCTTGCAGGAGTTGCGCAAAGGTCCGGCACACGGTCTGCTATTCAAGGGCGGCAAGGGCATCGGCAAACTTGATTTGGCCATCAATTATGCGCAAAGCCTGTTGTGTCAGGTTCCGGACGAATCGAATTTTGCATGCGGAAAATGTCCTTCCTGTCACTGGTTCGAGCAGGGCACCCACCCTGACTTTCGTTTATTGCAACCTGAAATCCTGAACCGCGACGGCGAGGAGAGCGAATCCGGAAAAACCCCCAGCAAGCAGATATCTGTCGAGCAAATTCGCGGTTTGGCGGACTTTTTCGGCATGACCGCCCACCAGGGTGGCAGGCGTTTGGTCATCATTCATCCGGCCGAGACCATGAACCCGAATGCCGCCAATGCCTTGCTGAAGAACCTAGAAGAACCGCCACCGGGACTACTGCTCATTCTGGTATCGCACAAACCCCAGCAATTGCTGCCTACCATCTTGAGCCGCTGTCTGGCTTTCGCATTACCTGCCCCGGATGCCGAAAGCGCATCATACTGGCTGGCAGAACAGGGTGTAAAACATCCCGCCGAAGCCCTCGCAGCCTCTGGTTTTGCGCCATTGCAGGCGGTTCAACTGGATGAACAACTGGGCAGTGAAGAACGTGAAAAGTTGCTGCGCGGAGCACGTCTGCCTGAAACACTGGACGTATTTGCACTGGCCGAGGCGCTGCAGAAGACCGATCAGGTGCTGGTCGTGCAATGGCTGCAACAATGGTGTTATGACCTGAGTTCAATGAAGCTGGCGGGCAAACTGCGTTATCATCTGGGAGAAGAGGTCGCCATCAACAAGCTGATCGGCCGTGTTACACCGTTAAACCTGGCGCGTTTGCAAAAATACCTGCAAACAGCGAAACGGGAAGCGAGGCACACACTCAATCCCAAGTTGTTTTTTGAATCCCTGTTTTTTTCCTACCGCCAACTGATGCTCGAATAACATGCAACTCATCGATTCCCACTGCCATATCAACTTCCCGGGGCTCGCCGAGAACATGGGTGATGTGCTGGCGCAAATGCAGCAAAACGAGGTCGTCAGCGCGCTTTGCGTTTCGGTCAACCTGGCCGATTTCCCGCAGGTACTGGCACTTGCCGAGCAACATCCGCATATCTATGCATCGGTGGGCGTGCATCCCGATCACGAAGGTGCCGAGGAACCCGATGTCGCCCGCCTGGTCGATTTGGCGCAGCACCCAAAGGTGGTCGCCATCGGTGAAACCGGCCTGGATTATTTTCGCCTGAAGGGGGATCTGGAGTGGCAACGCGAGCGTTTCCGTACACATATCCGTGCGGCACACGAGAGCGGCAAGCCACTCATTATCCACACCCGCGAAGCTGCTGCCGATACCCTGCGCATCATGAAGGAAGAAAATGCCGCGGAGGTACGCGGGGTGATGCATTGCTTCACCGAAACATGGGAAGTTGCCGAAGCCGCGCTGGCAATGGGTTTTTACATCTCATTTTCCGGCATTGTCACCTTCAAAAATGCCAAGCAGATCAAGGAAGTCGCCCAACGCGTGCCGTTGGAGCGTATCTTGATCGAAACCGATTCACCGTATCTGGCCCCGGTGCCGCACCGCGGCAAGCTCAACCAACCTGCTTATGTGAAGCATGTGGCCGCAGAAATAGCCATGCTGCGCGGCATCAGCATGGATGAAGTGGGGCGGACCACCACGGAAAATTTTATGCACCTGTTCGGGCTGAAAAGCATGGCCCGGTAATTTTCGGCAGCGAAATTATTGACAGAAATTCGAATATCCCTATAATGCGCAACTCGTTTTGCGGGAGTAGCTCAGTTGGTAGAGCGCAACCTTGCCAAGGTTGAGGTCGAGAGTTCGAGACTCTTCTCCCGCTCCAAATCTGAGGGAAAGCATTCTGGCTTTCCCTCGTTCATTTCAGGTTGTAGATTCGCAATACGGCGAGATAGCAAAATGGTTATGCAGCGGATTGCAAATCCGCCTATCCCAGTTCGATTCTGGGTCTCGCCTCCAAATCCCGCCCGGGTGGTGAAATTGGTAGACACAACGGACTTAAAATCCGTCGCTAGGGTAAAACCAGCGTGCCGGTTCGATTCCGGCTCCGGGCACCATCAACCGTTCCTTTCTGGTTCGGTAAAGTCCACTAAACCAAGTAAATAAGCCATTGTCAGGCATTCTATTGTCCATTGCGTTCTTATGCAGCCCTATTGCTTCCAGCATAAAATGGGGGCATTATTGGGGGCATCCGAGGGAGTTGTGGGGGATTTGCAAAGTCGATGCCCCCAGCGATGCCCCCAACATCCCGTGGAGCGAAGGGAATACGCCATGCTGACAGACAAGGAGATCCAGAACGCCAAGCCCAAGGAGAAGCCATACAGGCTTGCTGACGGCGGAGGCCTTTACTTGGAGGTAACATCTGCCGGCAGTAAGCTGTGGCGGTGGAAATACAGGTTTGAGGCCAAGGAGAAGCGACTTGCGATTGGGGTATACCCTGGTGTGCGTGCACCGGAAGCTCGCAAGCTGATGGACGAGGCACGCGACAAACTGAAAACTGGCATTGATCCGAGCGCGGCGAAGCGTGCAAAGCGTGATCAGGACAAAGTGGCCGGCGATTACACCTTTGAGGCGGTTGCACGGACCTGGTTCGACAAAGCTCATGCATCGCTGGCCGAGACAACCAGATCAAAGAATCTCAGGTTTCTTGAACAAGACGTTTTTCCATTTATTGGTAAACGCCCGATTACCAACCTTGCTGCCCCTGATTTACTCTCTGTTCTCCGTAGGATAGAAGGGCGCGGCGCAATCGATATTGCCAGGCGTGTGCATAACCTGTGTGGACGGGCTTTCCGGTATGCGGTGAGTCATGGGTTATGCCTCCGTGATCCGAGCCGTGATATAGAGCTTGGCGACATCCTGCCGTCGACCAAGGTGCAACACCATGCCAGTGTGATAGATCCCAGGGGTGCAGGTGAGCTGCTTCGCGCGATAGAGGGTTTCACCGGATCGCTCACTACCCGTTGCGCGTTACGCTTTGCACCGCTAGTATTCGTCCGTCCGGGAGAGTTAAGGCATGCAGAATGGTCAGAGTTCGACTTCGATAAGGCTGAGTGGCGCATACCTGGCAGCAAGATGAAAATGGGCGAGCAACATATTGTTCCGTTATCGCAACAGGCAATTGAGGTGCTACGCGAGATCCAGCAGGTATCTTGGCGGGGCGCCTATGCATTTCCAAGCGAGCGCGGGGGCGGGCGGCCAATGTCAGAAAACACGATTAATGCGGCTTTACGACGCTTGGGCTACAAATCTGACGAAATGACCGGACATGGGTTCAGAAGCATGGCATCCACGCTTCTCCACGAACTGGGCTACCCGCATCAGGTGATCGAGAGGCAGCTTGCCCATGGCGAACGCAACCAGGTTAGTGCAGCGTACAATTTTGCTGAACATTTGCCTGAACGCCGAAAGATGATGCAGGAGTGGGCGGATTACCTGGACAAGTTGAAATCCGGCGCAGAAGTGATACCGCTGCCGACGAAAGCTGCTTGACATGCGAAACGCTACGCTATACAGTTGGCCATGATTAAAACATTCCGGCACAAAGGGCTGAAAGTGTTTTTCGAGACTGGCAGTAAGGCCGGCATACAGCCAAGCCATGCGCAGAAGCTCAAACGGCAATTGCGACGGCTGGATGAGTCCAATAGCGCTACGGACATGAATGTTCCCGGCTGGAAGCTGCACCCATTGGAGCATGATCTAGCCGGGCATTATGCGGTGTGGGTTAACGGCAATTGGCGGCTGACGTTCACTTTTGAAGGTAAGGATGCAGTGCTGGTGGATTACCAGGATTATCACTGAAAGGAATTTGACAATGAGCATAATGCACAACCCGCCGCACCCTGGCGAAACCCTTCGGGAGGATGTATTGCCGGCACTGGGGCTGACTGTCACCGATGCCGCGGCGCAGCTTGGCGTGACCAGAGCGGCATTGTCGCGTGTATTGAATGGACGCGCTGCCATATCGCCGGAAATGGCTTTGCGCATCGAGCAATGGCTTGGGGTAGAGAATGGAGGACGGGCAGATGTGTGGCTGGCGGAGCAGGCATCCTATGACCTGTGGCAAACCCGCAAGAGCTTCAAGCAGAAGGTGCACCGCGCTACGATGATGCCAGCTTAACGAGTTTCACCGTCCCCTATGCGGATCCATGGGGAAAGCGGCGGCAAGGATGTATCACCATCCAAGCCGCCAAGCCGCGCAATATTCTGGAAACCCGAGCGAGGCCATCAAGCAAGCTGCTTAAGCACGCCATGTGCCTGATATGCGCAGTCCCCGTAAGGACGTCGCAGTATTTCCCCTTCAGGTTATTAGATCGAGTTGCTCATTCTGAATCTCAGATCCATTGGATTGGTTAATGGCGTCCTGAATAGCTTCATCATCGAAGTAATCTACCAATAGGTCATCAAACTCATCGGCAAGGGCACTAGCGGCAGCCACATCCTTGGTTTCCCCTGATCCGGGCGGATAGCAGGGTACAGAAGCCAATAACTGATGAAGATTATCAACGTGGTCGCGCAATCGTTCCAGGCGCCGACGAAAGCCACGCGGCAACCTTGCTGTCGGTGCTGGTTTCAACAGGCCAGCATGCTCCGCAAGAAACCGCAATTGCACCGGATGAAGTGTAACTCGCTCCATTTCACCATAGCCCACATTGGTTTTACCCCGATTCCTCGGACACTCAGTTAAGAGCGGGTTGATGGATATTACCACTGTTAAGTTGCCTCATTTTCCGCTGGTTATAAAATCGTTCGATGTAATCAAAGATGTCCGATCTGGCCT
>JBDTCC010000128.1:0-6259 GCA_039923775.1 Gallionella sp. | reverse complement strand
GGCGTGATCAATAATTTCGGCAGCGTGGCAAATGCACCGCATGAAGAAATCAAGGACCTGCGCGACGAGGCGCGGGTGCGTCTGCAGCGTGTGTTATCCCAGTCGGACGCCAAACTCAGGCCGCGTTTCCTGTGGCAGATGGATGCGCAGCAGAAGTACGCGCTGGTGGTTGATACCAGTCGTTCCACGCTATTCGTATATGAAAATGTGGATGGAGAACCCCGCTATGTCACCGACTTTTATGTCACGATCGGCAAGCTGGGTGCCGACAAGTCATACTCGGGCGATCAGCGCACCCCGATAGGCGTGTATTTCATAAAATCGAAAATGCTCAAGAAGCAGCTTGCCGATATATATGGCGATGCAGCTTACCCGCTCAGTTACCCGAACGAATGGGATCACAGAAACAAACGCACCGGGAGCGGCATCTGGCTGCATGGCACGCCCAGCAACACTTATAGTCGCCCTCCGCGCGCCAGCAACGGCTGCGTGGTGCTGGCAAATGCCGATCTGGAAAAACTGGCGCCCTATGTGCAGATCGGCATCACGCCGGTTATTATTACCAACCAGATGGCCTGGAGCAGCGAACAGGATCAGGCTGATCATGCCAGCCTGCTGCAGCAAGTCGAACAATGGCGCAAGGATTGGGCCAGCCTCGATACGGATGCTTATCTCAAACATTACGCGTCTGATTTTTCCAGCAACAACATGGATTACGCTGCATGGGCGAAACAAAAACATCTGGTTAACAGCGCAAAGTCGTGGATCAAGGTGGGCATCACGGATATCAGCATGTTCGTTTACCCGGAACAGTCCGATATGGTGGTGGTGGACTTCGAGCAGGATTACAGCAGCAGTAATCTGTCCAACCGGATGAAGAAGCGCCAATACTGGATCAAACAGGACAAGGACTGGAAAATAATCTACGAAGGAGCATCATGACATGAAAATTATTTTTACCGCATTGTTCACATTGCTGCTGTGCAGCACAATGCAATCTTCCTATTCTTCAACCACAAATATCAATTCAACAAAGGGCAATAAAACCATGGTCAAACTGCACACCAATCACGGCGTCATCACATTGCAACTGGATGCTGAAAAGGCACCGGCTACCGTCAAGAACTTCCTCGAATATGTGAACAGCGGTTTTTACAACGGCACCATTTTTCACCGCGTGATCGGCAACTTCATGATCCAGGGCGGCGGTTTTGAGCCGGGCATGACACAGAAGAAAACCAATGCGCCGATTCAGAACGAGGCCGCAAACGGTTTGAAGAACGACAAGTACACCATCGCGATGGCCCGTACCTCTGACCCGCAATCCGCCACAGCGCAATTCTTCATCAACGTCAACGACAATGGCTTCCTCAATTATCCCGGCCAGGATGGCTGGGGCTACTGCGTATTCGGCAAAGTGGTGGAAGGCAAGGAAGTGGTGGACGCAATAGGCAACGTAAAGACCGGAAACCGTTCCGGCTCCCAGGATGTGCCGCTGGAAGACGTCGTTATCACCAGCGCAGAAGTGGTGAAATAAACCGGACAACGGCGCTTCAGGCGCCGTTTTGTTATGTCCCACACCCTGTTCATTTCAGATCTGCATCTCAGTGCCGACCATCCGCGCAGCATGGAGGTGTTCCAACGCTTCATTGTTACACTCGCGCCGCAAGCCGAGGCACTTTATATTCTCGGCGATCTGTTCGAATACTGGGCGGGCGACGACGACCTGCATGACCCGTTTCACGCCCGGGTAATCAGCGCATTGCATGGGCTCGCAGCACACGGCACCGATGTTTATTTGATGCACGGCAACCGCGATCTGCTGATGGGCGATGCGCTTGCGCGATCCTGTCATGCCAAACTTTTGCCAGATCCTACCCTGCTGGATCTGTATGGCACTCCCACTTTGATCAGCCATGGCGACACACTGTGCACCGACGATGTCGAATATCAAGAATTCCGCGCCCAGGTGCATGATGCGGTGTTCCAGGAAAATTTCCTGGCACAGCCGCTCGCGGAACGCAAAGCCTACATAGAACTGCTGCGCCGGCAAAGCACTACTGCGAAACAGGGCAAGGATAGCGGGATCATGGATGTGAACGACGATGCGGTCGCCGCACTGCTGCGGGAGTACGGCTATCCGCAGCTGATACATGGCCATACCCACCGCCCCAATCGTCACGAGCACAGCGTGGATGGACACATCTGCGAACGCTGGGTGTTAAGCGACTGGGATCAGGGAGCTGCGGCATTGCGCTGTGATGCACAGGAATGCCGCGTGCTGAAATTCTGACCGCCTGTACCGGGATACCTGCCTTTACCTGCCGCTCGTGCACAGCTCCTTGCAGGGCACACCGTCGCCATTGGGGTCCAGAGCTTTCACGCCGCACGTGGTGAGGTAATAATGGGCCTCGTCGCAGGAGCGCATCTGTGAGCAATGGTGCTTGCTGCCGCACCGGTAATGGTTCGGAGCGAGTACCAGTGATTTGCCTGTTTCAGTGGCATGCTGCTTGCGCCGCCTCAACTCGCCAGTCAGTGGTTCTATAATAGTAGAAGCGGCGGCCGGCGGCTGTTCCCGCAATCGGCTGGCTTCGCCATAATCAGCGACTTGGCGAGTGTTGTTTTCTCGGCTAGTCGAATGGCTATTAGTTTTATCAGTAACGTGTTGCAGCCGCCACTCCCAGGGCGGGGTGGGATCATGCTGTGCCCACAAGCCGCGTCCGGCCTGCCGTGCTTCGGTCTGCAGCGCGATGTAGCGGCGGTCGCTGTGATAGTGGGAATACTCCCAGGCCATGCCGCGCCGCACCATTTCCTCGTTGACGCTCAGACCATTCACTTTCAGCTGGGCGACGGTGCGTCCGTATTTATCCAGCGCCACCGTGTGTACCCATATTTGCCTGTGCAACACCATTTCCACCAGCGAGTTGCGCGATGCTGTTCCGAAAGCCTGCGCTTTTTCAGGGGCATCTATTTCGGCCAACCGGATTTTGACCAGTCCGCCGGCGTGCCGCCCCTGTACGGAGGATGCCGGGGGTGTCCCGGCCCTGTACAGTATCAGCACGGTGTCACCATCCAGCACGGCAATCACCCTGGCGGAAAATTCCTGTTCTGTGTCCGGTGCCGGGATATCGCCGCAAGCCGGCCCGTTCAAACCCAGCAACACAGCACAAAACAATGCCGTGGCCGGGCGGTTCATATCAACGCACTTTTGACCAAGGCAAGGCACATCAATGCATAACCGGCGGCAAGCAAGTCGTCGAACATCACGCCCAACCCGCCATGCCAGTTGCTGTCGAAGTAACGTATCGGGGGAGGTTTGACGATGTCGAAAATGCGGAACAGCACGAAGGCCAGCAATGACCAGTACCAGCCGGGGGGAGTGAAAAACAATACCAGCATGAAGGACACGATCTCGTCCCATACGATGCCGCCATAATCCGAGACTCCCAAAGCCTTGCCGGTGATGTTGCAGATCCACACGCCGAGGGCAAAGGCCAGGATCAACAGGATAATGAACGATACATTCGACATCAGCGGTGCAAGCAGCCAGTACAGCGGAAAAGCGACCAGAGTGCCGAACGTGCCGGGAGCCCTGCGTGCCAGACCACTACCGAAGCCGAATGACAGCAGGTGAGCGGGATGACTGAACAACAGCCGCCAGCCGGGTTCAACCCAGCCCGGTCCAACCCGGGTTTTATCTGAAATGTTCATAGCCGTTATTTCCAAGGTTGAGTTTGTTTCCTGCCGCATCGTGCACGATGCAATCACGACCCGCAATCACTTTTCCGATGCAGGTCAGCGGCAATTCGAGCCGCGCGCCGATGTCCATTATCCCGGCATGGTGCATGGCGGGCGCGGTAAAGCACAATTCGTAATCATCGCCGCCGGACAAGACGCATTGTTCTCCCAGGGGCAGTGCCACATACGTACGCATGACCGAAGAAACCGGTAACGATGCCATGTTGAATTCCGCGCCCGCATGCGAAGCATCGAGTACATGCCCGAGATCGGCGAGCAACCCGTCGGAAATATCGATTGCGCTGCTGGCGATACCGCGCAGTGCCAGGCCCAGTGCGACACGCGGCTGTGGCTGGTGCAAAGCCAGCGCACAGGCGGCAAGCTCTCCCGCGGACAATGCGACGCGCCCCTGCAGATGTGCCAGCGCCAGCGCGGCATCTCCCAGTGTACCGGACACCCAGACTTCGTCTCCGATCTGTGCGCCGCTGCGTCGCAATGCCTGTTGTGCGGGCACTTCGCCCAATATTGTCACGCACAGATTGAGCGGTCCGCGCGTGGTATCGCCACCGACCAGTTCGACACCATGCTGTTGCGCCAATGCGAGAAAGCCCGCGCTGAATCTTTCCAGCCAGGTTTCATCCGCGTCAGGCAATGCGATTGCCAATGTTGCCCAGCGCGGTGTTGCGGCCATGGCGGCCATGTCGGACAGATTCACGGCCAGCGTTTTGTGTCCCAGCAGGAACGGGTCGGCATCGGGGAAGAAGTGCGTGCCGCTTGCCAGCATGTCACTGGATACCGCCAGCACATTGCCATTGCTGACCTTCAGCAGCGCGGCATCGTCGCCTATGCCGAGCAGCGTGTTCGGTGTGGCACGGGTGAAGTAGCGGCGGATCAGGTCAAATTCTGTCATGCGGAAATATCCGCTTCAGGATGCGCGCGCCGAAAATTCCAGTGCGCGCAATTGGGGCGCAAGTTTATCCAGCACGCCATTGACGAATTTATGGCCGTCGGTGCCGCCAAAGGTTTTGGCAAGCTCGACCGCTTCGTTGATGATGACCTTGTAGGGCACTTCAAGGTGTCCGGATAATTCAAATGTGCCCAACAGCAGCACCGCGAATTCCACAGGGCTGAGCTCGTCCAGCGGCCTGTCCAGATGGGGAGCAATCAGTGCCTCCAGGTCTGCGTGCTGGCTCAATGCACCGCGCAACAATTTGGAAAACAATTCCTTGTCATAACGGCCGATATTTTTTTCCGCGTGGATCTGTTTTTCGATTTTGGCTTCATCACCCGCGGTGATGCGCCATTGATAGATGCCCTGCAATGCAAGTTCGCGGGCGCGATGGCGCGGGCTCCTGTTCGGGGATTTTTTGATTTCCCCGGAGGAAATTTTTTTGGCACCCAATTCGTCGGTACTCATGCCAGCCCACGCAACAGGTTGATCATTTCAATTGCCACCAGTGCCGCTTCACTGCCCTTTGCGTGCATGCGTGCTATCGCCTGTTCGTCGGTATCGGTGGTGAGTATTGCGTTGGCGATTGGCACACCGGTATGCAGTTGCACTCCGCCGACACAACGCGCCGATTCATTGGATACCACCTCGAAATGGTAGGTATCGCCACGTATCACCGCTCCCAGTGCAATCAATGCGTCAAACTTGCCGCTTTGTGCCATACGTTGCAGTACCAGTGCAATTTCAAGCGCGCCGGGCACGGTCACAAGCGTGATGTCATCTTCGCGCACACCCTGTTGTGTCAATTGCGCATGGCATGCGCCCAACAGACCCTCACACACCCCGGTGTTGAAGCGGCTCTGCACGAGACCGATGCGCAGTCCGGCGCCATTCAGATTTTTTTCCAGTTCTTTCATCGTGTGTTTTTCCTGTTCAAAATACTGCTAAAGGTGGCTGGCATAACCGACCACTTCCAATCCAAAACCCGCCATGCTGGGCATCTTGTGCGGCGTGGCCAGCAGGCGCATCTTGCCGACATTGAGGTCGCGCAATATCTGTGCGCCGATACCGTAGCTGCGCGGATCCCACTGAGAGGTTTGCTGCATGTCGGCTTCGAGAGCGGCACGCGCACGCAAATCCTGCGCTGTTTCACCGCGATGCAGCAATATCAGCACGCCGGCCGGCGATTGCCCGATCTTCTGCATCGCATGATTCACGCTGATGGAATGCGCATGATTGGTCTGCTCCAGAAAATCCATTACCGACAGGGGTTCGTGCACACGCACCAGGGTCTCGGCGTCATGGACAACATCGCCCTTTACCAGCGCGAGATGGGTGCGTTGCGTGGTCTTGTCCACGTAGGTGACCAGTTCGAACTCGCCGTAAGCGGTTTGCACCCTGCGCCTTGCCACACGTTCGACCAGCTTTTCGTGTTGGCTGCGGTACTCGATGAGATCGGCGATCGTGCCGATCTTGAGTCCGTGCTGTTTGGCATAGGCGATCAAATCAGGCAGGCGCGCCATTTCCCCGTCTTCCTTGAGAATTTCGCAGATCACCGAAGTCGGCGTCAGT
>JBDTCC010000127.1:0-14825 GCA_039923775.1 Gallionella sp. | reverse complement strand
CATGGACTACGACATCCTGATAATCGGTTCCGGACCCGCCGGACAACAGGCCGCCTGGCAGGCGGCGCGCATGGGCAAGCGCGCCGCGATCATCGAGCGCAAGCCCAAGCTGGGCGGGGCGGGACTGCAGACCGGCACGATACCCAGCAAGGCGCTGCGCGAAGTGGCCTATCTGCTGTCGCGTTCCGGTGGCATGCGCCAGGCACTCGCCCCGGACAGCCGCAACCGCCATGGTTTACTGGCCGATGCGGTGCGGCGCAAGGAGGCCGTGATCGCGCAGCAGGAGTCCGTCATCCTGCAACGGCTGCTGCGTTCGGGCGTGGCATTGATCCCGGGCGAAGCGTCATTTGCCGATGCGCATACCATTCGGGTCAGCGATGCCGCGGGCAATGTCCGCAAAATTTCTGCCGAGGCCATCATACTGGCCACCGGTTCCCGGCCGCGCCGCCCTGCCGATATCCCGTTCGACAAGAAGACCGTGCTGGATTCGACTTCCATCCTGAACCTTCGCCATCTGCCGGACAGCCTGACAGTTGTCGGCGGCGGCGTGATTGGATGCGAATTCGTGTCGATATTCGCGGCGCTGGGCGTCAAGGTCAGCGTGGTGGACAGCCACGCGCAATTACTGGAATACCTGAGCGAGGACGTGGTCGGCGTGCTGGCCGACAGCTTCCTCGGCATGGGCGTGACATTCCACATGCGGGAACGCGTCAGGGAAATTCGTTGCGAAGGAAGCGGCACGCTCACTGTGCTGGAAAGCGGAAAACAGATACGCAGTGATGCGGTGCTGTATGCGCAGGGTAGGCAACCGAACAGCGAGAAGCTGCAAGTCGAACATGCCGGTATCGTTGCCGAAAACGGGTGGATAGAAGTGAACCGGCATTTCCAGACCAGCGTGCCGCACATCTATGCCGTGGGTGACCTGATCGGCCGCCCTGCGCTCGCTTCGACCGGCATGGAACAGGGCCGCGCAGCGGTACTGTATGCCTTCGACCGCGAGCAGCACGTCACGGCCGAGAACCTGCCGATGGCGGTCTATACCATTCCCGAAATCTCCTACGTCGGAAAAACCGAAAGGGAAGTGCAGCAGGAAAACATTCCCTACCTGGTGGGCCGCGCAAATTTCAAAGACAGCGCACGCGGACAAATCATCGGCGATGCACACGGCCTGCTCAAACTGGTCGTGGACACGCGCGATGAAAAACTGCTGGGCGTGCATATCGTCGGCGAACAGGCCAGTGAACTGATCCACATCGGGCAACTGGTGATGAACTTCAATGGCACGGTGCGCGACCTGGTCAGCAATGTGTTCAACTATCCGACGCTCGCGGAATGCTACAAACTCGCCGCGATGGATTGCATGCACCAGTTGAAACAGCTAAAGCACAACTAACCACCGTATCATTTCTTATTGCTGATCGCGGTGAGTATGCCCTGCAGTACCGCCGTCGGCGTGGGCGGGCAACCGCTCACCATTACGTCCACCGGAATGACGTTGGAAACCTTGCCGCAACTGGCATAGGTTTCGCCCCCGCCCTCGGGAGACCCACCATCAGAACAAAAAATCCCCCCGTCGCAGGCACACTCGCCGATCGCCACCACCAGCTTGGGTTCCGGGGTGGCATCATAAGTGCGTTTGAGTGCGGTCACCATGTGGCGAGACACCGGGCCGGTGACCAGCAGCAGGTCGGCGTGGCGCGGACTGGCGACGAACTTGATGCCCAGTCCTTCGATGTTGTAATAGGCATTGTTGAGCGCATGAATCTCCAGTTCGCATCCGTTGCACGAGCCGGCATCGACATGACGTATGTTCAGCGCGCCGCCGAACATACGCAGGATCTCCGCGCTCAGCCGCTGAGCCCCGACACGCATCTCCTCGTCCGGCAGTGGTGCGGCCTCTGTCTTGATGCCGGTCTTGATGATCTGTTTGATGAGCTGATACATTTATGAGAGCCTCTACAGGTCCTGGCCTGAATAACTCAGGTTGAACGATTTGTTGATCAGCGGGAAATCCGGCACGATGTTACCCATCACCGCATGTGCCAGCACCGGCCAGTTTTGCCAGGAAGGGTCATGCGGATGTACCCGTGTCAGGTCACCCTGTGCGTCGGTGTGTATCGCCACCAATACCTCGCCGCGCCATCCTTCCACCATGCCCACACCGAAGCCGAACACCGGAAGTTTATCGAGCGGCACCGACAATGTGTTGTCATGTATAAGGTTGACGAGTATCGCTCTTTGCAAACGCAATGACTCAAACAACTCATCGAAGCGCACGATGACGCGCGCAGCGACATCACCGTTGCGATAGGTCGCCATCCGCACGTCGAGTTTGTCATAGGGAGCGCACGGGAACTGCACGCGCGCATCCCAGGCCTGCGAACTGGCGCGTCCGGCCAGCCCGCACAAGCCAAGCTGCGCGGCGAGTTTTGGTTCGACGCGTCCGGCCCCGATGAAGCGGTCCTGCATGCCGGCATGTTCTTCGTAAATACCGCGCAAAATATGCACCTCGCGCTCCAGCATCGCACATTCGTCGAGCAGCGTCTGTTTGCCCGGCTCAGTCAAATCGGCGGCCACGCCGCCCGGAATGATCCTGTCCATCAGATAGCGATGCCCGAACAGAGAAGCATTGTTGCGCAATACCTGCTCCTTCAGAATCCAGAACTGCGCGAAGCCGAACGACAGCGCGACATCGTTGCCCAGCATGCCGAGATCGCCGAGGTGATTGGCGATGCGTTCGCGTTCAAGGAACAGCGCACGCAACCACAGCGCCCGGTCCGGCGGCGTGACGGTGGCGATGCTTTCCGTCGCCATCGCATAGGCCCAGGCATAGGCGACCGTGCTGTCGCCGCTTACCCGGCCGGCAAGTCTGGCTGCCCGCTGCACACCCAGACTCTCGAAGCGCTTTTCGATGCCTTTGTGGGCATAACCCAGACGTTCCTCAAGCCGCAACTGTGTTTCACCGACCACCGAAAAACGAAAATGTCCCGGTTCGATGGAGCCCGCATGCACCGGGCCCACTGCAATCTCATGCACGCCTTGCCCTTCCACTTGCACGAACGGGTAGGCGTCCGCTTCATCAGTGCGACTCTGTGTCACATCAAAATCCTTGCGCAACGGAAAGCTGCCGCTTGCCCATGCACCGTGACGCAGCCATTTTCGAAGCTCCTTTCCCTCTGGATAAATGCCGAGCAGATCGTATGCCGCGCGTTGCATGCGCTCTGCCGCCGGAAAGATCCGGCTGACATCCGGATAAATTGGCCGGGTGTCAGACAAAGGCACATTCAAACAGATCAGGCCTTTTTCGATAACCAGCGCAAGATACAACGCAAAACCATTACCCGTCACCCGTTCATCACTACCCCACAATGCCACCAGACGCCCGCCGCCGTGCTGTACGCGCTGGCAGATCTCTTGCAGATCCCCGTGATCAATCGTGCCCGACCAGGCTGGAATTGCACCGGGCAACCTGGTTAAATGCAAATTCGGATGTGTGATAGGCATCGTTTAGCCTCCCAGCAAGGCCGCCGCCTGACGATACCAGTCGGCCAGATAGGGCGGCATATACAGCCCGAGGATCAGCACCAGCAGCAGGTGCGCAAACACCGGGATCAGCGCCGGCTGGTGCGGCAAACGGCGCGCCGTGGTCTCGCCGAACACGATGGGCTGTATCTTGCCGAAGATCGCCGCGAACGCGATACCCAACGCGGCCAGCAGAAACGGCGTGGTCCACGGATAGTCGTGCATGGCGGTGGTAATGATCAGAAATTCGCTGGCAAACACACCGGACGGCGGCATACCCAAGATTGCCAGCGTGCCGAGCATCAGCCCCCAACCCACGGTGGGACTAATCTGCATCATGCCACGGATGTTTTCCATCTGCTGGGTACCGGCCTTTTGCACCGCATGGCCGACCGCAAAGAAGATCGCCGACTTGGTCAGCGAGTGCACGGTCATGTGCAGCATCGCCGCGAAAGTGGCCACCGGCCCGCCCATACCGAAGGCAAAAGTGATCAGCCCCATGTGTTCGATGGAGGAGTAGGCGAACATGCGCTTGATGTCCTTTTGCCGGGACAGGAACAATGCAGCAACCATCACGGACAACAGTCCAAATCCCATCATCAGATTACCGGCAAAGTGCGAGCCCCCGGCAGAACCGGAACCCAGAGAACCGTCGACCAGCACCTTGCAGCGCATCACCACGCACAATGCGACGTTCAACAGCAAACCCGAGAGCACCGCGGAGACCGGGGTGGGTCCTTCGGCGTGGGCATCGGGCAGCCAGCTGTGGAGCGGCACCAGACCGATCTTGGTGCCGTAACCGACCAGCAGGAACACGAATGCCAGCTTGAGCACCGTGGGTTCCAGCCCGCCTTTCACCTCGTTCAAATGGGTCCACAGCAGGGCCGTGCCGCCCTGACCGAGCACGCGCTCGGCGGCGAAATACAACAGGATGGTACCGAACAGCGCGAGTGCGATACCCACGCCGCACAGTATGAAATACTTCCACGCCGCCTCGATACTGGCCGGCGTGCGGTACAGACTGACCAGCAGCACAGTGGTCAGGGTGGCCGCTTCCATCGCCACCCAGATGATGCCCATGTTATTCGAGGTCAGCGCGACCAGCATGGCCAGCGTGAACATCTGGTACATGCTGTAGTACAGGTGCAGCATCGGTGTGGTGAGCTTGCCGTGATGCTGCTCGATGCGCATGTAGGGGCGCGAGAACAACGAGGTGGTGAACGCGACGAACGCGGTCAGCGCGACCAGAAACACGTTGAACTGATCGATGAAAAATTCCTCGCTGAACGCGACCTGCGGCCCCGAGTCGATCACGCGTATGGTCAACACCACAGCCGCGACAAAAGTGCCAAAACTCATCGCCGAGTTCAGCTCCGCCGCCCAGCTGCGCGCGCCGAAAACGGCCAGCAGCAGGCCGCCGGCCAAAGGAGTCAGCAATAATGCCAGGAGTTGCAGATCAATCATCCTTGAGTTTTTCCATGTGAGAAATATCGAGACTGTCGAAGGTCTCGCGGATCTGGAAGAAAAAAATACCGAATATGAAGGTGGCCACGAGTACGTCCAGCGCGATGCCCAGTTCCACCACCAGCGGCATGCCGTGCGTGGCGCTGGTCGCGGCAAAGAACAATCCGTTTTCCATCGACAGGAATCCAACCACCTGCGGGATGGCCTTGCGCCTCGTCAGCATCATCAGCATGGACAGCAGCACGCTGGCCAGCGCAATGCCGATCAGCCCGCGCGTGATGCTCTCTGAAAGTTGCGAAATTGGCGCGGCCAGATTAAACGAAAAGATCACCAGCGCGATGCCGACCAGCATCGTGGTCGGAATGTTGATCAGGGTTTCGACGTCCCATCTCACATTCAGCTTGCGTATCAAACGATGCAGCAGCCAGGGCAGGAACAGCACCTTGAGCACCAAGGTCAACCCGGCGGAGTAATACAGATGATGCTGACCCGTGGAATACGCCACGACAAAGGTGCTGAGTGACAACACCAGCCCCTGCCAGGCAAACAATTTGATCAGCGACAGGATGCGCCTTTGCGACAGCATCGCAAAGGCGATCAGCAGCAACATGGCAGCAAGCAGGTTGATGAGTTGAATGCTGAGGCTTATCGGCATATGGGGGCCTCTAAAAATTCAGAGTTCGCACAAATGCAAGGCGCGGATAAAAGTTTGCCGCGCGGCATATCGGGTATATGCAAGCAATAAATTTTTTCCGCAACACAGCAGTAGGGATGAAATGTGTATTTTTTAGAGGTTCCCATCAGGCACCCAGCAGGATGTGTATCAGCAATCCCAGCACCGCCAGCAAAAATGCGGTGCCCAAAAATTCCGGCGCGCGAAAGATGCGCATCTTCGCGAGCAGCGTTTCCAGCAATGCCAGTGCGGCGCCCGCCAATATCAGCTTGACCAGCAACGCGATGATGGCCAGCGGCAGGGCACGCCAATCCCCTGCTTCGGCAATACCGTAGGGAAAGAACAGCGCGATGCCGATGGAAATATAGGCGAACAGCTTCAGGCTGCTTGCCCACTCCACCAGCGCCAGATGACGCGCGGAATATTCCAGGATCATCGCCTCGTGGATCATGGTCAATTCCAGGTGGGTGCCGGGATTGTCCACCGGGATGCGGGCGTTCTCTGCCAGCAGCACCATCACGAATGCCAACCCGGCAAAGGCAAGGCTGGGATACAGGATGAAATGGTGATGGGCAAGTGCGTCCACGATGCGTGGCAATTGCGTCGAGTGACTGATCAGTGAGGCGGTGAAGAGCACCATCAGCAATGCCGGTTCGGCGAGAAACGACACCAGCATCTCGCGACGCGCGCCCAGCGTGCCGAATGCGGTGCCAATATCCATCGCGGCAAGCGCGATGAATACCCGCGCCAGCGCAAACACACCGACCAGCGCGATCACATCCGCGGCGGGTGAAAAGGGCAGGTCCACCGCGATGATCGGGATGATGGCGGCAGCGAGCCACATGCAACCGAACAGGATATAGGGCGTGATGTGAAACAGCGGCGAGGCGTTGTAGGCCATCACCGCGTCCTTGTGAAACAGCTTACGCAGCGTGCGATAAGGTTGCAACAGGCCCGGGCCGGTGCGATTTTGCAGCCAGGCGCGGCACTGGTTCACCCAGCCGGTCAACAGCGGCGCGAGCAGCACAACCAGCAGCGACTGGTAGATTTGAAGCAGGATACCGAGTGCCTGATCCGAGCTCATCATACGAAAGCCAGCAACACGACAAGCGTGACGAAGGTATAGGTCAGATACAAATGGATGCGCCCATGCTGCAACAACGATACCCATGACGAGAGCTTTTCGGTGATACGCTTGATCGGCACATACAGCGCAAACCAGAGGCGATCTTCACTGCGGCCGTGATAGCGCGGATGGGTATCGAACGCGCCAGGCAATTCCCTTTCGATACGGAAGAACGGCTCGAAGATGCGCCGGATCGGTTGCCCGAACCCTTCGGCGGTATCCTGCATGCGCGAAGTTTGCGCCGGAAAGCCGCAGTCCCAGGCGGGACCGCGCCGTGTCCGTCCATGATAGAAATAATGCACCACCCACACTGTCACCAGCATCACACCCAATACCGCCAGCAGGAAAAACACCGGGCTGTAACTGGCACGGTCGATGTCGACCGGCGCGAGGAACAACCACCCCGCGGCGGCATTGCCCAGCCCGTGCCCGACCAATATTTTGGTCACCAGGTCAATTTGATGCACCACAAACACCGGTGCCAGTCCCAGCAGCACGCAGCCCAGTGCGAGCCAGCCCAGTCCGATGCGTTCAAACATGCCGGCATCGTGGGCGGGTTCACGTGCCTCCCCGCGCGCCCGGCCGAGAAAAATGATGCCGTAGAATTTCACCATCACGTAAGCTGCCAACGCCGCAGCCAGCGCGATTACCGCGGCCGCCACCGGTATCAGCATATTGATGTAATTATTGGGCAGGCCCGGCGACAGCAGGAATGCCTGCAACAACAGCCATTCCGAAACGAAACCATTGAAAGGCGGCAGACCGGAGATGGAAAGCACGCCGACCAGCATCAGTGCGGCGACCCACGGCATATGATGGATCAGTCCGCCCATCCGCCCCATGTTGCGTTCTCCGGTGGCATGCAGGATGGAACCGGTACCGACGAACAGCAGGCTCTTGAAAAACGCGTGGTTCAGGCTGTGGTACAGCGTTGCGGTCAACGACAATGCGGCCAGCGCGTCCTTGCCGTAGACATGGAAGATGATGGCCAGACCGATACCCACCAGCAGCAGGCCGATGTTCTCGATCGAAGAATAAGCCAGCAGTCGTTTCATGTCGGCTTGTACGGCGGCAAACATCACGCCGTAGATCGCGGTGATCAGACCCAGCGCCAGCGCCAGCACACCCCACCACCATTGTTGCGCACCGAGCAGGTCGAAGGTCACGCGCAGGATGCCGTAGATTGCCGTTTTCAACATGATGCCGCTCATCAAAGCGGAAACCGGCGAGGGCGCCGCCGGGTGCGCCTCGGGCAGCCAGACATGCAGTGGCAGCAATCCCGCTTTGGCGCCGAAACCGAACAGCGCCAGCAGGAACGCCACCGACGACCAGAATACCGGGAGATGCGCCTCGCGCAACGCTGCAAAGGTGTAAGCCCCGATGCCGTGGCCACCCTGCATCACACCAAAGCTGAGCAGGATCGCGATCGCCCCGACATGGGCGATCAGCAGGTACAAAAAGCCCGCCTTGCGGATGTCGGGAATTTTGTGGTCGGTGGTGACCAGAAAATAGGAAGACAGGGCCATCGTCTCCCATGCCACCATGAACATGTACGCGTCGTCAGCCAGCAACACCAATGCCATGCTGGCGAGGAACAGGTGATATTCGAGACAAAGCAGGCCGAGGGTATTGCCCTGCATGGATTTGAAATACCCGGCACTGAACAGCGACACGCCGAACGAAGCGCCGCCCAGCAGGATCAGGAAAAACGCGGAGAGCGGATCAAGGCGAAGATGAAAAGGAAGATCAGGCAGGCCCAGCGGCAATATGGCAGAGCTGGCATGCTCGCCTATCGCAAGAAAGCCGGCTGTAGCAAGTATCAGCGAAACGATCGCACCGAGCGGAAAAATGACTTGGGTGATCAGTTGCGGGCTGCGCTGCAGTGCCAATCCCAGCAGTCCCAGCGCCAGCCAGAACACAATGGCAACGCCGGCAACATCCAAAGGCAATACACCCGCAATGTCCATCCTGATTCTTTTTTCACCGATTTGCTGATTGGCCGAACTGCGCAAGTGCGCGATTCTACTCCCACTGTTGCAGCATCCTCAATACCGCTAAAGGGTTAGCCCGGTTCAACCGTAAACCACCTTCACATTTTCTTCGTGCAGCAGCTGGCGCAGATCGTGCAACAGGTCATCGTGCAGCGTCACTTGCCAGGCTTCGCCGAGACGCAGCTGGCAGCTTGCATGATCGTTGCGATAGTGAATTTGTACCGGGCATTTTCCCTCGCGATAGGGCAGAAATAATTTTTTGAGCTGCCCGATGTTGGCATGGCCGTTGCAACGCAGCGCCAGTTGCTGCGCAAAATGGGAACGCGCGGTCGCGAAATCGAACAGCTCTTCGCCGCTCACCCGCACGTTGCCGGAATACTCGTCCAGCTTGGCCGTACCGCGCACCACCAGCAATTCATCCTCGCGTATCCACGGGCGGTTGGCCTCGTAGATTTCGTTGAACACGGTCAGTTCGACCTGTCCGCCGCCATCATCCAGCGTAACGATGGCCATGCGCCCGCGCCGCGTCTGCTGGATGCGCAACCCGGCCACGATGCCGGCCAGCACCACCGGCACACCACGCCGCGAGGTGTAGCCTGAACCACTTGCAGAGCCGTTCGATTGTCCGACGAACTGCGGGGTGAGATCGTTCAGTTTTACCTTGATGAAGTTGCCCAGTTCCTCGGCATATTCCTGGTAGGGATGGCCACCCAGATAAATTCCCAGACTGGCTTTTTCGTGGGCAAGCTGTTCGCGCAGCCGCCAGCGCGGCACATCGGCATACTTCACGATTAGTGCCACATCCCCCTCGTCATGTCCGAACAGGCTGTTCTGGTTCGCCGCACGCGCCTGCTGGTCGGCACTCGCCAGCGCCGCACCCACGCTGGCCATCAGGCTGGCGCGATGGTCGTTGAGGCTGTCGAACGCACCCGCGCGGATCAGCGCTTCTACCGTGCGCCGGTTGACGATGCGCTTGTCCACACGCCGGCAGAAATCGAACAGGTCCTTGAACGGACCCTGCTCGCGTGCCTTGACGATGCTGGCAATGGCCGCCTCGCCGGTTCCCTTGATCGCGCCCAGCCCGTAAGCAATGGTCTGTTCGTCCACCGGGGAAAACACATAACCCGAACTGTTAACATCCGGCGGCAACACGCGCAGATTCTGCTGCAGGGTATCGGCATAGAAGATGCTCACCTTCTCGGTATTGTCCAAATCGCCCGACAGCGTCGCCGCCATGAACGCCGCCGGATGATGCGCCTTGAGATAGGCCGTATGGTAGGCGACCAGTGCATAGGCTGCAGCGTGTGACTTGTTGAAGCCGTAGCCGGCAAACTTTTCCATCAGGTCGAACAGGTTGCCGGCGACCTCTTTCGTGGTGTTGTTCTTCAGGGCCCCCGCGACGAATGTCTCGCGCTGCTTGGCCATCTCCTCCACATTCTTCTTGCCCATCGCGCGGCGCAACAGGTCGGCACCGCCGAGGCTGTAGCCGCCGACGATCTGGGCCATCTGCATCACCTGTTCCTGGTAAACCATGATGCCGTAGGTTTCGCTCAACACACCCTCGACGGCCGGATGCGGATATTCGAATTTCTCGCCGTGCTTGCGCCGCACGAAATCCGGAATCAGGTCCATCGGGCCGGGCCGGTACAGCGCGACCAGCGCGATGATGTCCTCGAAGCAATCCGGTCTGGCGCTCTTCAGCATGTCCTTCATGCCGCGCGATTCCAGCTGGAATATCGCGGTGGTATTGCATGCCTTGAGCAGCTCGTAAGTCGCGGCATCATCCAGCGGCAGGGTTTCCAGCGAGAACGGCGCAACCCCGCCGGCCAGACGTGCAACATGGCGCATCGCCCAATCCAGTATGGTCAGCGTGCGCAGGCCGAGAAAGTCGAACTTCACCAGGCCGATCGATTCGACATCATCCTTGTCGAACTGGCTGATCACGCTGGCGCTGCTGTCGGCACAATACAGCGGGCAAAAGTCGGTGAGTTGTCCGGGCGCGATCAGCACGCCGCCCGCGTGCATACCAACGTTGCGCGTCAGGTCCTCCAGGCGCCCGGCCAATTCCAGCAGCTCGGGCACGCCTTCTTCGCTCTCGGCGATGCTGTTGATCTCCGGCTCCATCTCGCGGGCCTTTTTCAGCGACACCGGCTTCACGCCTTCCACCGGTATCGCCTTCGACAAGCGATCGCACAGGCCATAGGGAAAATCCATCACGCGCCCGACATCGCGGATCACCGCCTTGGACGCCATGGTGCCGAAGGTCGCGATCTGCGCCACGCTGGCTGCACCGTATTTCTGTTTCACATAGTCAATGACGCGCTCGCGCCCGTCCTGGCAAAAATCCACGTCGAAGTCGGGCATGGACACGCGCTCGGGATTCAGAAAACGCTCGAACAGCAGGTTATATTGCAGCGGGTCGAGATCGGTAATACCGAGGCTGTAGGCCACCAGCGAACCCGCCCCCGAACCGCGCCCGGGACCGACCGGCACGCCGTTTTCCTTGGCCCAGCGGATGAAGTCCGCCACGATCAGGAAGTAACCCGGGAAACCCATCGCAATAATGGTATTGATCTCGAAATCCAGACGCGATTGATATTCGGGCTGTTTGGTAGCACGTTCGTCGGCATCCGGATACAGCACGGCCATGCGCCGTTGCAGACCGAGAGCTGCCTGTTCGCGCAAATAATCGTCCAGACCCTGACCTTCCGGGGTCGGGAAATCCGGCAGGCACGGCTTGCCGAGAACGAGGGACAAATTACAGCGCCGCGCAATCTCCACGCTGTTTTGCAACGCCTCCGGCAGATCGGCGAACAGCTCCGCCATTTCAGCCTGCGTCTTGAAATATTGTTGTGCGGTAAATTGCTTTGCGCGGCGCTTGTCATTGAGCACATAGCCTTCGGCGATGCACACGCGCGCTTCGTGCGCCTTGAAATCATCGGCAGCAAGAAATTGCACCGGATGGGTGGCGACCACCGGCAGCCCGAGTTCGGCGGCGAGCCGGATCGTCGCAAGGATGTGAAGTTCCTCGTCGACAAACCCCGCGCGCTGGATCTCGAGGTAATAGCGGTTGTTGAACAGGCTCGCCCATTCCTGCGCAAACTGCCTGGCCTGATCCTGATTGCCGGATAGCAGCGCGCTGCCGGTATCGCCGAGATGTGCCCCGGACAGGGCGATCAATCCCCCGGTACCCTGGTGAAACCATTCGCGGCGCAGCTCTGCACGTCCGCGATGCTGGTTCTCCAGATAGGCACGGCTGAGCAGGCGGCACAGCAGCAAATATCCGTCAACCGACTGGCACAGCAACAACAGGCGATACGGGCGCTCGCGATCGGCATCGTTGCTGATGAACACATCGCATCCCACGACGGGCTTGAGTCCGGCACCGCGCGCTTTTTTGTAAAACTTGATCAGGCCGAAGAAATTATTCAGGTCGGTCAGCGCAAGTGCCGGCATCGCATCCTGCCTGGCGGCCGCGATCGCCTCCTCCACGCGCACCATCCCGTCCGAAATTGAATATTCGCTGTGCAAACGGAGATGGACGAAAGAAGGTTGCGACATGATAAAAGGCTAATATTTTGAGCCGTAATTTTAGCACTGCCGGAAGCGTAATTTTTTCTTATCGTCGCTGATAGAATGCTCCCCTTGTAATCAATACTTTCCGTCATGCATCCCACGCTTACACCGCAAAGCGAGCGTTATTTGCTGCTCACCCTTGCAGGTATCCAGTTCAGCCACATCCTCGATTTCATGATCATGATGCCGCTCGGCCCCGTCCTGATCAAGGCATTCGGCATCGGCACCCATGAGTTCGGCCTGCTGGTCGCGTCCTACAGTTTCAGTGCCGCACTGTCCGGGCTGCTGGCGGCAACATTCATCGATCGCTTCGAGCGCAAACGACTGATTCTGACGATATTCGGGATGTTCGGATTGGCGACGCTGGCCTGCGGACTGGCGCCCAGCTACGCGATGCTGCTGGTCGCGCGCGGGCTGGCCGGGATGTTCGGCGGGGTAATGGGTGCAATGGTGCAGACCATCATCGGCGACGTGATCCCCTTTTCACGCCGTGCCCGGGCGAGCGGCGTCGTGGCGACGGCATTTTCTATTTCCACGATCGCAGGGGTGCCACTGTCCCTGTGGCTGGCCAATCATTTCCAATGGCGCGCGCCATTCATCCTGATCGCGGTACTGTCGGTGCTGTTCATCGTCATCGGCGCGCGCATCCTGCCCGATCTGCGCCATCACATCAGCCCTTCGACAAGATCGGGACAAGCTAAACGCGCTCACCCGCTCACGGCAATGTTCGAGGTGCTGCGCGAACCCAATCATCTGAACGCGTTGCTGTTCTCCGCACTGCTGGTTTTTTCCGGCTTCACGGTGATCCCGTACATCACCCTCTACGCGGTGGGCAATGTCGGCATCTCACTGCAGGACATCCCGTTCATCTATCTCGCCGGCGGTGCGGCGACACTGTTCACCGCCCGACTGATCGGCCACTGGGCCGACCTGCGCGGCAAGATCAAAATCTACCGGGTGGTCGGCCTCGCCGCACTGCTGCCCCTGCTGGTGGTGACCCATATCGGCGCAGCACCGCTGTGGCTGTGGCTGGTCTGCACCACGGCATTCTTCGTACTGGTCTCGGGACGCATGATTCCGGCAATGGCCATCATCACATCGGCGGCGCAGCCAAAATTGCGCGGCACCTTCATGTCGCTCAATGCCACGGTGCAGTCACTCGCCATGGGACTGGCCACCACGCTGGCCGGATTCATCATCACGCAAAATGATGCCGGTCATATCTTTGACTATGGATTGGTGGGGTTGGTCGCGATATCCGGAAATGTGCTGGCCATCCTGTTCGTCTCGCGCATCGTGATGCACGATCAACATGTCACCGTGCCGGATGTTGCGCTGAAATAAGCCGGACGCTGAAATAAACTGGAGCGGGTGAACGGGATCGAACCGTCGTATGCAGCTTGGGAAGCTGCCGTTCTACCATTGAACTACACCCGCGACAGGCGCAATTCTACGACAGTTTCCTGACAGTGTGGGGGTGACAGTTAGGGGCGGTGGGAGCAGTATTGGGGACCGTCAACTTCTCGGCCTTTGCTGCCCCTTGGACTCAGTGTTAAAGGCGTCCGCTTCTCACAGCCAAGCTGCCGTTCAACGTCTGGCATACCCGCGCTGCGCGGCTTCATCGCGCAGCGTCCGAGTTGATGGACGGGTAGACCTCACTACCCTCGCCCGAGAATACCAGCGGCACCTTTGGTGCGCAGTGGTGAATTTGTCAGACATCAGTGCCTGTTATGCTTGGTTCTTCCCCGAACTACTTGGATTAGACGTGTCCGCCCACTCCTTTAAACTTCTCAACGAAAGCAGCGATTTTCTGGAACACGCTTTGCTTTTTGGTCAGGTATTGCGGATTAAGCGGACTCATCTTGGGCAGAATGGCATTGAGCTCAGTGCCATTGTCACTAGCAAATTCCCGCTTTAGTGAGTTGGAGATATAGCGTTTGGCCGCCTCTACGTTCAGGCTCTCGCTATTAATGAGCTCTTCCGCCTCTCGTTTTTGTTCCGCTTGAGCAAAGGTAAAGAAGGCATCAATCACACTTGCCTTATCACGAATCTGATCCAAGTCAGTTTGATTTATAAAGTCCACCACCAAGCTTTCTTTGGCACGATTGCCCAGGCTGGCGCGGATTACCCGGCGTACATCTTCAACCAGGGTGGCTTTGTCTTTAACTTTTTTGTTGTTCTCAAAAATCAATTCCAGAATGTAATCCAGATTGATTTCTTGCGACTTGAGCAGATCCACCTCAAACACCACGTCATCCCAGTCAATGGTGGATTTCTCTTTATCGGTGGAAGATTTTTCCCGACGCAGCCAATCGCGAACATCGTTGTAGGTTGAACGGTAGTCCTGAATTTTCCGTTCAGCCGGTATCTTGATCGCTTGCAGCGCTACCAAATCATCATCGCTTAAATAATGTTTGGCCTTGAACGCCTCAGCCGCCTCAGGATCGCTCACGTCAACACTTTGCAGGGCTTT
>JBDTCC010000126.1:0-4049 GCA_039923775.1 Gallionella sp. | reverse complement strand
GTGATAAAGTGCGTGCCGTTTTCAAGGTGCTTGTCTGCATGCAGGCGAGTTAAACGGGAAGCAGGTGCGGGAACATCGGTTCCCTATGCCTGAGCTGCCCCCGCAACGGTAAGCGAGTGTGGATTTTCCAGTGTGCCACTGTGAGCAACCCCCTAGGGGTCTTATGGGAAGGCGGCAAATCAAGACTCGCGAGCCCGGATACCGGCCTGAGAACCACTAGGGACGGGAGATGCTGCGGGCGGCACATCGGAACAATATCTGCGACATCGTCGTCAAGGTTCTGTTTTATCTGCCTGTCGTATTTCCTGATTATCAATTTTCCAACGGGGACGCTTGGAATTTACTCGGGAACGACAATGAAACAAAAACTACTTTTTGCGGGCGTGCTATTCGGTGCGCTTTCACTTCCTTGTGCAGGTTATGCCGACACACCGATGCAGATGCTGATTGTGACACCCACGCGATTCGCGGATGCAGCACATAGTTCCACGGTGGACGTCACGGTGATCACCGCCAGCGATATCGAAAAAAGCCCGGCCAAGACATTGCCGGCGTTACTGTCGGAGTACGCGGGTATTCAAGTGCGCAGTACTGAAGGGACGCCGGATATGGCCATCGACATGCGCGGATTTGGCATGACCGGAAACCAGAACACGCTGGTGTTGCTGGATGGTCAGCCGCTCAATGACATACAACTGACGTCGATACGCTGGTCGGCCATTCCGCTCGCATCGATTGCTCGGATCGAAATCATGAATGGTAGCGGCGCGGTGCTTTATGGCGGCGGCGCAACCGGCGGCACGATCAATATCATTACCAAACAGCCGGGCAAGGAAATGCATGGCAGCGCCGGTATAGGGCTGGGAAGCTACTCTGCCAAGGATTGGCAACTTGCACTTTCAGGTAGCGGTGACCATGTTGGAATGCGCGTCACGGCCAGCGGTTTGGATTCTGCCAACTATCGTGCCAATAACAACATCGCACAAAATAATCTGGAAGCCGATTTGCGTACCGATGCGGGACATGGCGAAGCCGACCTGAAATTCGGCGCAGACAATCAAAGTCTTCGCTATCCAGGCACGCGCAAGGTCGATCCTGCTACTGGACAGAATCAGCTGGTGACCGATCCGCGCGGGACGTCGACGCCGCTGGATTATGGCAAGCGCGATGGCGGGCATGTCAGCCTAGGTACCAGCCAGCAATTCGATTTTGGGCAATTGGCCGGAGAACTATCATATCGGGACGCAAAACAGCAGGCATATTTTGCTGCCTATGGGGGCAGTTATTTGGATACAGACCTTAATCGGATTTCATTTACACCGCGCGTAAAAATCCCTTATCAGCTTGGCAATTCGGGCAACGAAATCATCGTCGGCGTGGATCTGGCTAACTGGAATTACGACTCTATTCGCTCAACCAGTCCGGTTACCCAGGGCATGCCGACTGCGTATATTCTGGCGACGCAGTTCAATCGAGCCCTGTATGTGCAGAACACCTCTCAACTGGGCGCGGATACCCAATTGACGCTGGGAGCCCGGTCGCAACAAGTCGTTTATCAGGCCCGTGATGCCGTTAATTCAGCAAGCTACGCATCAGGCGATCAAACCCGCACCGTGAATGCCTACGAAATCGGTCTTCGCCAAAAGTTGAATCAGGATTTTTCTTTGTTTGGCCGCATTGGCCGCAGTTTCAGGATTGCGACAGTGGATGAAATATTTGATCAGTACGGCGGACTGTCCGGTGATTCAAAAGTTACTATCCTGGAACCGCAGACCTCCCAGGACAGCGAGGCGGGTATCGACTACCAGAGCGGGAACAATAAAGTGCGAGCGGCGATTTTTCAGATGAATCTTAATAACGAGATTTATTACAATGCAATCACCTATACCAATATGAATCTTGCCCCTACGCGCCGCTATGGACTGGAACTGCAGGGCACGCATCATTACACCGATGCGCTGGAGGCGACTACAGCCTATAGTTATACAGTGGCGAAATTCCGCGAAGGAACCTATGGCGGTATAAACGTGGCTGGGGGTAATATCCCGCTGGTGCCGCGGCAACGACTCTCCCTTTCAGCTTCATGGAAGGCATCAGAAAAATCCACGCTGGACGGAAGTGCGAACTATGTGGGGAGGCAATATTTTGACAACGATCCGGCCAACTCTTTTGGTCAGCAGATGCCTGCCTACGCCACAGTGGACATGAAGCTGTCTCGCCGGGAAGGTTCGTGGTTGCTGGCCGCAGCGGTAAATAATCTATTCAACAGAAAATATTTTACATACGCGATTGCCGGTGCGTCCAATTCAGGAAAATATAACGCTTACCCGATGCAGGAGCGCAATTTTTCGCTGAATGCAACCTACAAATTCTAGGCTGACGATTGTCAGCCGGCAAAGGCGGCATGGCAGCCTTTGCTTTTTCTCCGGCATCGTGTAATGTTGCCGCCATTGAAAAAAATTAAATACGGGAATGAGTAATGAATAACATCCAAACCAGAACGATCACAATTTTTGTAATACTGGCCGCGCTGATGGCGGCGACTCGTGAATATCACTTCGGTACAACATTGCACTTGCCGGATGCTTCGCTGGCGGTGTTCCTGCTGGCGGGTTTTTATCTGCCGCGCTGGGCATTTCCGGTGCTGTTGGTCGAGGCGGGGCTGGTGGATTACTTGGCGCTCAACTACGGCGGTGTGGATGGCTGGTGTTTCTCGCCGGCTTACTGGTTCCTGATCCCGACTTATTTCGTGCTGTGGTTTGCCGGGCGATTTTATGCGTCACGCTACAGTTTCTCGTTGCGCAGCCTGTCTGAATTCGCGGTAATCGCCTTTGCGGCTACCGGCGCGGCCTTTCTGATTTCAAACGCCAGTTTTTATCTGTTTGCCGATTACTTCAGCAAGATGAGCGCGGCTCAATACGGCAGCCAGGTTGCCCAATACTTCCTTCCCTATCTGCAAAGCGCGTTCCTGTATCTGATTGCCGCCGCCTTGCTGCATATCGTCGCGGTGCAAGTCTCGCGCCGCGCTGTGCACGCGTGATCCTGCCGGGAACGTTCCGGCAGTCACGTGCGGCTTGCGACCCCAGTTTCAACTGAATTATGCTGGCGCAAGACAAGCTCAGGGTCTACCTTTCCGTCATACTGCTTGCGTCGGCCGCATGGCTGTTGCATGGCTTTATTCCGGCCATGTTATGGGCGGCCGTGATTGTCATCGCCACCTGGCCGTTGCGTCTGGCGGTTGAAGACAAGACAAAGCTGGGCGATACCGGTGTGGCGGTCGTGATGACCTCTCTCGTTGCAGCATTGTTTTTCTTTCCGATCGGTTACGTGTTATTTCATGCCGCAACAGAGGCCGGTACGGTGACACACTGGATGCTGGCTACGCAGAAGACAGGTATTGCCGTTCCGGAATGGGTGCACGGTATTCCCATGGCAGGGGACTCGGCTGACGCCTGGTGGCGCACCAATCTGTCTGATCCGGCCGCGCTGTCCAGCCTGATCGGCCAGGGTGACAATGCATCGCTGGCGGAATATGCGCGAAGGCTGGGCACCCAGGTTGCCCACCGTCTGATTACCCTGATGTTTACCATCGTGGTGGTATTCTTTCTTTATCGGGGCGGCAAGGACCTGTCGCGAAAAGCGCTCGGTTTGCTGAATAAACTGACTGGTGAGAGCGGTGATCGATATGGTTTGCAGGCCGCTGTTGCAATTAGGGCCACGGTCAGCGGACTGGTTCTGGTCGGCTTTGCGGAAGGTCTGCTGATCGGCATTTCCTACTGGCTGGCAGGCGCCCCCCATCCCGCCCTGCTGGCTCTGCTGACAGGTGTGCTTGCGATGATTCCGTTTGCGGCCCCGATAATTTTTGGCGGCGTATCCATTGTGCTGCTGGCCAAGGGGAGCATGCTTGCAGCAGCCTCCGTTTTTACATTCGGCATGCTGGTGTTATTCATAGGCGATCATTTTGTGCGCCCGAAAATCATCGGTGACGCTGTCAAACTACCCTTCCTGTGGGTACTGTTCGGCATACTCGGCGGTGTAGAGGTTTTCGG
>JBDTCC010000125.1:0-2522 GCA_039923775.1 Gallionella sp. | reverse complement strand
ATTTTGCCACGCTGATACGCACCGTTGTGATCCTGCTGGTTTTGTCGGGATTCGTTTTTTATACGGGAAAGTGGAGCGACCCTTTTGCGCTCAGTTCAAAAACGTGGCTGTTCCTGACGCTGTCGGGGTTGGCCACAGGCGCATCCTGGGTTTGTTACTTTCGCGCATTGCAGATGGGTGAGGCCTCCAAAGTGGCGCCGGTGGACAAATTCAGCCTGGTGCTGGTCGCGATCTTTGCGGTCATCTTCCTGAACGAACGTCCCAGCATGCGGGATTGGCTGGGGATACTGATGGTTTCGGCAGGGGTCGTGGTCCTGAGTCTGAGAAGATAGTATGAATCAAACACCGCAATATCTTGACGGGGAACTTTGGGCGGAAGTGGGTAGCCTGTCTGTAGCAGTACAACTTTTCCAAAATCGGGTGATGAGTTCAAAGATGAAAATTATTTTTGCCGCTACCCTGCTGGTGTTGCTTGCAGCCTGCCAAAGTACACCCAGGCTGGAAGACGATGCACGTTACGTGAAACTGGCCAGGGTGGTGGAGGTGCATGAATTTACCGATCTGGAGCGCAAGCAGGCAGCGGCGAACATGCCCAGCGACACTCACGTCGGTGTCGGTCTGGGCATAGGGGTAGGCTCAGGCGGCGGCTTCGGCGGGATCATGCTGGGCATGGGCAGCGGAATCGGCGAGCGGCGCGACAGGCGTGATGAACCGCCGCAGGTCGCCAGGGGTGCAAACCGCTACACCGCGCAACCCTTGAATAGCACTGAACGCATTGAGGTGATGAGTTACGGGAAATACAGGGTGGGCGATTGCGTAAAGGTGCTGGCCGGCCATCCCACCGAATATCCACGATTCTTTGAATTGAAGCCGGGCGAGCGCTGCGATTAGCGGCGCAGGAGCGGCGTATTGAAAATGCACTCTGGAATCACTTGTGCTTCATCGCTGTTTCAATCTGCCGGCACAGCGTTTTCAGGATTTTGATGCGCGCGAAGTTCTTGTCGTTGGCCTCGACCAGTGTCCATGGCGCGAATTCGGTACTGGTGCGATCCACCATGTCACACACGGCCGTTTCGTAATTGCCCCATTTCTTGCGGTTGCGCCAGTCCTCTTCGGTGATCTTGAAGCGTTTGAAGCCGGTTTTTTCGCGTTCCTTGAAGCGGCGCAACTGCTCATCTCTGGTGATGGCCAGCCAGAATTTGACCAGCACGGTGTTTTGCCTGACCAGTTGTTCCTCGAAGTCGTTGATCTCGCTGTAGGCACGCATCCAGTCTGCTTCGGAGCAGAATTTTTCCACCCGCTCGACCAGTACGCGTCCGTACCATGAGCGATCGAAGATCGTCACGCGCCCGGTGCGTGGAATATGCCGCCAGAATCGCCACAAATAGGGCTGTGCACGCTCTTCCTCGGTGGGCGCGGCAACCGGGATAATGCGGTAATGGCGGGCATCCAGTGCGCCGGTGATTCGGCGGATCGCCCCACCCTTGCCGCCCGCATCCGAACCCTCGAACAGCGCGATGATAGACAGGTTATGAAAACGTTTGTCGCGCGTGAGCAGGTTCAGTTTGCCCTGATATTTTTCCAGTTCATCGTCGAATTTCTTTTTGGTGATCTTCCGTGACATGTCCAGTTTGTCGAACACGTTCAGGCGGTCGATCGGGGCCTGCAACGGTGCGGCAGCGGTAGTCGCGGCTTTGACCGGATGGTCAAGACGATTGCGCAGTGCTTCGAGCAATATCTTGCCTGCGGTCAGGCTGCGATAACGCGAATCTGTGCCTTCGACCACGATCCACGGGGCTTGTGCCGTGCTCGTGGCGCGCAGCGCATACTCGGAAACTTTGCGGAATTTGTCGTAGAGTTTGAAACGCGCCCAGTCCAGCGCAGTGACGCGCCAGCGCGTCTTCGGGTCATTTTCCAGGCTCTTGAGGCGCTTGCGTTGCACGTCTTTGGCGAGGTGGAACCAGAACTTGATGATCAGCGCACCTTCGTCGGTGAGCATTTTTTCGAAGTGATTAATCTCGTCTATGCTCTGGTTCAATTCGGACGCCCTGATCTTGCCCATCACACGCCCGACAATTGGCGCCGTGTACCAGGAGCCGAAGAACACGCCGATCTTGCCCTTGGGTGGCAGCGCGCGCCAGAAACGCCACATCGGCGGGCGTTCGCGTTCCTCGTCGGATTGTTCACCCATGGCATGTGTCTGGATATGGCGCGGATCCATCCATGCATTGAGTAGGTTGACGGTCTCGCCCTTGCCGGCGCCATCCACGCCGCCGATCAGAACGATGACTGGAAACCCGGTTTTCTGTGCAAGATCGAATTGTGCGTTGAGCAGATCCTCGCGCAATTTCGGGACATCGGCATCGTATGTGGCTTTGTCGATCTTGTGACCAAGTTCGGCAGATTCAAACATGTCACCCTCCCAAAATCCAGATTTACAGATAAGTCAGTAAATATGACTACATCGAAAGTTTCAGTTTATACATATTCCTTCGAAAACAGCACCCATGTAGGAGCGGGCC
>JBDTCC010000124.1:0-4227 GCA_039923775.1 Gallionella sp. | reverse complement strand
CCACAAAGCGCGCTGTCCAGATTAAAAAAAAGCCCGCCTACTTTCAGGAGATAACCATGCCTTGCCTACGTAAAAACTTGATTGCTATCGGAGTACTGAGTTTGTTTGCCAGTACCAGTTTGCCAGTTTGGGCCGATATTAATATCGGTATTTCGGTTTCCGCTACCGGACCGGCCGCGTCACTTGGAATTCCTGAAAAAAATACGGTGGCGCTGCTGCCAACCAGCATTGCTGGTGAAAAAATTAATTACATCGTGCTGGACGACGCGACCAATCCGGCGGAAGCGAATAAAAACGTACGCAAGGCCTTGACCGAAGACCATGCAGATATTTTCTTTGGATCCTCCACGGTACCCACTGCGATGGCGGTTGCCGAGGTAGCGTTTGAGACCAAGACGCCTCAGATTGCGTTGGCACCATTGGAGCTGTCTGGCCCCAAGATGGCCTGGACTTTCAGTGTGCCGCAACACAATGCGCTAATGGCGCAAGCATTGGTTGAGCATATGAAAGTGCACGGCATCAAGAGCCTGGGTTTCATTGGTTTTGCTGACGGCTATGGCGAAGGCTGGCTGCGCGAAATGCGCAAAGCGGCGGAAGCGGCTGGCATCAAGATGAGCGATATCGAGCGCTACAACCGAACTGATACCAGCGTCACTGGTCAGGTGATCAAACTGGTGGCTGCTAATCCGGATGCAATTTTGGTTGCTGGCTCTGGCACACCGGCTGCACTACCGCAAGTCGCATTGGTGGATCGCGGTTACAAGGGCCGGATTTATCAGACGCATGGCGCAGCAAATAAAGAGTTTATTCGTGTTGGAGGCAAGGCGGTAGAAGGTGCGGTGTTGCCCGTCGGCCCGGTAGTAGTGGCAAGCCAATTGCCGGATAGTAATCCATCGAAAAAGATCGGCATGGAATATACCAAACAGTATGAGGAAAAATATGGTGCTGGTACGGTATCGTCGTTCGGCGCACACATGCTGGATGCTTACCGGGTATTTGCTGCCGCTGTCCCGACTGCTTTAAAAAAAGCTAAACCAGGTACGCCAGAATTTCGCCAGGCCTTGCGTGATGCGATCGAGTCAGACCGCGAAGTGGTCGGTGCTCATGGCGTGTTCAATATGAGTCCAACCGATCATTACGGTCACGACAAACGGGCGCGTGTATTGGTGCAAATCGTTAATGGCGATTGGAAACTGATCAATGCGAAGTAATGTGAGCAAGTCAGATAAATAAGCGATGCAAGCAGGATAGAAACATAACGCCTGCAGCCAATCAGACCTCTTGTCATCTATATACTGGTTGGAAAGAGGTCTGTTCTCGCATATACATAAAAATAAATTTGCACATACCCTCGGTTATTTCTGTACAGATTCAAACATGAAGTGCAATACAGCAGGTTTGTAACGGTAGTGTCTTGAGATAATAGAAGACCTCATAAGCGGTCCGAGAATCGAGGCATTTGCTGGGTCGGTGATTGAGCTGCTCAATCACTCTTGTGCCCGTGTTCGAGATTTTTACGCGTCCAGTCTGGCCAGAGTCTTTCGGCAGTTGCGACGGGTAGCGTGCCATCGCCAAACATGGTTCGAAATATCCCGCGATGCGAGGGCAGAATGCCTGAACCCGCCAGCAAGTGAAGGCCACTCGCCCCGATGATGGTCCAAGCTCCGTAGATGTGAGTGCGAATTGCAAACAGCATCACCCAGCGGGGAGCGTTTGGCAGAAAATAAAGGTATACACCACTTATGCTCACTACAGCTGTCGCGCAAAGAAGAAGCATGAGCACCGCGCGCTCGACGGGGTCGAAGCGCCCTGCGTGAAATACCTCTGGATGCTTGGAAGGTGAAAGTAGCTGTCGTAAAAACGTCACCGGCCAGGAAAGCTCCCGTAAGCGGAAGTGGGCGAGATCGCGCACGAGTGAGCGGGCTTGCGAATGAAAGGCAGCTATCGCAAGCACCGCAGCAACGGCGAATACAAGGCCAAGCAGACGATGCAGGCTGTTTACCGTCATGTGGCCTCCCATGGCGGCCACAATAGGTGTCGCCAGACGGTCTCCCAGAGCCAAACCCGTTGCAACGAGTATGAGGAGTGTTACCGCGTTGACCCCATGCAGAAGTCTTGCAAGCCGGCTTTGACGCTGGATACGAGAGGCGCCTTTACTCGGCATGACCTAGCGTACGGTAAAAGTGACGCTTTTCGGAGGGAGGAGTGCCTGGTGCGTCGGACCCGCGAGTTCGACCTGGAGAGTGTGACGTCCTGCCGGAAGCGGTACCGCAACACGTCGGTTCTGGTAGAGCGCAAGTTCCGGCCCGCCGTCCACTGAGATATGCAAATGGTCAAGACCGTCAACGGGGCGGCCGATCTGTGCTCCCTGCACACCGATTTCGAGCGTCACAGGGCTCGCGACCGTCGTACCGGCCTGTGGCGAAACGATCGAAAATGAAGGTGCGGTGGCTGCCTGAGCTTGGCTTCCTGCCACAAGTGCGGCAAAGAGGACCGCATCGAAAAGTGCGTGTAATGCGCTGTGGTTGTAATTGTGTTTCATCGAAGTGATTCCTGAAAATCCGTTACCAGTCTGTAACTATACTGATTTTCTTGTTTCTATGCCCCCGGCGCCGGCGAGCGCCCTGTAATAATTGGGACTGCGTCAGTAACCGCGCCCAGTCGCTTTGAGCGGCTCACAAACCAACGCTGATTAGCCAATATCAAGCCATACTTTCTCATCTTGCACATCCAAGGGTGCCGGCGTTTGGCTGATATCGCTCGCATTCGCCAAAGTGGAACAGATATCCATGTGTCGACAAATTCGAATCAAATTTGACGATGTCATAATCTCGTCATATTTGGTAGTTACAGTTTGCTCTGTTTTATCACGCCGAATTATTTCGTTAAACCAGGGAGCAAACATGCGGTTGAACCAAATTTTGAAATCTACGGTAGTGGCGTTAGTGGCATCGGGCACAACGGTATTCGTTGCTGCGCACGCGGCCGACATCACCGGCGCTGGCGCTACTTTCCCATACCCGATCTATGCCAAATGGGCCGAGGCTTACAAGCAGGTCAGTAAGGTTGATATGAACTATCAGTCGATTGGTTCCGGTGGCGGGATCAAACAGATCAAAGCCAAAACGGTTGATTTCGGTGCGTCCGACATGCCATTGAGCGCAGAAGATTTGCAAAAGGAAGGGCTGATGCAGTTCCCAGCCATCATGGGTGGCGTGGTGCCAATCGTGAATCTGGAAGGCGTTGCGCCGGGCCAATTGAAGTTGACTGGTGAAGCGCTAGCCGCGATTTATTTGGGCAAGGTCACCAAGTGGAATGCGGTGGAAATCACCAGTCTGAATCCAGGCGTTAAATTGCCGGCAACTGATATTACCGTAGTGCATCGGGCAGATGGCTCCGGCACTTCGTTCGTCTTTACCGATTATTTGTCCAAGGTTAGCCCGGAATTCAAGAGCACCGTTGGTGCTGGTACCGCTGTGAAATGGCCGGTTGGCGTGGGTGGTAAGGGTAACGAAGGTGTTGCTGCCAACGTTCAGCGCATCAGGAACTCGATTGGCTATGTTGAATATGCGTATGCCAAGAAAAACAAGATCGCTCACACCCAGTTGAAAAACCACGATGGTCATCTGGTGCAGCCCGACGAAGAGTCCTTCAAGGCCGCCGCTGCCGGTGCTGACTGGGCCAAAACACCAGGTTTTGGGATCGTACTGACCAATCAGCCAGGCAAGGATAGTTGGCCGATGACGAGCGCTTCCTTCATCCTGCTGCACAAGAAACAGGCTGATGCTGCCAAGGCGCGTGAAGTGCTGAAGTTTTTCGATTGGTCATACAAGAACGGCTCCAAGATGGCTGCCGAACTTGATTATGTAGCGATGCCAGCGGCAGTAGTGAAGTTGGTGCAAGACGCCTGGAAGAAAGAATTGACCGATAACCTTGGTAAGGCAATTTGGTGATCTGGTTTGTTCTCATCCGACACGAGGCTTGACCTAATGGTTGTTCTGACTGCCGATTTGAACTCCGCTGAATCAATGACGCCTGATTCTGGGCGCGCAGCGACTGTTGCTGCTGATGCGTTGGCAGAAACGATGCGGCGTCAGCGCTGGCAGGATTTTTTGTTTCACAAGCTGACGTTTGGTTTTGCATTGTCGGTGCTGCTGGTACTGGTCGGCATTATCGTGTCGTTGGTGATTGGTGCCTGGCCAGCCTTGCACGAATTTGGCCCGAGTT
>JBDTCC010000123.1:0-10760 GCA_039923775.1 Gallionella sp. | reverse complement strand
CGGTCGTACACCGGCTCGCCCAGGCCGACCGGCACGTTCTCGGCCACCACGGTCAGCTTTGCGCCGATCGAGTCGCCGGACTTGCGCAACGCGTCCATGTAGTCTTCCAGCGCGGGCACCACACTGGGGTCCGGCGCGAAGAACGGGTTGTCGTTAACCCCGTCCCAACTCTTGAACGGGATCTCGATCTCGCCGATCTGTGAGATGTAACCGCGTATCACCACGCCGTATTTTTCGCTCAGCCATTTCTTTGCGATCGCACCGGCCGCGACGCGTACCGCGGTCTCGCGCGCCGAGGAGCGCCCGCCACCGCGATAATCGCGGAAGCCGTATTTCTGTGTATAGGTGTAGTCTGCGTGACCGGGGCGGAAGGTGCTGGCGATGTTGCCATAATCCTTGCTGCGCTGGTCCTCGTTGCGTATCAGCAGCGCGATCGGTGCGCCGGTGGTCTTGCCCTCGAATAGGCCGGACAGGATTTCCACCGTGTCCGATTCGCGGCGCTGCGTAACATGGCGGGACGTACCGGGCTTGCGCCGATCGAGGTCATGCTGCAGGTTTTCTGCTGACAATTCCATTCCAGGCGGGCAGCCGTCGACCACGCAACCAATCGCCGCGCCGTGCGATTCGCCGAATGATGTCACTGTGAACAGGGTGCCGAGTGTATTTCCAGACATGAGCTAACCTCACTTGATTTTGGGTGTGAGTTTAACATAACAGCCCCCGCGCAAAAGCCGACGAGCACGGAGACTGCCTATGGAAAGCATATTGTGTTCAAAGCTGGCGGCACTGAAGTACCGGCTCACCCTTCCCGATTGCGCATGTGGTCCGCCACCTTGACGAATGAGGCAGAGAGTTCCCGACTGAACGCGGCATCGTCAACCAATTCAGACAGTGCCTGATCCATGCACATCAGCCATTGGTCGCGCTCAGTATTGCCAATACTGAACGGCAGGTGACGTGCGCGCAGCATGGGATGGCCGTACTCATCGACATACAGCGGTGGCCCGCCCATCCAGCCAGTGAGGAATTTGTACAGTTTGTCGGTCGAGCTCTGCAGATCGGGTGGATGCAGTTTGCGTATGCCATAGGCCTCGGGCAACTCGTCCATCAACTGATAGAACCGAACCACCAGCGCGCGAACCTTCTCCGCGCCGCCGATACGTTCAAAATGGGTCAATACTTTGCTGCCAGCTTGCATGTGTGTCTCGCTTATCACCGAAAAGTGTCGATTCTACCCTACTCCAGCGGAAACCTTGCCAACGCCCGATAGCCCGCCACCCCATTGTCGGCAACCGATTGCATCAACACAAAGCTCCTGATCTGCCAGCATACCCGGCTCATTTCGGGCAGCGCTGCGCCTGTCCATCTGGCGTTGCGCAACAGGGTAACGTGGGGTTGGTATTCGCGCTGATCAAACTTGAAACCGTGCACCAACAACTGTTGCTCCAGCGCACCGACCAGTTGCGCCAACTGCTGCGGGACTTCTTCCGGCGCGGCATACACGATGCGGTTATGCCCCCAGTAGCGGGCCACCTGAAAACACAGTTCAAATACTTCCCCGTTCACCTCCTGCGCCGCCAATTGCAGCGCCTCAAGCCTGGCCTCGTCGACATAGCCGATGAACACCAGCGTGTTATGCAATGTCTCACCGCGCATGGCGCGCCCGCCGCACAGGTGCTGCAGCGGTTTCTGCCAGGCAGCCAGCCGGCCGCGCTCGGCGGCAGACGGCCACAGTGCGAAAAATACCCTTGCTTTCGGGTTGCCGGATGAGCAGTTCATGGCCTGTATTTTATCCGCATCTTCAATAAGGTCGAGTAGCGCGCCGCATTCAGGTAAAATGCGCGCCTTGCCGAGTCCGAGACAACCCGAAGAAAATAATGACCGCACGTTTGCGTGAAATTCCCTACAACTACACTTCGTTTTCCGACCGCGAGATCGTGTTGCGCATCCTCGGCAACGAGGCATGGGACATCATCAACACACTGCGCGAAGAACGCCGCACCGGACGTTCCGCCCAGATGCTTTACGAGGTTTTGGGTGACATCTGGGTGGTATCGCGCAATCCGTATCTGCAGGATGACCTGCTGGGCAATCGCAAGCGCCGCAACGCCCTGATCGGCGCATTGCATCACCGCCTGGATGGCATCGATGCGCGCCGCAAAGACAATGAGATCGTAAAACGCCTGCTGGAACTGGCCAGATCCGCGGTCGACGCATTTGCCGCCGAATTCGAGCAAACCCTGCAACTGCGCAAACGTGCCTTGCGCGAATTGAGCCGTATCACCCGTCGTGACAATATCCAGTTCGACGGTCTGGCGCGCGTCTCCCACGTCACGGACGCGACCGACTGGCGCGTGGAATATCCGTTCGTGGTGTTGCATCCCGATACCGAGGAAGAGATCGCCGCGCTGGTGCGCGCCTGTATCAAACTGAAACTGACCATCATCCCGCGCGGCGGCGGCACCGGCTACACCGGCGGTGCCGTGCCGCTGGATAAATTCTCCGCAGTGATCAACACCGAAAAACTCGAGACACTTTCGAAGGTTGAGCATCTGGTTCTGCCCGGACTGAACGAGCCGTATGCGACCATCCATTGCGGTGCCGGCGTGGTCACGCGGCGCGTGATGGAAGCCGCCGAGAATAGCGAACTGGTGTTTGCAGTGGATCCGACCTCGGCAGACGCCTCATGCATAGGTGGCAACGTCGCGATGAACGCCGGCGGCAAGAAGGCCGTGTTATGGGGAACTGCGCTGGACAACCTGGCGTCGTGGCGCATGGTCACGCCGGATGGCTTATGGATGAACATTGAGCGTCTTGACCACAACTTCGGCAAGATCCACGACGTGGAAAACGCGACATTCCGCGTCAGCCGGTTCGAAGCCGACGGCAACACCGCGCTCGGCAAGCCTGAAATACTCACCATCCCCGGCAGCGCATTCCGCAAGGCCGGACTGGGCAAGGATGTCACCGATAAATTTCTGTCCGGCTTGCCCGGCATCCAGAAGGAAGGCTGCGACGGCATCATCACCTCGGCGCGCTTCATCCTGCACCGCGCGCACAAACATACGCGCACCGTATGCCTGGAATTCTTCGGCCAGGTACGTGACGCGGTACCGGCCATCGTGGAAATCAAATCCTACATGGATGCCCATCCCAATGCCTTGTTGGCCGGACTGGAACATCTGGACGAACGCTATCTCAAGGCGGTGGGCTACGCCACAAAATCGAAACGCAGCACGCGCCCGAAGATGGTGCTGGTCGCCGATGTGGTCAGCGATGACGCAGATGCGGCGGCACTGGCCGCTTCGGAAATCGTGCGCCTGGCCAATCTGCGCAGCGGCGAGGGTTTCATCGCCGTGTCCGCCGAGGCGCGCAAGAAATTCTGGCTGGATCGCGCGCGCACCGCCGCGATCGCCAAGCACACCAACGCGTTCAAGATCAACGAGGATGTGGTGATTCCGCTGCCGCGCATGGGCGACTATTGCGACGGCATAGATCGCATCAATATTGAACTGTCGCTGCACAACAAGCTCAAGCTACTGGATGCGCTGGACGAGTTCTTCGCCGGCGAACTGCCGCTGTATTATCAGGACGACAAACAGCTCGGCGATGCCGAACTGCTCGGAAACCGTGTGCACGAAACCACGCAAATGCTGGCCGATGTGCGTATCCGCTGGCAGTGGCTGAGGGACAACCTGGATGCGCCGCTGGCGGACTGCACTTTTGCACCCGTGGAATCGACTGATGCCCGCACCGTGTTCGACTCGGTCCAGCGTCACCAGCTGAGCGCCTCCTGGAAACGCGAGGTGCGCGATCCGTTAAGCCAGATTTTCAACGGCAGCACTTATCAGCCCATCCTCGACCAGTGCAACACCCTGCACCAGAGCGTGCTGAAAAGCCGCGTGTTCATCGCGCTGCACATGCACGCCGGCGACGGCAACGTGCACACAAACATTCCGGTGAACTCGGACAATTACGAAATGCTGCAGCAGGCCAACGGTGCGGTCGAGCGCATCATGCGCCTGGCGAAGAATCTGGGCGGCGTGATCTCGGGTGAACACGGCATCGGCATCACCAAGTTCGATTTTCTCGAGGCGGATGAGATCGCCCCGTTCACCGCATACAAGAAACAGGTCGACCCGGAAGGACACTTCAACAAAGGCAAGCTGCTGACCGGCGGCAACCTGGAGCGCGCCTATACACCGAGCTTCAACCTGATGGAACTGGAAAGTCTGATACTCGAGAAGAGCGAACTGGGCGAGATATCAGATTCGATCAAGGACTGTTTGCGCTGCGGCAAGTGCAAGCCGGTGTGCGCCACCCACGTGCCGCGTGCCAATCTGCTCTATTCGCCGCGCAACAAGATCCTCGGCACCTCGCTGCTGATCGAGGCCTTTCTGTACGAGGAACAGACACGGCGCGGCATCTCGATCCGGCACTTCGACGAATTCAGCGATGTCGCCGACCATTGTACGGTGTGCCACAAATGCCTGAATCCCTGTCCGGTCGACATCGATTTCGGCGAAGTGTCGATCGCGATGCGCAATTTCCTGCGCAAGCAGGGCAAGAAAAAATTCAATCCGGTCACGACGATGTCGATGCTGTTCCTCAACACCACCGACCCGACCACCATCAAGCTGGTGCGCAAGGTGATGATAGAGTGGGGATACAAGGCACAGCGCATCGGTTATCAATTTGCCAGACGTTTCGGCTTGCTGAAAAGCCAGGTCAAACATCCGCCCGCCACGGTGGGCGGCGCACCGATCCGATCGCAGGTGATCCACTTCATCAATAAACCGATGCCGGGCAATCTGCCGAAGAAGACCTCGCGCGCGCTGCTCGACATCGAGGACAACAGCGTCGTGCCCATCATCCGCGACCCGCACAAGGCCGGCGAGGACAGCGACGCGGTGTTCTACTTCCCTGGTTGCGGCTCGGAACGTCTGTTCGGCCAGGTGGGATTGGCAACACAGGCGATGCTGTACGAGACCGGCGCGATCACCGTGCTGCCACCGGGCTATCTGTGCTGCGGCTATCCGCAGAATGCTTCCGGACAGGCTGACAAGGCCAACCAGATCACCACCGACAACCGCGTGCTGTTCCATCGCGTCGCGAACACGCTGAATTATCTAGACATCAAGACGGTCATCGTGTCGTGCGGGACCTGCATGGATCAGCTGCTGAAATACCAGTTCGACAAGATATTCCCCGGTTGCCGGCTGCTCGACATCCACGAGTATCTGCTGGAGAAGAACGTCAAGCTGCAGGGTGTGGAAGGAGTGCGCTACATGTATCACGATCCCTGCCACTCGCCGATGAAAACCTATCAGCCACTCAAGGTGGTCAATGAATTGATGGGTACCGACGTGCCGCTTAACGAACGCTGTTGCGGTGAATCAGGCACCTTCGGCGTGGCCCTGCCGCAAATTGCGACACAGGTGCGTTTCCGCAAGGAAGAAGAGATGCGCAAGGGTGCTGATGCAATGCGTGCCGACGGTTTCCAGGGTGAGGTAAAAATACTGACCTCCTGCCCCTCCTGCCAGCAGGGCCTGTCGCGCTATAACGACGACAGCGGCACAACGACAGATTACATTGTGGTGGAAATGGCCAAACATCTGCTCGGTGAAAATTGGCTGGTAGACTATGTTGCTAAAGCAAACAATGGCGGGATTGAACGCGTTCTACTATAAGCAACAATTCAAAATGACAATTTCGGCGGAGGCTAACATGTGCGCAGCGCATGTTAAGCGCAGCAGCCGGAGCCAAAATTGGCTGGCAGACTATATTGCCAAAGCAAACAATGGCGGGATTGCGCGGGTGTTGCTGTATTTCGAAATTAATCCGGCAGTGCCATTTCGCAGGAGCATGATTTATCGCGCTCCTACTTGACTGCAAAGCACGTCTGATAGAAAGTGCATGATCAAAACCGAGCTTCTCAACATGCTGACTTTGCCTCTCGAACCGACCGACGACCGAGCCAATCCCCTTTTCAGGGATGCCGAAAGTTGCGCGCAATGGCTGTCACAGCTGCAATTGACCAATTTGCAACAGGCCCACGGCCTGCTGCTCACGCAGATCAACGAGCTCACCCGCTTCCCGATGCGCGGCCTGGAACGTTTGAACACGCTGGAGTTTCTGCGTGACACGGTTCACTACGTGCAAAACGATTACGCCAAAAAACTCATCTCCAAGCCGCTACCGCTGAATGAAAGCGAACTGGTTATTTTCTTTTCCATCGTGCAGCTTTGGCAGGCGATGACACTTGGCTACCAACGTTGCCTGCAAGCCTATATTGCCGGCGACAAGCAGCTCGCCAAGCGGGGTGCCCTCCTGTGTCAACGCTGCCTGCAATACAGCGGACTGGTGGTTTCGGAACATTTGCGCACACGCTATGAATTCGATGCCGGGCTATGGCAACAACTGCACGGCCTGTATGTTTTTGCCGAAAAGCAGGGACTGCATCTGAAGGAAATATCAGACCCACTGAAACAGGATGCGCCCCCGATCAACTGCCGCAACATTTATGTAAAGATCCTGCTCACCTGCTACGCGCGTACGGCAGAACTCACCCGTTCACAGTTGCAGCTGCTGGATGCATGGCTGACGGAATGGAGCGCTGTGGTTCCCGTGCAGCGCAGCTATAAAATCAGCAAGGGCGATGCCCAGCCTCTCGCGCTCGATCTTGCCGGCACCCAGGGGCTGCAACCGGTCAAATTTGTGACGCATAAAGCCGGAATGCGCTATCTGGCAATGATGCCGCTCAGCAAATTGATACGCGTAAACACCATCCTGTTGCAACAGGGCCAAACCCCGCAACAAATGAAGCTCGGCAGCCACAGCAGCGTGCAGGAATGTATCGAACTACTTACCTTTTTGCATCAATGCTGGTGCGAAGACAACAACACGCGTTTTGGTGAACGGAACCCCGGCTCTGAACATGCACAGCTCGGCTACCCGCGCGAAAATATTTACGCCCTTCTGTCCGGCAAACCCTTCAAACAAGTTGAAGTAACAAACAGCATGATACAGCAGCAAATCGAAGCCTTTGGCAGAGTCCTGCAGGACTCTGCCACCAAAGCACAGTCCAAGTCCGGGCTCCCGTTGGAAGACTGGCATCTTGAAAATAGAAGCATCCTTGGCGCAAAGCTTTTGCGCGTTGGCACACTCGGCGGAAGGCTGAACCACAATCAGCTGGTTGCCTTGCGCACCGGCGATGCGGAAACTTTCATGCTGGGGACCACGACATGGCTGAGCATGACGCGCACCGGACAGTTATGCATCGGGGTGCGTTATCTGCCGGGAACCGTCCAGCCTATCATGCTTAAAAATGCCGATGCGGTCATGGACGCTCCCGGATTTTTATTGCAAGCCGTCCCGGCATTAAGAACCCCCCCCAGCATAATCATTCCGAACAACTGGTTCGAACCCGGGCTCATATTGGATATCCAGTATCAGAACGGCGAAAAGCAGCAGGCAAAATTGGGTTTCAGCGTGGAGCGCGGGATCGATTACGAGCGTGTCAGCTATACCCTAGTGTAGTAACCGCCTGGCAGGAAACACCAGAGAAAAGGTACTGCCTTTACCTTCCTCGCTAATCACTTCCAGCTTGGCCTGATGGCGCATCGCAATATGCTTGACGATCGCAAGTCCCAGCCCCGTCCCGCCCGTTTCGCGCGAGCGGCTGCGATCAACCCGGTAGAACCGCTCGGTGAGCCGCGGTATATGCTGTGTGGCGATGCCGATACCGCTATCCTGCACAGAGAACATCGGCTGACCATCGCGCAGGGACCAGCGCAACAGGATCGCACCGCCTTGCGGCGTATAGCGGATCGCATTGCTGATCAGGTTGCCGAATGCACTATGCAGCTCATCGCGGTTGCCAAGCAGGTTGGCAGTGCATGTGATCTCGAGCTGCATCGGATGAAGTTTCCCGCTCAGCAATTTGCCATCCTGATAAACCTCGTTGATCAAACCTTTTATATCCACCGTTTCTTCGCGCAACGGACTCTGTTCGTTTTCCAGCCGCGACAGGGTCAACAAATCCGCCACCAGGTTGTCCATCCGCCTGGTTTGTTCGGCCATCAGTTGCAATGCGCGCCGGGCACTGTCCTGATTGAGGTCGGGCATATCTTCCAGGTTTTCGACGAACCCGCTCACCACAGTCAGCGGGGTACGCAGCTCGTGCGACACATTGGCGACGAAATCGCGACGCATGGCCTCGATGCGTTCGAACTGGGTAATGTCGCGGCTGATCAGCAATCGTTTGTCGTCGCCGTAGGGGATCAGCTTGATGGATAGCACCATATCGTCATGGCGCGCCGGCACCATGATCAGCGGCTCATTGAAATTCGACTCGTGTAGATACTCAATGAATTCCGGCTGGCGTACCAGGTAAGTGATGTCCTGCAGAATGTCGTGTTCGGCATCAAGGTCGAAATGTTGCCGGGCAAGCGGGTTGAACCATTCCAGGCGATTCAGTTCATTAAGGATCGCCACGCCTTCCGGCAAGGCCGAAGTGGCTTGTTCGATGTGCTGCAATTCGGCAGCCAGTTCTTGTTTGGTCTGGTTATGCAGCTTGACCATCTTGTATAGCCGGGTAAAGACCTCGTCCCATATTCCGCCGGCTTCAGGAATGGTTTCCAGACGCGCATCACCCAACCATTGCCCGAGCTTCAACAATTGACGCGCTCGATTTGCCATCACAATCAGCAACACAATCAACATGAACAACAGCGCAATGGTGGTCGAGAACAGGCCCCACATCAACAGCGCTGCCAGCGCGCTGAACAACACGGGCAAACTTACTCGGAACCAGAAGTCTTGCAAATTGATTTCCCCGATGAAACAGCTGGTGAAGCTACTAGCCCTCTGATCAGGCCGCTGAAGCGGCAAGTCATTGGTTATAACTGGTTGAAAAACGATAACCGCTGCCGCGCACGGTTTGGATCACGCGATCCATTTCAACCGGCTCCAATGCAGCGCGCAGCCGGCGTATATGCACGTCAACTGTGCGCTCTTCCACGAATACTTGCGTACCCCATACCTGGTCGAGCAATTGCGTGCGGCTATACACGCGCTCGGGGTGGGTCATAAAAAAGTGCAACAGGCGAAACTCCGTCGGACCCAATTCAACCGCCCTGCCATTTACCGTCACACGGTGCGATGACGGCGATAACTCCAGGCCTTCTGCAGCCACTGTTACGTCCGGCATTGCCGGAATATGGCGGCGCAATACTGCACGGATCCGCGCCATCAACTCGCGCGGCGAGAACGGTTTGGTGATGTAGTCATCCGCACCCGACTCCAGGCCCAATATTTTGTCGCGCTCATCGCCGCGTGCAGTCAGCATGATAATCGGGATATCCTTTGTTCGCGCATCCGCACGAAACTGTTTCGCGAGGGTCACGCCGCTGGTATTCGGCAGCATCCAGTCCAGTAAAATAAGATCCGGTGCGGCGCCGCGTATCTGCTGCCACGCGCTATCCGCATCTTCGGCGCGCAATGCCTGAAAACCGGCCTGCATCACATTGAATGCCAGCAACTCCTGAATCGCCGGCTCATCTTCAACAATCAAAATTTTTGCATTCATGATTTATACCTCATCTTCACATCCCACAATTGATCCGGGATTGCGAGAATATGAACAAATTATGACAGGAAGATGACACTCTCAGATCTTATGTTTGGGGCGGACGGTGATGCCACGGCACCGTCGGCATGCGGTAACCCCCGCGAGACCTGGACGATATAGCCAAAATTGTAGCTGCCCCCAGAACCATAAACATTAAAAAGCCACCCGAAGGTGGCCGGGATAAAAGACGCAAACCGCGTTATAGCTCTTGGGCGTGGGCTGCCAGGTATTTGGCCACCCCTTCTGTGGAAGCACCCATACCCGCCTTGCCTTTGCTCCAGCCTGCCGGGCAGACTTCGCCGTGCTCTTCGGTGAATTGCAACGCGTCAATCATGCGCAACATTTCGTCGATGTTGCGGCCCAGCGGCAGATCGTTCACCACCTGATGACGCACCACTCCGGCCCGGTCAATCAGGAATGAACCGCGGTAAGCCACGCCGCCTTCGGCTTCCACATCGTAAGCCTTGCAGATTTCGTGCTTGATGTCGGCGACCAGCGGATAACGGACCTGACCGATACCGCCGTTGTTGACCGGGGTGTTCTTCCAGGCGAAGTGGGAGAATTGCGAATCGATGGACACGCCGATGATCTCCACATTACGCTTCTTGAATTCATCCAGCCGGTGGTCGAAAGCAATCAGTTCCGACGGGCAGACAAAAGTAAAATCCAGCGGATAGAAGAATATAACGGCATATTTTCCGGCGATATGTTTTTTCAGATTGAACGTTTCGTTGAAATCGTTGTTGCCCATTACGGCAACAGCATTGAAATCGGGGGCGGCTTTGCCGACGAGTACAGCCATGAATTTCTCCTGGAGAGTGAATAATTTTGAGGCGCGCAATTTAGACTTTTGCCATCGCCGCGTCAACCTTGTGTTCCTTGTGGGATTTTATTTACTGCAGTTCAGGCGCGCAACAGCCAGTTCAAAACGACTCGGTCAGGTCACGCCACATCGTCATCACCAGAGCCATGAGTGCCGGGCCCACGAACAAACCGATCAGTCCGAAAACCTCTACACCGCCGAGTATGCCGAACAGTACCCACAGGAAGGGTAGTTTGACAGCGTCACCGATGATTTTCGGGCGCACAAAATGATCGCCTATGAATAACACCAGCATGCCGAATGTAA
>JBDTCC010000122.1:0-15767 GCA_039923775.1 Gallionella sp. | reverse complement strand
ATTTCGGTGTTGAAGTAATTTTTCAGCACGAAGTTGTGATAATCCAGCACCTCGCCCAGCTTCGCGGCAAAGCGCTCGCGGAAAAAAATATCCTGCAAACGGATCGCGCGACGTGCCACCTTGTCCTCGTATGCGGGGCCGATACCGCGCCCGGTGGTGCCGATTTTTGAGTCGCCTTTTGCCAGCTCGCGCGCTTTGTCGATCGCTTCGTGATAGGGCAGAATCAGCGGGCAGGCTTCGGATATTTTCAAGCGGTTGTAAACATCAATCCCGGCCTGCTGAAGCTCATCCATTTCCTTGATCAGTGCGGAAGGCGACAGCACCACCCCGTTGCCGATGTAACACATTACATGATCGCGCAGAATGCCGGAAGGGATCAGGTGCAACACGGTTTTTTTGCCCGCAATCACCAGGGTATGCCCGGCGTTATGGCCACCCTGAAAACGCACCACACCCTGTGCATGATCGGTCAGCCAATCGACGATCTTGCCCTTGCCTTCATCACCCCACTGGGTGCCGATTACAACTACGTTGTTTGCCATTGAAAAACTTTCAAATTTTAAAAATTAGAGCGCGGTGACCTGCCACATGCCGTTGCGCAACACCAGTTCACGGTCGCACTGCAACTCCCCGCGCAAGGCTGCATCACCGGGCAGGTCAACCACCACAATCTCACCGGTTGCGCGCAACTGTGCGATCTTGTCGAGCAACGCGGCATTGTCCGAATGCGGCGCGCATATACCCGGTTTTGTGACTTGCGGTGGCAACAAACGATACAACAGGCGCAGGTCCATGCTGAATCCGGTTGCGGCGCGCGCGCGCCCGAAGCTCTTGCCGAGGTCGTCATAACGTCCACCCAGCGCGATTGCGTCATGGCTGCCGGCATGGTAAACGGCAAACACCATACCGCTGTGATAATGGTAACCGCGCAGATCAGCGAGATCTATCCCGACACTGGACACCAGCGCTTGCAATTTTCCGGAAATGTTCTGCAGGTCATCCAGCGCCGCAACAACCCCCGGATAGTGCGGTAGCAGCCTGCGGGCCTTGTCCAGCACATTGGTGCAATCACCATACAGTGTCGGCATTGCCAGCAATGCGTTGCGCAACACTGTATCCAGCGGCTGCGTCAGAATCTGCAATGCCGCACTATCCTTGGTTTGCATGGATGAAAATAATTCCCTCTCGAGTTTCTTGTCCAGCCTGGCGTGCCTTACCAGTGCACGAAACACGCCAACATGACCAAGATCGAGATGTGCATCCTTGATACCCAGCAGGGCCAGCGATTGCAGCATCAGCTGCTGGATCTCCAGATCACTCTCCAGTCCGCCATGCCCGTATAACTCGGCACCGATTTGCAGCAGCTCGCGGGTGCGCGTAAGCCCCCTCGGCTGGGTATGCAGCACGCTGCCGGCATAGCAAAGGCGCACCACTCCCTGGCGATTGAGCAGATGCGCATCTATGCGCGCCACTTGCGGCGTGATGTCGGCGCGCAATGCCAACGTGCGACCACTCAACTGGTCGACCAGTTTGAAAGTGCGCAAATCCATGTCTGCACTACCATCGATCAATAACGACTCTGCATACTCCAGTAATGGAGGCGCGACCAATTGATATCCGGACCTGCGCAACAGATCAAGGACTTGCGAGCGCATGCGTTCGACGCTCCATGCCTCGTCGGGCAGCATATCTTCTACATGTTCAGGAAGTAACCAGTTTTGCATCACTTGATCCAATACAACAACAGCAAGCCGGACAACATCGCTGTCATACCGACGAAGCGCAATTGTCTGTCGGTCAGCGTCACCAGCTTGCTGAATGCTTCACGCCACAATCCGGGCGACACAAAGGGTATCATTCCCTCAACCACCAGCATCATCGCCAGGCCAAGCAACCAATAATCGAGCACACTATTTACCAGCCCTGCCCGGATTTTTCAGATACTTGAAGAAAGCGGAACTTGGATCCACCACCATCACGTCGCTCTTGTTCTTGAAACTCTGCTTGTAGGCTTCCAGACTGCGATAGAACGCGTAGAACTCCGGATTCCGGCCGAATGCAGCACCGTACAAAGCGGCAGCCTTGGCATCACCCTCACCTTTGGTTTTCTGCGCTTCACGATAAGCTTCGGCCAAAATTACCTGACGCTGTTTGTCGGCATCGGCCTTGATTTTTTCACTTTCCGCAAAACCGGTTGCGCGCAATTCATTGGCGACTCGCTTACGCTCGGCATCCATACGGCGGTATACGGAATCGCTGATCTCAGCCGGAAAATCGACGCGCTTGAGTCGCACATCCAGCACCTGCACACCAATTTTTCGTGCATCGGCATCGGTTTTTTCACGCAATACGTTCATGATCTGCTCGCGTTCCCCGGACACCACTTCGTGGATGGTGCGCTTTCCGAATTCCTCGCGCATACTGGAATTGACCGTCTGCATCAGTCGGGTGGCGGCGCGCTGCTCATCTCCGCCAACACTGATGTAGTATTGCCTTACGTCAATGATGCGCCACTTAATGAAGGAATCCACCATCACGTTTTTCTTTTCCGCAGTAATGTAGCGTTCAGGCTCCCCGGTATCCAGTGTGAGTATGCGTGAATCAAAGTAGCGCACGTTCTGTACCAAAGGTATCTTGAAATTCAGACCCGGCTTGGTTATGACTTTGACTATTTCACCCAACTGGAACACGATCGCATTCTGGCGCTGATCCACCACGAACATGCTCATGCTCAGCAGGATTATTACAACAGCTGCGGCTATCAGTGCGTTGCCGATCTTCTTGTTCATTAACGTGCCTCCCGGTCGCGGCTTAACAGCGAATCGCGTGCGCGCTGTGCTGCATCATTGTCATTTCCCTGTGAAGTATCGCCTTTCGCAGCAGGCGGGGCTGCCGAATCAGCACCGGCACGACTGGTTGAAAGCAATTTATCCAGCGGCAAATACAGCAAGCTATTACCGTTCTTCTGGTCGACCATCACCTTGCTGACATTGCCCATCACCTGTTGCATCATGTCCAGATACATGCGCTCGCGTGTAACGCCCGGGGCCTTGTCGTATTGGACCAGTATCTGCTTGAAGCGGCTGATATCACCTTCGGCATTGGCAATCACACTTTGCTTGTAACCTTGCGATTCTTCTATCAACCGTGCCGCCGCACCGCTTGCACGCGGGATCACGTCATTGGCATAGGCCTGCCCTTCGTTCTTCTGCCGCTCGCGATCCTGTCCGGCTTTTACCGCATCATCGAAAGCAGCCTGGACCTGTTCAGGCGGTTGCGCGTTCTGCATGGTCAGTTTGCTGATCAGAATGCCGGACTTGTAACGATCCAGTATCTCCTGGATTAATTTTGTCGCCGATGCAGCCACCTGCTCGCGGCCTTCATACAGCACGAAGTCCATCTTACTCTTGCCGACCACTTCGCGAATCGCGGTTTCAGCCGCCTGACGCACGTTTTCGTCAGGGTTGCGGTTGTTGAACAGATAAGCGGCGGGGTCTTTTAAAAAGTACTGGACTGCAAACTGAATGTCGATGATGTTTTCATCATCGGTCAGCATCAGAGACTCGTTCAGCATTTTGTTCTTGACGTTGTCGCGATACCCCACTTCAACAGTGCGAACCTGGCTCAAATTGACGATTTCCACTGTCTCGATCGGGTAGGGCAGATGCCAACGCGGACCCGGCATGGTCGTTTCGGACAGCTTGCCAAATCGCAGCACTACGCCGCGCTGGCTCGCATCGACGATATAGAATCCACTGCCCAACCAGATCAGCACAATGATCGCGACGATCAACCCGATTCCGCCGGAAAAACCCTGCGGCGGCTCACCGCTGCCGGGTTTTTTTGTACCGCCTTTGCCCCCCAACAGAGAAGATATTTTTGCATTGATCTTGCGCAACAACTCTTCCAGATCAGGCGGGCCACCATTGCTCTTGTTACCCCACTGCGGATCATTCAATCCCATATTCGTCACTCACTCGCTTGGTTAGTTTTATACTCGGCTGATTCGGAAGCTTGGCGCACGGCCTTGGCTTCAGTCAAGGCAAGTCGCAATCCATCCAGACCCGCACCGCTTTTGGCGCTCAGGAAAACACGTGTAATTCTACCATAATCGTCGCGCTGCACGTTGGGCGGCACATCCTGAAGGTCGATTTTATTGAATACAAGAACCTGGGGGATGTGCGCCGCGCCAATCTCGGTCAAGACTTTATTCACTTCGGATATCTGATCATCGCGGATGGCATTATTGGCATCCACCACATGGAGCAATAAATCGGCCTGCATCGTTTCTTCCAGAGTGCTGCGAAACGCGGCTACCAGGGAATGTGGCAGATGTCGTATGAAACCCACCGTGTCCGACAGCACGATTTCGCCCGTCTCTTCGGTGAACATACGGCGCGAGGTGGTATCCAGCGTCGCGAACAATTGGTCGGCCACATATACATTTGCACGGGTCAGCCTGTTGAACAGCGTGGATTTTCCTGCATTGGTATACCCGACTATGGATACCGACAACACATCGTGGCGATTGCGTGCGCGGCGCTGAACTCCTCGCTGATGCTTGAGTTTCTCCAGGCGCTCTTTCAATAAATGGACACGCTTATCCAGCTTGCGTCTGTCCAGTTCCAGCTTGGTTTCTCCCGGACCGCGCGCGCCCACTGCGAATTTTTGCTGCCCCATGTCGGCCCCCTGGCCGACCAGACGCGCCGCGAGGTACTTGAGTTGCGCCAGCTCCACCTGAACCTTGCCTTCATGACTTTGCGCGCGCTGCGCAAAGATATCCAGGATCAGCATAGTCCGGTCAATCACACGTGTATTCAGTTTGGCGGTCAGATTGCGCATCTGCGCGGGGGAAAGATCATGATTGAAGATAACCAGCGGGAATTCCAGTCGTTCCACCAGTTCGGCGATTTCCTGCACTTTGCCGCTACCCGCGAATAACGCCGCATCCGGTCGCTGCCTCCTGGCTTCGACTATGGCCAAAACACGCACACCCGCGGTCTCTGACAGCAATCGCAACTCTTCCAGGCTTTCACGGTGGTCGGTATCGCCGAAATCAATACTGACTAATACTGCGCCCTCCAACGGTTGCCCGGACAATTGTTTGTTGTCGCCGGCAGGTTGTTGCTGCATTACTCGGTATCTTCGTGGGCAATGCTGACCGCGCGCGCGGGAACAATAGTCGAAATTGCGTGTTTGTATACCATTTGGGTAATCGTGTTCTTCAACAGCACCACGTATTGATCAAACGACTCGACCTGACCTTGCAGTTTGATGCCGTTAACCAGATAAATCGCAACCTGCACATGCTCTTTGCGCAGCATATTAAGAAACGGGTCTTGTAGTTGTTGTCCTTTTTCACTCATGTTTTTGCTCTTATAGTTGGGAATGGGCTAGCACTTTACTGGATTACGGGGCGGCTGTGAACCTGTTTACCGGCAATTCAAAGTGATGGCAACAAATTATCCCGTATCCGGACCTCATGCAAGGCAGGGCATGGCCGAAGCAACGCCGTGTCGCGTGTCCAAATCTGCCGCTTTAATATAACCAATAGCTATTTAAATCTCACAAATAAGTATTTCACTCACATATAAACCAGGCTTAGAATGCGCTCAAACCGGTTGCAAAATATTCCTATCAACCCATTTATGAAATACTTTCAGGAAGAAAAGCCATGGTTATGCTAATCAAGAATGGAAACCTTGTAACGAATGCCTGGAAAACCCTTGTTTTGACCAAGGGCGATACCCCGCAAAACGTCAGATTACCGATAGGCCCGGCACTGGTGCCGCTTTCGGTATGGTTGGCGCGTCGCGCCGAACTGATATACAGGGAATACGAACACGGCTGGCCGCTCGGTATGTGGCTATCTGCCGAACAAGGTCCGGAGCCAATTGAACGCGATATTGATGACTTCACCGTGATCGGTATCGCGTTTGACAAGTTTGCCGACGGCAAAAGCTATGCTACAGCCAGACTCCTGCGCGAAAGTTACGGTTACAAGGGTGAATTGCGCGCGATCGGTGATGTGCCGCGCGAAAGATTATCCTATCAGCATCAAGTCGGATTTGATGCATTTGCCATACCGGCCAACCATAAATCCAGATCTGTCCGGTACGGCCTACTTGACTTCAACACCACCAAGCAGACGGCACCGCTAGTTGTCGCGACCGCTGGATGACCCGGCTCAAATCACAACCGGATCGTGGTAATCCACGTTATTGCCTTTGACCAGCGTAGCGCCGGAAGAAATATTCGCTCTATGCCGTTCGTGTTCTGATTGGGCTTGCAGCAGTGTCGCCACACAGTCGCGAAGACTGTCGTATTGATCATGGCTGGTGCCGTATTGCTCCGTTTCGGAATAAAAGAACTGGCAACGAAAACGTCCGGCAGTCGCTTTACACACCACAAATTGCACGCCTCGCTCGGCCCAGTAAATTGTGGGGCACAATGTCAGCTCGTCGCAAAGTTTATCAAGCTGCAACTCGCTGTCCGCCAATTGCATCGGCACCAGCTTGCCATAACGCTCGAACAATATGCCCGAAACAAGTCTGTGCTCTGCATCGGTAAAGTCAGGAATAGTTTGGGTCATTGGGTGTTTCTAAAACATGAGCAGCAGTGAAAAACAAATTTAAATACAGTAGCATAAGAGGGTTTCTACGTTTGCGCCCAAGGTAAGTCTTCAAATCGCCAGCCGTTGTGGGAATTTCGGTGATGCCCGTCATCCAGATCGCCCTCGAATCCGTGCAACACGTTGTACACTTCTGTTAGCCCGGCCTTTTCCAGGACCAATCCCGCATCGATCGAGCGACGGCCGGAACGGCAGATCAGCACGACCGGGCGATTCGCGCTGGCGGCCTTTTTCACGTGCGAAACAAAATGTGGGTTGATATCCCATTCTGGTCCGTCGACCCAGGGAATCAGGATGGATCCCCGGGGATGTCCGACAAACATGTGCTCCATCTCGCTACGTACGTCGATGAACACCGCCTCTGGATTGGTCTGCAGAAAATCAAAAGCCTGCCTGGGTGTCAAGTGCTGCATTTCATGCTCCTCAATAAACTGGTGCCATTATAAACGCTTTCAATTTGCCAAGGAATTTGTGCATTCTGGTTTGTGCAGAATACGTTGATACATAAGGCAGCAAGAAAAAAATAACTTACGCAACCCATATCTTCAAAACCTGATGACTGTCGTTAAAACGATTTAATACAAAAAGGTCATGGCAGGTTATTCGATAACCTGTTGTAAAGGGTTTGTTGTGACTGTGAATTATTGGCGTATTGCTGAACGGATCAGAGTGACCCATAATACTGATTTTAAATGTAAATATTCAGATATATGTGAACGACTAGCTCCGCACCAATTCACCTGGAAAAAAGTCCGCTGGCCGTATCGTCATAGGAGAATTGATCACAGCTTGCACTTGCTGACAGATACCGATCATGCAATGTGCATATTCCGTCATCTTTGCGCACCGATGCATTTCCGGAACTCAAGGTATTGAGTCCCGGATATACACGTTCCATATATTCCGGTGAGTTATGAAAATGTACGCAATGTAAACAGCACTGAACACTGCTGATTTTTTCTTGCGCTATTTTTTTCTTAGTAAAAAACATTTTTATTTAACTTGTGTCATCCACCGGATCAAGGCCATGGTTAATCACTAGCTCAAATGAGCCCAATATTCTACGAACACTATTGTGGAAAGAATGAAACCAAGGATCACATTGACCACAACACCCGCTGTAAACGCCATGAATGGCTTGCCGCCGACACCTGCAAGTTCCCTGAAGCGCGTAGTCAGCCCTATGCTGAAGAAACAGAAAATAAAGGCCCAAGTGCGCAGATCCTTGATCGGGCCTACCATTTCTGGCGTCACGATTTTCTTGTAATCGGCGGCACCGTAGTGACTGGCAATGAGCGTAACCATGATAGACGCCACCACAAAACCAAGGACGAATTTCGGGAAACGCCACCAGATTTCGGCTGGATTTGGTTTGGCCCCACCGGGTGTCCGTTCCCAACGAGTTGTCGCAACCCACGCCAACACGAATGCCCATATGCCGATCCACACGTCGCGACCCACAACCTTCATCAGCGTGAATGCCTTGACTGCATCATCTGGATTCCCGGCAATGCCGGGTTGCCCGGCAAAATTGCCATAGGTATGAGCTGCGGCAAAACCGGCGGCATCAGCGAATTCCGATGTGCCAATCCAGGCGCCGGCCACACCGATAGGCAAATGCATGGCTTTTGATACCAGGGGCAGCACAAAGATCATCACGATGGCCCAGACGATGACCAGAGTAATCGCTATCGGTGCATGCTCCTTCTTTGCACCAACCGCACCGGCAATCGCAATTGCACCGGACACGCCGCATACGGCACCACCTGCACCGAGCGTTGCAGCAAGACGCCTGTCCAATCCCAGTTTTATTCCAACGAAGTAAATCACCGAGAAAGTGGAGATGGAAACAATAGATGCCTGAAAGATGGCAGTTGGTCCTGCCCAGATAATCAATGTAAACGGAAGGGTGGCACCCAGCAACACAATACCCGTCTTAATGTAGTACTCAACCCGGAATCCGCTATCCATCCACTTCGGCAGACCAATCAGGTTGGAAATACCCATGCCCAACAACAAGGCCAACAGGGGCGGTTCCAGATTAAGGTTAGTCACCGCTTTGTTTTGACCGACAACAAAGATGATGATTGAAAATATATAAACGAACAGGAATGATGGGAAAAACTCTGAAAGCTTGAACCCCAACGCCTTAACACTGATGCCAAACAAGACACACCACATCACAAATTGAGCGATATATTGGTCAATGTGTTCCGAGAAATGTTGTGTAACTACAGAAAAATCAGTCCATTTCCCTGGCGGCAAAACTGCGATCCATTTAATACTCGACCCGTTAATAAAGAACAAGTAGGCAACAACAACGATACCTACTCCTAGCCAGATGGCCCACCAGTCCTCCTTGAGATACATCTCTTTCCAACCCATGCTCTGGATTTTCTGCGGCTCTCCACTTTCATTCCATGCGTCTTGAGTCTTTCCCATGACAACCTCCCCTTGGTTAGTGACACTCATTCGATTGCCAACCACGGTTGTCCAGTTAGATGAACCCCATGTGGCCGCCGACCGTTACTCACTACAATAAATACCCACCACTTACCTTGTTGCTAGAACACAGTACGTTTTGTATTTAAGTGAATTTAAGTGAAGCCACACAGTTTTTTGTGCAGATTATTATCTGCTTATTATTTTCAGGCAAGTATATCTTTTCACCGGCCTATTTATTCGGTACGCGATGATAAGATGAACACAGATATCAGCCTATAGCCAGCCTGACCGAATGCCTATAAGCAAAGGATTCTGCAGCATTTTTGCTGGTCAAGCCAGATGGCTAGAGCCTCATCAGTTTGGAGAGTGAAGGCGGAAAAAGACGGAGACGTAATCCATGCTTCAGCGTCTGAATTTCGAATGACATATCGGCCAGATCACCAAATATCCAGGTAAATGCTTCATCCACATTGGGTGCCCCGATACCTGAAACCGATCCGGGGTTGACCAGCAAGGTTTCCCAACCCTTGATGTTGGGTTGCCGGATGGTTTCCGCGATATGGCTGTGACCGCAGCAAACCAGATTGTAATCTCCGGTGCAGGCCATGCCACGTCCATAGTGAGGGTAGTGAGTTGCAAAGATGCGCCGTCTGCCCAGTTCCAGAACAGCATCATGGCCGTGATAAGTGAGCATCCCACCGGACTTTGCCATCAATCTTTGCATTGCAACCTGATCGCCGATATTGTTGCTGTGCACAACATGAAGAGGAATGCCCAGTTTGATGGAAGAGCGCAGGGTATTGGCTCCGATCAGATTCCCACAATGGATAACTGCCTCTGCCCCTTTCGCCTGTGCTTCGGTTATAGCCGCCGCAAGTGGATCTGCACGGTCATGACTGTCGGAAACGATGCAGATTTTCTCTGTATGAATTGAGTTCCTGAAACATCCAAAGTATTGATTGCCACAACTGGAATATTATGTTTCTCTATGGATTCATTAAACCTGTTGTGCGCTTTTAGTGTCTATAGCCATTACGGGGAGGCGGTGATATAACCCGAATGAGGCGTATACTCTTGTAACTGTCAAATCACACGACAAGCAGTAGCCGGCATCGCTACTGAAATGCACAAAGATTCTGTATATTTTACCAACGAATTTCGCAATCCAGAATCATCCTGACCAGCAATGCAGAGACTAAAGGGAAGTGATAAATCGAGTTGTAAAATTTATGGGCAAGAATACAAACAATCTGAAGAATTCCCAAAACGCGCATTTTTTGTGGGCGGATGACTTTCATTTCACCCCCCCGAAAAATGGCACGGATATCGCGAAAAGTGAAACACTTGAACTTGCGGCCTCACGCGCGCGCGATTTCAAGCCTGTAGTTGAAAAGCTGCTCGAAACCCTTATCAGTAATGTAAATGCGACCTCTGGGGTAGCCCGGATACTTCCCACGCATGGCCAGACCCATCAATTATTCAGTTCTGTCGGCCTGCCAGCGGAGCTGCTCAAGCTCGGCAGTGAACTCGAACTGAATTGCGAAATAAGCTGCAAGGCATCCAACTGCCAGGAAATTTATACTATCGACCTGAGTGCGTGCGAGAAACGGCCGCATTGTCGCAATGTGGGTTGCCAGATTAAATCGTTGATTACTGCGCCGATTCAAAGCCGTATCCCATCCAAAAAACCCATTGGAATGATCACCCTGTTCTTCAGCGAACCACAGGGACCGTTTGAGCATATTTCCAGAATGGTGTTTTCATTTGCAGACCTGCTTAGCACCCTCGTCGAATATAACCGGTCAACTCGCGAGTCAAAACGGTCCGAACTGATCGCCGAACGGCAGTCCATTGCCAATGAAATTCACGATTCCCTTGCGCAATCGCTGGCCTATACCCGGATACGCACGAGCTTGCTGTTTGAATCCATAAGAGCCGTCAATACAAGCATGGTTATCAAATACGCGCACGATATCGATGAATCCCTGGAAAGCAGCCAAAAAACCGTTCGGGAACTGATCTCGGATTTTCGCTGTTCGGTGGATTCTTCCGGGCTGCTGCATGCATTGCAGACCATTGTTGATGAATTCCGCCACCGAAATGACATTGAGCTCCAATATGTAAACCTGGTAGCCAACCTCGAATTACCGCTTGAATATGAAATCCAGATATCACATATAGTGCAAGAGGCTCTGGTAAACATCGCCACGCACTCTGGCGCAACCCATGCCCGCCTGGTGGTCAATCTATCCGACAATTACTATGTATTCACCATTGACGATAACGGCAGTGGTGGTTGTACCTTTACACCCATTGAAGGACACTATGGCATGAGGATCATGCGCGAGCGTGCGCTGCGTATCGGCGGTGAAATAGAAGTTCAAAGCACCGAAGGTATTGGCACTCGCGTGCGACTATTTTTTCCCGAGCCGATGTCTGACTGGAGAGAAGTGAATGAGTGAGAAGTTAAAAGTCGTACTGGTAGACGATCAAAATTTGTGCCGCAGCGGACTCTCTGAACTGCTCGCCAATTGCTACGGTTTTGCTGTACTTGGCGCGACAGGGAGCATCGAGGGATTGCGCGTGTTACTAAATGAAGTACCCGATCTGTTGGTGATGGATTTGCGCATGAAGCCGCTGGATGGATTGAGCATGCTGGAGAAAATTCGCAAAGAAGGTTGCTCGATACCCGCCGTCATTCTGACCATGAGCGATTCTGAAACCGATTTGGCAAACGCGATACGTGCGGGCGTGCGGGGCTATTTGCTCAAGGACATGGCACCGGAAGATGTGGTTGATGCCATCCGCCGTGTTGCTGCGGGTGAACTGGTCGTCGCTCCCACCATGACGATCAAAATGATAGAGATGCTGCGCGGCGATCAACCGGAAGACGAACCGAAGAACTCACTCAAACTGCTCACCGATCGCGAGCGCGAGATACTGCAGTTGCTGTCGCGCGGAGAAAGCAACAAGGCCATCGCGCAAACGCTCTCCATCAGCTATGACACCGTAAAACAGCATGTGCGGCATATCCTGACCAAGCTCAACTTGTCCTCAAGAGTCAAAGCAGCGGTGCTGTTTTCTGTCGAACAACAAGCCCAAAACAGTAGCGAAGACAATCAGACCCGCTAATGCGCTCAAACTGATACGCCGCGAACACTTCCGCACCACTGCCCGGACGACCAGTCTCCGGAGATCTCAGGCGGAAATATCACCAATAACTTTCATCCAAAAAATATGCTGCTAGCAGCAGCGTAATTTCCCAGCAAAACTACTGCTAAAAACCGGCAGGCACGAATGTAATAGAACCAATGCCCCCTTGGTTCACAGGCATATTTGTGACATCACATATTGATTCTATTAACGGTGTTTAGGACTGTCTGCAGCTCAGCGATTCGAGCCTCAAGTATTGCAATAATGGCCTTTATCACCAATCATTATTCGTAATTCATATTTGAAGGCAGGTTTTATTCAATCCAGAACAAGATAAAACAAGGGACATCGTCAAGGGAGATGATGATGCAAGAGGTTAAAAATGAATAGAAGCTCGGTTACAGGTAATGCGCGCTTGCTTAAATTCGCCTTCTCACTCTTTTTTGCGCTCATGGTAATGGGTGCATCTGTCCATGCAGCAGTAGAAACAAATGACAGTGCTGAACAGCGTAACCGCGTCAAACAGGAAGCGCTGGATCGCGAACGACAGCTTCTAGCTCCCCGCGTAGACTTGCAGGGCAATATAATTATACCCGCTGCTGCGGAAATGCTGCCGGTGGAAACGCCATGTTTCAAGATCGACAAATTCGTGCTTGAAGTGCCTGATAATCTCGCATTGAAGACACGTCTTTTGGGCGCAAGCACCTTGCCGCAGGATCGTTTCCGTTTTGCACAGGATTACCTTGAAACGTTTGCCGGCCGCTGCATCGGGCGCGGAGGCGTTAACTTCATCGTAAAAAACCTGACAGGCAGGATTATCGGCCGGGGTTACACCACCACCAGGCTGGGTATCCCCGGGCAGGATATGTCCGTCGGTATGCTCAAGCTGACCCTCATTCCCGGCATCATCCACGAGATTCGTTATGCGGATGCCGTCGCTGCCGGCAGGTTCAATGCATTCCCTGTTAAAGCTGGCGACCTGCTCAATTTGCGGGACCTCGAGCAGGCGTTGGAGCAGATGAAACGTCCCACCAGCCAGGATGTGGACTTACAGATCGTTCCTGCGGGCACTTTGGGCGAAAGCGATGTGGTGATCGCCGTCAAGCACACGAAGTCGTGGAGAGCGGTTGTCACATTGGATGATTCAGGCGCGCAAGGTACCGGTAAATTGCAGGCAGGATTAACCCTGGGTTGGGACAACTTGTTCAATGCGAGCGACGTGTTCAATATTGGCGTCAACTCGGATGCAGATCGCAATAGTTATGCCCGGGGAACACAGGGTTACAACGCCAGCTACTCCATTCCGTTCGGCTATCTGACATTGACATTGTCTGCGAACGACTATGAGTATCACCAGCGCGTTATCGGCACTTACCAAAACTTCGTGTCCAGCGGAAAGGCGCAAAACCTCGAAAGCAAAATCGGATACCTGTTGTATCGGGATCAGAATCAAAAAGATTCCCTTCAATTTCGCACTGGCAGACGCTGGAGTCACAGTTACATCGATGACACGGAAATTATCGTGCAATACGGCAATTTCTCCTTTGCCGAACTGGCCTATAACCACAAGCATTATTTCGGGCAAGCACAACTGGATATAACCGGTGCATATCGCTGGGGCACCCCCTGGTTCGGTGCACAAAGTGACCCGGCCAATCTGGCTAATGGCGGTGCCAAACTGGATTACCAGTTGGAAACCATCGATGCCACGTTGAACATACCCTTCAAAATATTGAACAGGCTGATGAGTTATACCGCCACATTCCGTGCACAGACATCGAACTCGGCTTTGTATGCATCGGAATGGTTCACGATCGGCAATCGCTGGACGGTGCGCGGTTTCGATGGCGAGAACACGCTGGCCGCCGAGAAGGGGATTTTCTTGCGCAATGAGATCAATATCCCTATTGTCGATACGGCGCAGTTGGCCTATATTGGTGTCGATTTCGGCAAAGTCTACGGCCCCAATGCAGCCAACCTTATTGGTAACAGACTGGCAGGTTGTGCATTCGGAATGCGCGGCGGGTTGGCGAAAGGGGTCAGCTATGAAGTTTTTGCCGGTTTCAGCCTGTACAAACCGCAGGGACTAAATACCAGCGAACCTGCAACCGGATTCAATCTGGTCTATCAGATTTAGCAAACGCAGTGACTTCATAAGGGGCTCTAGCATGCTAAAGATCCTGAATAAAGAGCTGACTGTCACACCGCCCTCTCTGACGCGCCGTGTCACCACCTGGCTTACCTTGATCGCCTATGTAGGGCAACCGCTGGTCGCCACTGCCCAGATTGTGGCCGCCCCCGATGCTCCGGCGAACGCCCGTCCCGTAATCGATACCACCGCCAACGGAATACCTTTGGTGCAAATTGCAGCACCCAATAGCACCGGCCTGTCGCACAATCAATTCAGCCAGTACAACGTTGATCCCAATGGCGTGATTCTGAACAACAGCAATACGACTGTGCTTACCCAGCAGGCCGGTTATGTGCCCGGCAACCAGAATATGGCGAATGGGACGGCTCGCATTATTTTGAACGAAGTAACAGGCACTTCTGCCAGTCAACTGAACGGCTACACCGAAGTCGCAGGCTCGCGGGTCGAAGTCATCATCGCCAACCCCAACGGCATCGCCTGTAACGGCTGCGGCTTCATCAATACCAGCCGCGGTGTGCTGACTACCGGCGTGCCTGTCTTCGGCGGCAGCGGCAGCCTGGACGCCTTCCGCGTTACCGGTGGGCAGATCAGTGTCGATGCAGGCGGCCTGAATGGCAACAATACAGATCAACTCGATCTCATCGCCCGCAGCGTCAGAGCGAACGGTAATCTGTGGGCCAACAACCTCAATGTCGTCACGGGCGCCAATCAAGTCAACTATGCCAATCTTGGCGTACAGATCATCACAGGTAGCGGCAACAAACCCACCGTTGGCATCGATGTGGCCCAACTCGGCGGCATGTATGCCAACAAAATCCACCTCGTTGGTACCGAAGCCGGTGTCGGCGTAAATAGCCTGGGCACGCTCGCCGCCCAGGCGGGCGACTTCACCCTGGATAATCAGGGCCAGATCACGCTGGGCGGCAGCACGACTGCCAGCGGCAACATCAGCATCAACAGCAACACAGGCATCACCAACACGGGTACCCTCTCCAGCCAGCAAACGGCCCAACTTGCCAGCACCGGCAACATTCTCAACGACACCGGCGCCACCCTGAGTTCCGGCAATGTCGTGTTGAACACGGCCACGGGCGACATCACCAACAACGGTTATCTCTATGGCAACCAAGTCAACACCCTGAGCAACAATCTCTACAACAACTTTTCGATTATCGGAAACGTCGTCAATCTGGCCTCGAACAACCTCTACAACACCGGCAGTGCAGCATTCATCGGCGCAACACAAACGGCCAATCTGGTTGTCGCCAACGCGTTCGCCAATACGGGCGGAGCAGATATCAACAGTTTGGGCGATATCAATATCGGTTCCGACGTTACTGTCCAGACCAGCGGGTATCTGACCGGCAATGCGGTCAGCGTACTGAA
>JBDTCC010000121.1:0-31763 GCA_039923775.1 Gallionella sp. | reverse complement strand
CCAGGACAAGCAAGGATTCTGGTGTGTCGATCGGATATACAAAGGCACTCGACTTCGCAACCGTTTCAAGTCGTTTAAAGAAGCAGAAAGCTGGTTGATCTATCAACTGGAACAGCTTCGACAATTGCACTTGTTCGGGATTCTTCCCAAACGGACGTTTGATGAAGCCGCTGCAAAATATCTGCTCGACCATCAGGAAAAGGTGTCGATTAATCTCGACATCTATCTGCTGGAAAGGTTGATGCCCTTTATAGGTAAGTTGACGCTCGATCAGATTCACGATGGAACGCTGGCACCCTATGTAAAGGATCGGAAAGCCAACAAGCTGGCAAACAAAACCATTAACTTGGGACTGGAGCTGACGAGAAGGATTCTGAACCTTGCGGCGCGTAGTTGGCGCGATGAAGATGGGAAGACGTGGTTAGAAACCCCTCCCCTCATCACCGTACTGCCGCTCATAGGCTTTCAGCGCGAACCGAGTCCCATCACCTGGGCAGAACAACGGCGCATCATGCCGCTGCTGCCGGATCATCTCGCCAAGATGGTTCTGTTCGATTTGAACACGGGTGCCAGGGATGAAGTGGTTTGTGGTCTGAAGTGGGAATGGGAAATTGCCATTCCTGAACTTGGCGTATCGGTGTTTGATATTCCAAGGGAGAACGTCAAAGGTCGGAAGCGTGGTCGCGTTCTGGTCTGTAATACGGTGGCTCAAAGCATCATTGAAGCACAGCGCGGAAAGCATCCCGAGTATGTGTTTCACTTTCGGGGACATCGTATCGAGACTATGAACAACACAGCATGGCAACGAGCGCGAAAACAGGCCGAAATTCCTGACCTGCACATTCACGATCTGCGTCATACAGTGGGAATGCGATTACGTGAGGCAGGGATAAGAGAAGAAACGATTGCGGACATTTTGTGGCATGCCAGGCAAGGTATGACAGCCCATTACTCGGTAGTACAGATTGATGAGCTTGTAGAGGCCTTAAATCGCATCACAGACGAACGTAGTCGGGTCAATCGCAGCCTTGCAATGATAAGGCGGGAACAGCTTGGTGAGAAAAGTCACCCAAAAGTCCCCATCAAAAGAAAAATGGGTTAGACCGTTTCTGATCTAACCCACTGTATTCTTTGGTAGGCACGATTGGACTCGAACCAACGACCCCTTGGATGTCGACCAAGTGCTCTAACCAGCTGAGCTACGCGCCTACTGCAGGGTCGGCATTGTATCCGAAAGCGTATTGTTCTCCAAACAAAATCACGCCTGCCAGACACCGTACCCGGCTTCACGCAACCCTATTGCCAATTCCACTTCCATGTCGCGCGCACCGTCATATGGCATCGGGTTATAGACTTCATAAAGCGCCGGCAATAAACGCAATCCGAATTCCATTACGTAGCGGTTGGACTGAATTCCGGCCTTGTGCTTGTCGAAGCGCACATCTGGATCCAATCCCGTCATGCCAACGTAAACGCACGGCTTGCCAGTGACATAATCGGGATTGGCTTTCTTGAAACGGCCTTTGTAGAGAACATCTTTCGACAGTTCGATCACATAAACGTGGTAGTGGTTGCGGGGCGCCATGATTGAACAAGCGGCAAATGTAGTCAAATTCAGGGATGGTTAATTCCCCAAAATGGGGCATCTGTAACCGGAACCCGGATTAATAACTGCCGGGAGCAAGATTGTCGAAACGCGTGTACTCGCCACGGAACGCGAGTTCCACTTTCCCGATCGGGCCGTTACGCTGTTTGCCGATAATGATCTCGGCCTTTCCCTGACTGGGCGAGTCGCTGTTATAGACTTCATCGCGGTAAATGAACAGGATCAGGTCGGCATCCTGCTCGATCGCACCGGATTCGCGAAGATCGGACATTACAGGTCGCTTGTCGGTACGCTGTTCCAGACTGCGGTTTAACTGTGACAACGCGATCACCGGCACTTGCAGTTCTTTCGCCAAGGCCTTTAAGGAACGGGAAATTTCCGAAATTTCGGTGGCGCGGTTCTCGCTGGCCTTGCCCACGTTGGAGCTCATCAGTTGCAAGTAATCGACCACGATCAAACCGAGTCCGTTGTTCTGGCGATGCAGGCGACGCGAACGTGCGCGCAGATCCAGAGAGGATAGCGCGGCGCTTTCGTCAATATGGATGGGTGCATCATTCAGCTTGCCGAGTGCTTGTGTCAGCCGCCCCCAATCGTCATCCTGCAGTTTCCCGGTACGCAGATCCTGTTGGTTGAGTTTGCCTACCGAGCCGATCATGCGCATCACCAATTGCGCCGCGCCCATTTCCATACTGAAGATCGCAACCGGCAACTTGCTGTCCAACGCCACGTTCTCGGCGATGTTGATCGCAAGCGCGGTCTTGCCCATGCTGGGGCGACCCGCAACGATAACCAGATCGCCCGGATGCAAGCCGGAAGTCTTGCGGTCCAGATCGGTAAAGCCGGTCGCAGTCCCGGTCACATCACTGGTATTGTCGCGCGCATACAGGGTCTCGATGCGTTCCACCACCTGGGTCAACAAGGGGGGCATCGGAATAAATCCCTGCTTTCCTTTCGAACCGGCCTCGGCGATCTCGAATACTTTGCTTTCTGCTTCATCCAGTAATTGCGCAGCATCGCGTCCGGTCGGGTTATAGGCGCTGCTGGCAATGTCGCTGCCAACTTCAGCAAGCTTGCGCATGATGGAGCGCTCGCGCACGATCTCGCCGTAGCGGCGGATGTTGGCGGCAGACGGTACGTTCTGTGCCAGGCCCCCCAGATAGGGCAAACCGCCCACCTTGTCCAGCTCACCGGAAATTTCCAATGCCTCGGCCACAGTGATTACGTCCACCGGTTTGGCCTGCTCGCTCAGCCTCACGATTTGACGGAAGATCAAACGATGTTCCTGGCGATAGAAATCGTCAGGCTGTACCAGGTCGGTGATCTTGTCCAGCGCGGTTGCTTCCAGCAACAAACCTCCCAGCACCGACTGTTCTGCCTCGACCGAATGGGGAGGCAATTTTATCTGGTCGAGTTGCGCGTCCTGGCTGGAAAAGTTTTGCATAGAATTAAATCACGGGGGCTTTTGAGCGGAGGGTATTTTACCTTGTAATAGGCAATATCCTGAAAACAAAAAAGGACTGTTTCCAGTCCTTTTTGGCGTTGCGTTGATACCGTGACGAATTACTGCTCGCCAAGCACCGAAACCATGATCCCCAGTACCACATCGGTATGCAATGCGATGTTGACTGGATAGTCGCCGATCTGTTTGATATGGCCTTCAGGCATGCGCACTTGCGATTTTTCAACCTCAAATCCCTGTGCAGTCATAGCTTCAACAATGTCGGCATTGGTGACGGAACCGAACAGCTTCCCATCCACACCGGCCTTTTGCACGATCTGCACGGTCAAACCCGCCAGCTTTTCGCCGCGAGTCTGCGCTTCGGCCAGCTTGGCTTTGTCGGCTGCTTCGAGCTCAACGCGACGCACTTCAAACTCTGCCATGTTGGCGGCAGTAGCGCGTTTGGCCTTGCCCTGCGGTATCAGGAAATTGCGCGCGAATCCGTTTTTCACCTTGACCACATCACCCAATGAGCCAAGGCTGACCACTTTTTCCATCAAAATTATTTGCATGTCGGGTCTCCTTAGTGCAGATCAGTGTAGGGCATCAAAGCCAGAAAGCGCGCGCGTTTCACGGCGGTGCTCAATTGGCGCTGATAGCGTGTTTTGGTGCCGGTGATACGTGCCGGGATCAATTTGCCGTTTTCGGAAATAAATTCCTTGAGGATGTTGATGTCCTTGTAATCGACTTCTGCAATCTTCTCTACTGTAAAGCGGCAGAATTTCCGGCGCTTGAACAGATTGTTGCGGGAAGAACGCTTGTTCTTGTCATCTTTCTTTTTGTCTGATGGACGAGCCATGATATTTCCTTATTCCAAAATTATGTCGTTTATATGCGGATTAAGTTAGGCTGCTGCCGGGCTTTCTGCCGCAGGAGCAGGAGCTGAAGCAGCAACGTTGTTTTCAGTCGTCATGGAGCGAGGCTTTTCTTCCTTCATCATCGCAGACGGTTCAACAACGGCAGCTTTGGTCTTGACAGTCAGGTGACGCAGCACTGCGTCATTGAAGCGGAACGCGTGTTCCAGCTCATCCAGGGTTGTCTGATTGCATTCGATATTCATCAGCACATAGTGTGCCTTGTGGATCTTTTGGATCGGGTAAGCCAGCTGACGCCGGCCCCAATCTTCCTGACGGTGGATATGGCCACCGTTGGTGGTGACCAGTGTGCGATAACGCTCGACCATCGCGGGGACTTGCTCGCTTTGATCGGGATGCACAATAAAAACGATTTCGTAATGTCGCATTACTTCTCCTTGTGGTTAAAGCTCCCCGCTTGCGGTGCGGTGGAGCAAGGTAAGTGAGCTGCCCATAACAATTACAGGCTCAATCTCACGGGGTGCGCATTATAGCGAAATTGGCTTACAGGTCAATGAGTTTAATGCTCCCGGAATACTGTGGGGGCAAGCACGGTGAAAGCAACGATGCTAAGCCGGCATGGGTAATTGGCTAGCCCGCATGGCGCTGTCGCACCGCTTCAAACAGGCAAATTGCCGTTGCTGCTGCGGCATTCAGCGATTCGACATTATTGTGCATGGGGATCGTTATTTTTTGCGTGGCAAGTCGCAGCAAACCGTCAGACAACCCTGCCCCTTCATTACCGACCATAAACCCGACATTACCGCGCAGATCGCAATCGTACAGACTGCGCCTGGCATGCAGACTGGCTGCCAGCAATTGCCCGGAAAACGCTTCAGCCACACCCTGCAAATTCTGCTGTTCTTGTATGCGCAATGCAAAATGACCGCCCATCGCCGCGCGCAGAACTTTTGGCGACCATGCATCAGCGCAGCCCGGGGACAGGAACACCACATCACAACCCGCCGCCGCCGCAGAACGCAACATAGAACCCAGATTGCCAGGATCCTGGATATCCTCCACCAACAAAGCAAATCCGCTTTGCGCATTCGGCATGTCCGGCGGGGTCGAGTTATCGGCTTGCGGAGTACCGAGGAGTCCCTCTTGCGGGGACCGGGGAATATCAATCAAGGAAAGAATCCCGGTCGGTGTTTTCAGCTCGCTGAGCCCGGTAAACAATTTGTCATCCAGCTGCGTCACGGGTATGTCTTTTACACGTTGCAACAAGCCGACAATTTCATCGTCGCGCGATGCCACCGAATTCAGCAAAATGTGTTGTGGCAGATGGCCACTATCCAGATAGGCTGACAGCAAATGCGCACCGTCCAGTAAAGCCTGTCCGGATTGGTTGCGCTGACGGGCCGAACCCGAAAGTTTGGCGAGCTGCTTGTAAAAGGGATTGTCGCGGGACTGAATCGACTTCATTCCTTGCCCTTTATGCCGGAGCGGCCGCATCCTGCTCCAGCAACGCGCCGATTTCCTGCAACGATGGCAGCTCTTGCAACGCGCGCAGATTAAGATCGTCCAGCAGTTGCCTGGTGGTGGCGAATAATTCGGGCTTTCCCGGGGAATCCCGTGTACCGACCACTTCCACCCAGCCGCGCGTTTCCAGCGTTTTGAGAATTTGCGAGGAGACCGCAACGCCGCGAATCTCCTCTATGTCACCACGCGTGACAGGTTGGTGGTAAGCGATGATGGCGAGCGTTTCCAGCACCGCACGCGAATAGCGCGGCGTTTTTTGTGGATTGAGCCGGTCGAGATACTGCTGCATTTCCGGCTTTGCCCTGAATCGCCATCCGCTCGCAACACGACTCAATTCCACGCCGCGTCCTTGCCAGGATTGGCCAATTTCCTCAAGCAGCACCTCGATCTGGCGGTTATCGATCGGCGTGTCGCTGAGTTTTTTCAGCTCGGATACGGGGAGCGGCTCGGTAGCGGTCAACAGCGCGGTTTCCAGCACGAGTTTGAGTTGCACCGTGTCCGGCAACACATCACCCGGTGCGGCTGATTCAATCTGCGGTAATTGCTCGGCTAGTTCGGACATAGATATTCCCCAATGTTTCGCTTTGTTGAATTTCAACCAGATATTCCTTGGCCAGTTCAAGGATCGCAATGAAAGTGACAATCAGTTTCGGTACGCCGCCTTCCACATCAAACAGCTTGCCAAATTCGACGAACTCGCCGCCCTGCAAACTGCGCAGGACGTGCGTCATCTGCTCGCGCACCGAAAGCTGTTCGCGCCGCACTTTGTGGTGTGTATTCATTTTGGCACGGGCCAGCAGCCCCAGCCAGGCCAGGCGCAAATCTTCCACGCTAACTTCGGGCAGGCGTTCGCTCACTGTGTTTTCGATCAACACCTGAACGATCTCGAAATCGCGTCCTGCCTGTGGCAACTCGTTGAGCTTTTGCGCGGCAAGTTTCATTTGCTCATATTCCAGCAAACGGCGCATCAATTCGGCACGCGGGTCTCCTTCCCCTTCCTCGCCGGCCTTGGGCGGACGCGGCAACAGCATGCGCGACTTGATCTCAATCAGTACCGCCGCCATCAGCAAATAATCCGCTGCCAACTCCAGGCGGTGTTTCTGCATCAACTCAATGTAGCTGATGTACTGGCGGGTCAATTCCGCCATCGGAATATCCAGCACGTCGAGGTTGTGCTTGCGGATAAGATACAACAACAGATCCAGCGGCCCCTGAAAATTTTCCAGCACCAACTCCAGCGCGTCCGGCGGAATGTAGAGATCCTGTGGCAGCTCTAGCAGCGGTTCACCGTGGATATGTGCATAAGGGATCAAGGGCATTTGCGTATCTATCATCGTTCAGGCATCGTTCTGGCTTCGTCAATCAACTGTAATCCAGCCCCATCGCTTCCCGCACTTCGCGCATGGTCTCGGAGGCCAGCTTGCGTGCCTTTTCACAACCGTCCGCGATGATGTTGCGCACCAGCGCAGGGTCATCCAGATACTGTTGCGCGCGTTCGCGCATCGGGCGTTGTTCCTCCAGCACCGCGTCTATCACCGGTTGCTTGCATTCGATACAGCCGATGCCGGCACTTTTGCAACCCTGTATAACCCACTGCTTGGTCTGCTCGTTCGAATAGACCTGATGCAACTGCCATACCGGACACTTCTCAGGATCGCCCGGATCGCTACGGCGGATCCGTGCCGGATCGGTCGGCATGGTGCGGATCTTCTTGTTCACGCTGGCTTCATCTTCACGCAGGGTGATGGTGTTGTTGTAGGATTTTGACATCTTCTGCCCATCCAGACCCGGCATCTTCGAGGCGGCGGTCAGCATGGCTTGCGGTTCTGACAGGATCATCTTTCCGCCACCTTCAAGGTAACCGAACAGCCGTTCACGGTCGCCATGGCTCAGGCTCTGCTGCTCGTCCAGCAAGGCTTTGGCCGACTCGATCGCCTCGTCGTCGCCATGTTCCTGATAGCGGTTGCGCAGTTCGTTATACAACTTTGCTCTTTTGCTGCCGAGTTTCTTGGCCGCGGCTTCGGCCTTTTCCTCGAAGCCCGGTTCGCGCCCATAAATATGGTTGAAACGGCGCGCAAGTTCGCGGGTGAATTCGATATGCGGAACCTGATCTTCGCCCACCGGTACCTGTGTGGCCCGATAGATCAGAACATCGGCGCTCATCAACAGCGGATAGCCGAGAAAGCCGTAAGTGGAAAGATCCTTGTTGGTCAGCTTTTCCTGCTGGTCCTTGTAGGTCGGCATGCGTTCCAGCCAGCCCAGCGGGGTGATCATCGACAACAACAGATGCAGTTCGGCATGTTCCGGCACCCTGGACTGGATGAACAGCGTGGCACGTGCCGGGTTGACGCCGGCAGCCAGCCAGTCCACCACCATATCCCACACACTTTGTTCGATGACATCGGGCGTGTCGTAATGCGTGGTCAGCGCGTGCCAATCGGCCGCGAAAAACAGGCATTCGTACTCGTTCTGCATCTGCACCCAATTCTTGAGCACACCATGGTAATGCCCCAGATGCAAACTTCCGGTGGGACGCATTCCCGATAACACACGATCAGAAAACATGATTAAATTCCAAATATCAGTGAAAGCAACTTGAACATCAAGCCGATTATTGGCGTGAGTATCCAACTCAACGCCGGCGTGACCGCCAGAAAGATCAGGATGAAAATACCGTAAGGCTCGATCTTAGCCAGTTGAAATGCCTGACGATGCGGCAACAGACTGACCGCAACACGTCCGCCATCCAGCGGCGGCAGCGGCAACAGGTTCAGCACCATCAACACGACGTTTATTATCATCCCTATTTTTGCCATGCCCAACAACGGATCGGCAAAATAATTTTCCGGGAACGTCAGCCCCAGCTTGTAGATCAATGTCCAACCCAATGCCATGGCCAGGTTGGACGCCGGCCCGGCAATCGCGACCCACAGCATGTCCTTCTTGGGATTGCGTAATGCAGCGAAATTGACCGGTACCGGCTTCGCCCAGCCGAACAGGATTCCACCCATGGCAAACGTAAGCAATGGCAACAATATCGTGCCGATCGGGTCAATATGGCGCAGCGGATTCAGGCTGATGCGACCCGCCTTATCGGCTGTCGAGTCGCCAAAATGGCGTGCCACGTAACCATGCGCCGCCTCGTGCAGCGTGATGGCGAACAGCACCGGAATCGCTCCGATTGCTACTGTCTGAATGAATTGGGTTATCTGCATCGTGCTCCTGACAATTTCTGGTTAATCTTCAATTCCAAACGCGGCAACATCGCCCTTGCCACGACGCAGCAATACCGGAACATCGCCGGTCAAATCTATCACAGTAGTGAAATCCACGCCCACCGCTCCTCCGTCGATCACCAGTTCAACCTGCTTTTCCAGCAGATCGCGTATCTGTTCGGCATCATACAAAGGCCCCTCTTCATCAGGCAGGATCAACGTGGTGCTGCACATGGGCTCACCCAGCTCCTCCAATAATGCCAGGGCCACGGGATGATCCGGAACCCGGATGCCAATGGTGCTGCGCTTGGGATGCTGCAAACGTTTCGGGACCTCCTTGGTCGCCTTCAGGATAAAAGTGTAGCTGCCCGGCGTGTTGTTCTTCAGCAGCCTGAACTGCCCGTTACCCACCTGTGCATAGCGGGAGATTTCCGACAGATCCCGGCACATCAGGGTCATGGGGTGTTGCTCATCCAGCCCGCGTATCTGTCTTATGCGCGTGACCGCATTCTTGTCGTCGAGATGGCAGCCCAGCGCATAGCTGGAATCGGTGGGATATACCACGATGCCGCCGTTGCGCAGCACCTCTGCGGCCTGGCGGACCAGTCGCGGGTTGGGATTGTCAGGATGGATAGTAAAGTACTGGGACATCAGGCCACTTTCGCCGAGCCGTTATTTTCCCATGCCTGCCAAATCGGACGGCAACCCAGTGGAAAGTCCGGCAGTCGCCCCATATCGCGATAGCTCTCGCCCGGGCCGTGAAAATCCGAACCGCACGAGGCCAGCAAATTGAATTCTTCGGCATAACGCGCAAATTCGGCATATTGTTCCGGCGTGTGACTGCCGGTCACGACCTCTAGCCCCTGTCCTCCCAGCTCGACGAACTCGGTCAACAATTCATGCATGGTCTTCTTGCCCATGCCGCTGCGCCCGCTCATGTAGCGACCTGGATGCGCGATCACCGCCACGCCGCCGCTGCCCCGTATCCACCCGACCGCATCAGCCAGATCAGCCCATTTATGTGGCACATAGCCCGGCTTGCCTTTCACCAGATAGCGGTTGAACACGCTTTTCACGTCCTTGCAATGTCCTGATTCCACCAGATAGCGGGCAAAGTGGGTGCGGCTTATCATGTTGGGATTGCTGGCAAATTGGTATGCGCCCTCGAGCACCCCGCCGATACCGGCCTTGGCCAGCGCATCGGACATTTTTTTTGCGCGTTCGCCGCGCCCGCTGCGCACCATGCGCAGACCTTCGGCCAGAGGTGGATAGCCGGGTGCGATGTTCAACCCGACTATGTGCAGGGTATGGCTGCGCCACGATACTGACACTTCAACGCCGTTGATAAAAGCCATGCCCTGCTGTGCAGCGGTGGCGCGCGCCTCGTCCAGACCATCCATATCATCATGATCGGTCAGCGCCATCACTTTCACGCCGCGCCCGGCGGCGCGATTCACCAATTCGGCAGGCGCAAGCGTGCCATCGGAGATGTTGGAATGGCAATGCAGATCGTAGTCCAGCATCAGGCTTCTGCGGCAGTGCCGCCACCCTTTTTCATGACTTTTCCCTCTTCTGCGCGCTTGCGACGCACCTCCTTGGGATCCGCGATCAGGGGGCGGTAAATCTCGATGCGATCCTTGTCGCGCACCACGGCATCTGCTTTGGTCAGTTTGCCGAATATTCCCAGCTTGTTGGTTGCCAGATCGATCTCGGGATGCTTGCCAAGCAGGCCGCTGGCCAACACGGCCCCGGCCACCGTTGTTCCGGCCGGCACAGACTGCCTGAGCAGGATTTGCGCTTCAGGCAGTGCATACACCACTTCGATATTCATCATGTTACTCATTTGTCCGTATAAGCCTTTTCTGCTTCATGGATGAATGCATCCACGAAATTGTTTGCGATGTAATGAAACACCGGGCCAACCATTTTTTCCAGCAACTTGCTGGAAAAATCATAGTGCAGGGTAAACTCTATTTTACAGGCTGAGTCGCTCAACGGGATAAATCGCCAACTACCGTCCAGATGCTTGAACGGGCCTTGCTTCAGAGTCATGTCGATCCGGGAAGGTGGCGTGCGCACGTTCTCCGTGGTGAAATTCTGCTTGAGGTGGTGATAATTGATGTGCACCGTGGCATGCACCCTGGTTTCATCAAGCTTAGTGACGCTGGCACCGCCACACCACGGCAAAAACTCTGGGTAATTATCTACCCGATCCACCAGATTGAACATCTGCTCTGCGCTGTGCGCCACTAACACCGTTTTTTCCACTAACGCCATTGCTGATCCGGGAACCGCTATTCCAAAGGCTGGTAGAATAGCTTATCACACTGCAAAACTCACCTAAATTCCAATTCTATTTCAATGGTCAAACAAGGCGATGACAAGCGAATGAGGCGGGCAGTGCTAATGGCACGACTATAACCAGCGACTTGGCCATTGTATTTTCATAGCTTAGTCGAATGGCTATGACCAACGACTTAGTGCATGTCTTATCGCGCTTAGTCGGATGGCCAGTAGTTCTATCAGTAATTTAATCAGTAAATCAACACCGCTTCACCGAAGAAATTGGATTGGAAATATGAGTATTATTCAGAATAAAAAAGCCTATCACGAGTACTTCATCGAGGATAAGTACGAGGCCGGCATCATGCTGGAAGGCTGGGAAGTCAAGGCTATCCGCGCCGGACGGGCACAACTCAAGGAAGCCTATGTCACGGTGAAGGACGGGGCGCTGTATCTGTTCGGCTCTCACATCAGCCCTTTGCTGAATGCGTCCACACACATCCACCCCGATCCGGTGCGCACCCGCAAGCTGTTGCTGCACAAACTTGAAATCGACAGGATCATCGGCAAAGTGCAGCGCGCCGGCTATACCCTGATGCCGTTGGACATGCACTACAAGAAGGGCCGCGTCAAACTGGAAATCGGTCTCGCCAAAGGCAAAAAACAGCATGACAAGCGCGCCACGGAAAAGGAAAAAGATGCCAAACGTGAAGCCGCACAGGCCATGAAGAAGGAACGCCGGTAGTCAAAGAGAGCGCTTGCGGCGCAGGCTAACATGAGCGCAGCGAATGTTAAGTTCGCAACGCGAGCGGCCGTAGCCACAAAAGAGCCACTGAAAAGGACAAGGATGCCAAACGGGAAGCTGCACAAGCCATGAAGAAGGAGCGCCGCTAGGCCAAGGTGCCGGTGTGGCTAGTGTGAGTAAAGTCAGGACGTAAGCACAGCGGGCAATGCAACAAGTACAGTGGGAAGGTAATCATGAATACAGTTGACCAAAATGAACAACAAACTGCCTACCTCGCCGGTGGCTGCTTCTGGGGCATGGAAGAACTGGTGCGGGCAATCCCCGGCGTGCTGGAAACCGAGGTCGGTTATACCGGCGGCAGCACGCCTGATGCGCGCTATGAACAGGTAACAACCGGCAAGACCGGCCACGCCGAATCGCTGAAAATAGTGTTCGACCCGCAACAACTCGGCTACCGGCACTTGTTGTTTGAATTCTTCCGCATGCATAATCCCACCACGCGCAACCAGCAAGGCAACGACATCGGCACGCAATACCGTTCGGCGATTTTTTATCTCAACGAAGAGCAACGGCACACGGCCGAAAAAGTCATCAAGTCAGTGAATGCATCGGGTGAATGGCAGGCTAATGTCGTCACCGAAGTCGTGCCGTTCAGGCAGTTCTACCGCGCCGAAGAATACCACCAGAAGTATCTGGTGAAAAATCGCGGCGGCTACACCTGCCACTATGTGCGCAGACTCGATTTGGGTGAAGGAAAGTAAAACCGGCTTATCGAACTATTCGGGGTCTAATTCACCAGCGCAGCCGTTTCCTGCAACAGTTCACGCGCCTTGGTTGCTACATCATGCCCCGGATCAACAGCCAGCAGTTTTTGCCAGACGACACGCGCCTCTCTGACATTATTTTTGGCACGATGCAGTAACAAACCAAGATTCACGTAGGCATGCCCGAAACCGGGATCACGGGCGATGGCATCACGAAAGGCCTGTTCAGCCAGACTGATATCGTCATTGCGCCAGTACATCGTGCCAAGATCGGTGCGCACGCCGGCCAAATCGGGATTGATATCCAGCGCACGCCGATAATAGAGTATCGATAGTCCGGCATTTCCCTGGTCGTAATAGAGGTTACCCAGAGTTATCGCTGCATCGATATCGTTACTATCTTTATTGAGACGTTCTTTGAGTTGAGCGACAGTGGTCTTTCCGTTCATCGGCGCTCCCCAAGCTGAAAGTTAAAAATTAAATCTCCCCGCCCTGTTCTGGCTGGAAATTCAACATGCACCGAATCAGACGGCAGTATAACTAGGTGGCCGATTTTGCTTATTAACGGCCCTGTGCATCACAGACAGGCTACGCCCATCCCATGCCGATCACCGCCACGCACACGGTCAGCAGACCCAATGTCAGATTTACGGCTATCAGTTTGCGTATTTTTCCCAATAATTCTCCCGCCTCTTTCCAGCGTTGCTTGGCAACATTCAGGCTGAACGGAACATAACAGGCAAAAAACACATAACCGTAGATCACCATCATCGCCAGGCCCAACATCAGCATGATGTGGATGTAAACGCCCACATGTGCCATGCCTCCGAACAAATAGATCAGATACAAGCCACTGACCAGAAGTGCCGCGATCGCACCCCACACCCAGACAAAAAAACGGCGAAATACCACATCCCACAGGCGCAGGCGCTGTGGCGGTTCCAATGCCTCCACAGCGGCCGGGCGCAGCGCCACATAGGCGAAGAACATGCCGCCCACCCAGATCAGGACGGCAAGCAGATGAATCAGTTTGAATAGAGCCATGAAGTTATGTCCTATAAATATACAAGGTGATTAAGGCCAAATGTAACCGGGAATGCTTTCCAGAAAAAATACAGCAATATTATCCCGGGGACGATTGTAACGTTATTCAATCAATTCCAGATACAGTGTTGAATGATGGCCCGTTTGAGTGGCGCGGATTCCGGACTTGCGCCGCCTAGGCAAGCAGGTCTCGCACCGGCCGGAAGCTTTTGCGGTGCACCACCGACACGCCATGTTCGCGCAGCGCGGCAAGGTGTGCCGCGGTCGGATAGCCTTTGTGCTTTGCAAACCCGTAGTGCGGATAGGCCTGGTGCAACTCCAGCATCAGCGCATCCCGCGCGGTTTTCGCCAGGATCGAGGCGGCGGAGATCGCGGCGACCTTGCTGTCTCCTTTCACGATCGCCTGGCTGGGAATACCGGTCTGCGGGCAGTATAAGCCGTCCACCAGCACTTGCTGGGGCCGGATGCCGAGCGCCAGCACAGCGCGGCGCATCGCCAGCAACGTGGCTTGCAGGATGTTCATCTGGTCAATTTCATCCACCTCTGCGTAAGCCACCGCCCATGCCAGCGCGCGTTCACGAATGATGGGCGCGAGCTGATCCCGTTTACTTTCGGAAAGCTTTTTTGAGTCAGCCAGACCCGCGATTGGATTATCCGGGTCGAGTATCACTGCCGCCGCGCTGACCGGGCCGGCCAGCGGACCACGTCCGGCTTCGTCCACGCCACAAACAAGTACAACATTGGTCATTTGCAAGCCTCCAGAAATCGCGCCATAGCTTACTGGTGGTTCTCGTGCGCAGGCAAATAGGGCAGGATGGCAGCAGCCGCTTTTTGCGCCGTGTTCTGGCGCAGCGTGTGATGCAATTCGGTGAAAATCTGTTCCAGTTGCGTCACCGCATTGCCATCATTAACCAGATTGAGCAGTGCCTGGGCAAGATTATCCGGGGTAGCATCTTCCTGCATCAGTTCCGGAACGACAAAGCGTTCGCACAATATATTTGGCAAACCGAAATACGGCTGGTAACTTTTTCGCTTCATCAGCCACCATGAAAATGCCGGCATACGATAGGTGATCACCATAGGCCGCTTGAGCAGGGCTGCCTCCAGCGTGGCAGTTCCCGACGCGACCAGCACGATATCTGCGGCGATCATCGCATCATGCGCATGCCCGAACAGCATGGTGAGCGGCAATTCCTGTGCATCAAGATCGAAAAGTATCTGCTGAAAAATCGTCCGCGTTTCACGGGTTGCCAGCGGCACCAGAAAACGCGCTTCAGGCAATTTTTTCAGGATCAGCCTGGCGGTTTCAATATAGGTGAGTGCGAGTTGCTTTACCTCGCTCTGGCGGCTGCCGGGAAGAAAGGCGAACACCTTTGCGTTCAACGGAATCCGCATCGTCTCGCGCATCTCTGCACGCTTTGGCCGGATTGGAATAATATCGGCGAGCGGGTGTCCGACAAAATCCACCGGCACCCCGGCTTGCCGGTAAATCCCGGGCTCGTGCGGAAACAGCGCAAGCATATGCGAAACTGCACGTTTGATCTTGTGGATGCGCTCACCGCGCCATGCCCAGATCGAGGGGCTGACGTAGTGGATGGTCGGGATACCGCGCTGCTTGAGCACCAGCTCCAGATCAAGATTGAAATCCGGCGCATCAATCGCGATGAACACATCCGGACGATTTTCCAGTAAATAGGCGCGCAGTTTGCGCCGTATGCCGGCAATCTCGAAATAATGGCGCAGCGCTTCGACGTAGCCGTTTACCGCCAGTCTCTCCATCGGAAACAGGATTTTCATACCCGCCGATTTCATCCTGGGTCCGCCAATGCCGACAAACTTCAATTCGGGGCGGACTGCCTTGAGTGCCGTAATCAGGTGGCTGCCGAGCAGGTCGCCCGATGCTTCGCCCGCAACAATGCCTATCACAACTTGCTGTGTCATAAAAAACCGGAATTATCGAATGATGCCGCGCGTTGCAGCAGTAAGAAAATCAGCCATCGGCTGGACTTCTGGATGTTCCCTTGCCTGGTCCTGAAGCGCAGTCTGGGCATCAACCAGGCTCAGTCCGGAACGGTACAATGTCTTGTATGCGCGCTTGATCGCGACGATCGACTCGCCGGAAAATCCGCGACGCTTCAGGCCCTCCGAGTTGATGCCGTGAGCCGCGGCGGGATTGTCGGCCGCGGTTACATATGGCGGCAGATCCTGCGACAGGCGCGTCTGGAAACCGGTCATCGCATGTGCGCCGATACGCACGAACTGATGCACACCGGACAGTCCGCCCAGAAATACCCAGTCGCCGACATGCACGTGGCCGCCCAGCGTTGCCCCGTTCGCCATAATGGTGTGGCTGCCGATCTGGCAATCATGTGCCACATGCACGTAGGCCATGATCCAGTTGTCGCTGCCTATGCGCGTGACGCCGACGTCCTGCGCCGTCCCGGTATTGAGCGTGCAAAACTCGCGTATCGTATTGTTGTCGCCGATCTCGAGTCGTGTCGGCTCACCGGCGTATTTCTTGTCCTGGGGAATTGCGCCTACCGAGCAAAACTGGAAGATGCGGTTGCCCTTGCCTATTCGTGTATGTCCCTCGATCACGACATGGGGTCCGATCCAGGTTCCGGCGCCGACCTCGACGTGCGCACCGATCACTGAATACGCACCGACCTCGACATCGTCGGCGAGCCTTGCATCAGGATGAATGATGGCGGTAGGGTGGCGCATCACGGAACTGCTTTGACCGTGCACATCAATTCTGCTTCGGCGGCGAGTTGGCCATCGACTTCGACTGTGGCGCTGAATTTGAACAAACCGCGCATGCTGCGGATAAGCGTCACCTTGATGATCATTTGATCGCCGGGAACGATAGGGCGCTTGAATCGTGCTCCATCGATCCCGGCGAAGTAATACACCGAATTGTCGCTCGCGCCCGTACCCATCGATTTGAACGACAACAGCGCGGCGGCCTGTGCCATCGCCTCTATGATCAGTACACCAGGCATTACCGGAAAGTGCGGATAATGCCCCGGGAAAAACGGTTCGTTGATGGTCACATTCTTCAGTGCCACGATGCTCTTGTCCGGTTCCATGGACAACACACGATCTATCAACAAGAACGGGTAGCGGTGCGGAAGCAATTTGGTGATTTCGTTGATATCCATCTGTATGCTCATCAGTCATTCCTCTATTTACGATTACCGTTTCAGCATTTCCGCGCTTAAGGTTTCAATCTGTTGCTCCAATGTCTTGACCCGTTTCACCAGATCGTCGAGATGGCGCAAATGCACGGTATTCTTGCGCCAGTCTTCCACTTTGGCAAAAGGGAAAATCGCAGCGTAGGAACCGGCTTCGCGTATGGACTTCCCGATCAGGGTAAATGCCGCGATCTCCACCCGGTCTGCTATCTGTAAATGACCCAGAATCCCCGCGCTTCCGCCGATACGGCAGTGACGCCCGATGGTGGTGCTGCCCGCAATCCCGACGCAACCGGCGATCGCGGTATGCGCCCCAATGCGCACGTTATGCGCAATCTGTATCTGGTTGTCCAGTTTTACGCCGTCCTCGATCACTGTGTCGTCCAGCGCGCCGCGATCGATGGTGGTATTAGCCCCGATCTCCACATCATTTCCGATCACCACCCGGCCAATTTGTGGGATCTTGACCCAGCGCCCCTCGTCCATCGCGATACCGAAACCGTCCGCGCCGATCACCACACCGGAATGGGCGATCAGGTTATCGCCTATCAGACAGTCGTGATATACCACCACTCGCGGATACAGCCGCGCATGGTTGCCGACAACCGTATTTTCACCGATATAACAGCCTTCGCCGATCACGCTGAACGACCCTATCGTTGCACCCGCGCCGATCACGGCAGTTGCGGCGATGCTGGCAGTCGCGTCTATCTTTGCGCCCGCGCCAATGACAGCGGTGGGATGAATACCGGGTTTGGCTTCAGGCAGCGGGTTCAGCAAAGCCGAGACTTTTGCGAAATATGCGTAGGGATTGTCCGAGATGATACGCGGCAACGCGGTCGCATCCGCATCGGCTTCGCCGAGAATAACTGCGCCGGCTTTGGTGCTGGCCAGTTGCGCACGATATTTGCTGTTGGTGAGGAAGCTGATCTGGTCGGGTTGCGCGGTCTCCAGCGTACCAACCCGGGAAACACAGGTCTCGGCACGGCCCAGTAGTCGCCCGCCCAATCGCGCTGCAATCTCGGTTAATCTGTAGGAAACAGTCATACTGAAACTACCGGTTATTTGCCGGGATTGCTGTCAGCCTTGCTGTCTAATTTGCTGTTTGCAAGGCGCTTGATCACCATGTCGGTGATATCAATTTTCGGATTTCGATATACGGCTTCCTGCAAAATCAGGTCGTACTTCTCCGATTGGGCTATCGCCTGAATCGCTTTATTGGCTTGTTCCAGCACGATGGCCAACTCTTCGTTCTTACGCAAATTCAGATCCTCCCGAAATTCGCGCTGCATGCGTTGCAAGTCCACATTCATGGCGGTCAATTCGCGTTCCTTGTTGCGATGATCGATATCTGAAAGCTTGCCGCCATCGCTGTCCAGCGAGGCTTGCAAATCCTTTGCCTGCTTCATGAGTTTCTTGATTGCCTGGTCACGTCCCGAAAATTCCTTTTCGATTTTGCTTTCCGCCTGCATCGCCGGAGCGGATTCACGCAACACGCGTTCGGTGTCCACCACACCGACTTTGAAATCCCCTGCCTGCGCGGCGCCGACACCCAGCAACACGGCCAATATACCCACTCTGATCATCGTCTTCATCTTCGTATCTCCCTCATCGCCTATTCCGCCCAGTCCGGTACTGGTAACGCAACATCCACCTCGCGATGCACTGTTGCGCTTATACCCGGCTTCAGAACACCGAACCCAAAGTAAATTGGAATTTCTGCACTTTATCCTGGGGCTGCTTCCTGATAGGCACAGCATAACTAAATTTTAAAGGTCCCACCGGGGATATCCAGGTCAGTGCCGCACCTACAGAATAGCGCATTCCGGCACTCCCGGGCAGGTCACCCGGACCATAGATCGCTCCGCCATCGACAAATCCGCTCAGACGCACGGACCGCTCCTTGCCCATTCCGGGGAAGGGTGCAAACATTTCCGCACCAACAATCACCCGGCGCGGACCACCCAATACCGAATCCGTCGAATCACGCGGACCCAGCGAATTTGAATCATAGCCACGCACCGAGCCGGGACCGCCGGCATAGAAATTCTTGAAGAACGGCAGTTCCTGGCCGCCATATCCGCCTGCAATACCGCCCTCCCCATGCAACATCAGGGTGAGATCCGTGTTCAGCGGATAAAACCATCGCTGCAGATAACTCAGTTTGTAGTAACGCATGTCGAATACCGGCAACGAAATTTCTGCTGACGCGCGCTGCACCAACCCCGAGGTCGTGTAAATTGCACTGTCCAGAGTATCCCTGCCCCAGCTTATCGTTCCCAGCAAGCTGTTGCTCTTCGCACCGGAAACGTTGACATATTGTATCAATCGCGTCGGGCTGGATGAGTACAAACCCAGTTGGGTATTTTCGGCCGCCAGGCCATAGCCGATGGTCTGGTCCTCGCTTATTGGCACACCAAAGCGCACGCCCGTGCCCAAAGTATGGGACGAGTATTGGCTGACTGCCGTGGATTGCGAATCGCTGTTGCGTTGGTACAGATCGAAACCGCGACTTACGCCATCATCGGTGAAATATGGGTTGGTGTAGGAAACTGAGTAAACCTGGTTAATCTTGCCGGTGTTGAGCTGGGTGGAAAGATAGTTACCGGTACCGAACAGATTGGTCTGCGTCACGCTCCCGGTCAGGATCAGTCCTTCACCGCTCGAGAAGCCCGCACCCACCGAAATGTTTCCGGTTGATTTTTCCTTGACCGCCACGTCCACATCCACCTGGTCTGCGGTGCCCTGCACTGGCGGCGTTTCGATATTCACCTCGGAAAAGAAATCAAGCTTGTCGACACGCTGTTTGGATTTCTTGATTTTTTCCACATCGAACCACTCGCCCTCAGTCTGACGAAACTCGCGGCGGATGACTTCATCGCGGGTTTTGTTGTTTCCAGCTATGTTGATGCGGCGAATATATACACGCTGACCGGGATCCACGACAAAATTGAACGCGACCTGGTGATTTTTCTTGTCAATGTCCGGAATCGCATTCACATTGGCGAATGCGTAACCATCATGCCCCAAAAGTTCCCCGATCTTCTTGCTGGTTTCGCTCATCGCCTTGCGCGAAAAGGTATCCCCGGCTTTCACCTGCACAAGCTTTTCTATTTCCGCTTTCGGTACCAGCATATCTCCGGATATATCCACCTTGGAAACGGTATATTTATCACCCTCGGTGAGATTGATCGTAATGTAAATATCTTTCTTGTTCGGCGTGATCGAGACCTGGGTTGAATCAATATTGAATTCCAGATACCCGTTGTCCATATAAAACGAACGCAGCGTTTCCAGGTCGGCGGAAAGTTTTTGTTTGGAATACTGGTCGTTGCTGCTGAACCAGGCAAACCATCCCGGTGTGCCGAGCTTCATCAGGCCGAGCAATTCGGATTCCGGGTAGGCATGATTGCCAATCAGATTGATCTGTTTTATTTTTGCAACTTCACCCTCGACAACGTTGAAAACGATGCCGACCCGGTTGCGTTCCAATTCTGTGACTGTGCTCGTTACCTTGACGTCATATTTTCCGCGTGCGATATACTGGCGTTTCAACTCCTGGGTCGCCTTGTCCAATGCACCCTTGTCGAAAATTTTTGCTTCGGCCAGCCCCGCATACTTCATACTTTGCATGAGCTGGACCTTTGGAAATTCCTTTGTTCCGTTTATCTCGATACTTGCAATCGTGGGCCGCTCCTGGACCTGCACGATCAACACGCCCCGATCGACTTTCAGGCGAACATCCTTGAAAAATCCAGTCGCATACAAAGCGTGGATCGCCGCTGCACCCTGCCCGTCATCCATCGTGTCACCGACCTTGACAGGCAGATAGCTGAACACCGTTCCGGCATCGGTACGCTGAATACCCTCGACTTTTATGTCATTGACGGTGAACGGCTCGATTGCCCAGGCGCGCGAGATACAGAGCAGGAATATCAATCCCGCCAGTTTTTTTATGTACATTATTTAGCCTGAAACAAAACGATTAATATCGTTGTATATTGCAAAAACCATCAGCGTGCCCAGCAGCGCGATGCCTATCTTTTGGCCGAACTCCCAGGACCTTTCCGAGACCGGGCTACCCTTGACCAATTCGGCGACATAATACAACAAGTGCCCGCCATCCAATAACGGGATAGGTAACAAATTCAACACACCAAGACTGATACTGATCAATGCAAGGAAGCTCAGATAAGCCACCATGCCCATTTTTGCTGACTGTCCGGCATAATCGGCGATCGTGATCGGGCCGCTCAGATTTTTCATCGACACCTTGCCCATCACCATCTTCCCCATCATTTCCAGGCTGATGGCGGAAGTTTCCCAGGTTTTACGCAGAGACTGCATCAACGCTTTCAGCGGGCTGTAACTCACTTCAGTGAACATCGCTTTCCATTTTGCATCGTCCACTTCCGGGCCCGCCCCGATCTTGCCAACCGACTTGCCGGATTCGGCAACGGCTTCGGGAACCACCGCGATATGCAATGTCGACGTGCCGCGCTGGACATCCAGCAGCACGGTTTTGGCAGGATGTGCTCTAATAATCTCCACCAGTTCCATCCAGTGAAGTATCCCGGCGCCATTGGCACTCAGGATATGGTCGCCCCGTTGCAGGCCGGCACGCTCAGCCACACTGTCTTTGGCAACACTGCCGATGACCGGGAGGACGACCGGTTGATAGAGATGCAAGCCGAGCTTGTCGAGAAAATCGCCATCCAGGTCCTTCGCTGCCAGGCCGCTGATATCCAGTGTATGAGTCAACGGTGTGTTGCCGGCGCTTTGTGCCTCGATTTTGACACTGCCCTTTTTCCCGGCCTCCGGATCCTGATTGAGAACCGACTCCATCAGCAACCAATGCAATTCCTGCCAACTCGGAACGGTCTCACCATCGACCCTGAGTATGGTTTCATTCGATTGCATCCGTGCCACGGCAGCGGGAGTTCCCTGCGGAACATCACCCAGCGTCGGTTTCAGTCCCGGTATACCGTGAACAAACAACCCCCAATACAACACGATGGCCAGCAAAAAATTCGCCAGCGGCCCGGCCACCACGATAGCCATGCGCTGCAATACCGGTTTGCGGTTGAACGCATAGGGCAAATCCTGCGGCGCGACCTCTTCTTCGCGTTCGTCGAGCATCTTGACGTAGCCGCCCACGGGGATGGCAGAAATCACCCACTCGGTATCGCTGTTGGCAAAACGCTTGCTGTAAATAACCTTGCCAAAGCCCATCGAAAAACGCAGCACCTTCACGCCACAGCGGCGCGCCACCCAATAGTGCCCGAATTCATGGAACACCACCAATAGCGCGATTGCGAGTACAAATGCCAATAGGGTGATCATCTGTTCAATCCGTAAATTTGTTGTTGTGCAAGACGGCGCGCATTCGCATCTGCGTCCAGAACATCATCCAGGTTGCCGACCGTACCGACAGGCAGGGCATCCAGCACCGCCCCGATGATGCGCGGAATAGCCAGGAAAGAAATTTTATTGTCGAGAAAGGCCGCCACGGCGACTTCATTTGCGGCATTCAATACCGCAGGGGCCGTTCCTGCTGCGCGCAGGGCCTGGTATGCCAGGGCCAGACACGGGAAACGCCCGAAGTCAGGCGCGACAAAATTCATTGTCGCCACCTTGAACAGATCCAGCGGTGCGACACCGGCATCGATGCGTTCGGGATAGGCCAAGCCATAGGCAATCGGTGTGCGCATGTCGGGATTGCCGAGTTGCGCCAGCACCGATCCGTCCACATATTCGACCAGCGAATGAATCACGCTTTGCGGGTGAACCACCACCTGAATGTCATCGGCATGCGCATTGAACAGCCAGTGCGCTTCGATAACCTCCAGCCCCTTGTTCATCATGCTTGCCGAATCCACCGATATCTTGCGCCCCATCACCCAGTTGGGATGGGCGCACGCCTGTTCCGGTGTGACATTTTGCAATTCTTCCAGCGGGGTATCGCGAAACGGGCCGCCCGATGCGGTCAGCAGAATGCGGCGCACACCGCTGGCGGCCAGATTGCCGTCATAGCCGCGCGGCAAAGACTGGAAAATCGCGTTATGTTCGCTGTCGATCGGCAACAGTGTGGCGCCACTGGCCTGCACCGCATCCATGAACACACTGCCGGCCATCACCAGTGTCTCCTTGTTTGCCAGCAGGATTTTCTTGCCGGCACGCGCCGCCGCCAGCGTGGGTCGCAAACCCGCGGCCCCGACGATGGCAGCCATCACCGCATCCACTTCCGGCAACACTGCAACCTGCTCCAGTGCTTCGATACCAGTCAATACCTCGGTGACCATCCCGGCATCACGCACCAGTTCGCGCAAACGGATCGCGGCTGTCCCATCCAGCATCACCGCATAACGCGGCTTGAATTGCCTGCACTGCCTGAACAACAAATCGACCCGGCTGTTTGCCGTCAGCGCAACGATTTTGAATTTTCCCGGATGACGCCCCACCACATCCAGCGTGCTGGTCCCGATACTGCCGGTGGAACCCAGAATGGTAATGTGCTGTATCGTGGTCTGTCGCATCGGCCGGTCAGCTTATATGCTGCAATGCAATCGCCAGCGCGGCGATCGGCAGGGTCGAGGTTAACGCATCGATACGGTCCAGCAATCCGCCGTGGCCGGGCAGCAATGCACCGCTGTCCTTGATACCCGCCTGGCGCTTGATCGCCGACTCGAACAGATCACCAATCACCGCCAGACCCACCCAGCACCAGGAAGCCATCAGGACACTGGGCAGGTATGCGACATGTTTTGAGTAAGGACTGAAGCTCCAGACAAGAATAACGCATACCGTCACACCCAGCAGCGCGCCCGCCACACCCTCCCAGGTTTTTCCGGGACTGATACTGGGTGCCAGCTTGGTCTTGCCGAACTTGCGGCCGGCGAAATAGGCGGAAATGTCCGCCATCCAGACCAGACTCATCATGCCCAGCAGCCACCATGGGTGACCCATACGCAAATCCAGCATCGCCAAACCGGTCGGGATCAGCAACACCCATCCGACCAACGCCATCAGCAGCGGCTGCCGTACCTTCCAGCCCGCGATCAGCCAGGCCGGCACGACCACCAGCCAGAGCACGGCTGACAAGGTGTAAACCGAAACATGCGTGTACAGGGTCTGTTCCGGCGTGTGGCTGGCATCGAACCAGACCAGGCCCAGCAACATCAACAGCGTCAGCCCCCAGAAAATGTTTGCAGTTGTGTGGCTGAACCTGGCCATGCGCGACCACTCGGCAGCGCCCTGTAGCACTATCACAGTCACCAATAAGGCCCACCCGCCATCAGGCAACATGAACACTGCCAACAAAAACAAAGCCAGCAGGATTACCGCTGTAATCACTCGCGACCTAAGCATCTATTTCCCCCCCGGCGCAATCGCCCTGAAGCCGGCATCTTCTTTATCGATCATTTGCGCCCTATGCACTCTGCTCCCCTTCGGTTCGGCCTGGCAGCTGTTCACTGGTACGGCCAAAACGGCGCTCGCGCTGTTGGTACGAGGTAATCGCCTTGTTGAATTCCTTGCGGTCGAAAGCCGGCCACAGCGTGTCAGTAAAATACAGTTCAGTATAGGCCAATTGCCACAGCATGAAGTTGCTGATGCGCTGTTCGCCGCCGGTGCGTATGAACAGATCGGGTTCGGGTGCATCGCTCATCGAGAGATAGGGTTGCATATCTTCCTCGGTAAAAGTTTGCGCAATATCCGGATGCTCGCCGAGCATCCTCTTCACTGCGCGCATCACATCCCAGCGCCCCCCATAATTCGCGGCGATGGTCAGTGTCAGGGCGGAATTGTTTGCGGTAAGCAACTCGGCATCACCCATGGTCTGCTGGAGTTTGTCATCAAAACGACTGCGGTCACCGATAATTTTCAGGCGTATGTCGTTTTGATGCAGCTTGCCCACTTCGCGTTCCAGCATTTTCAGGAACAATGACATCAGGAAAGAAACTTCATCAACAGGGCGCCGCCAATTTTCACTGCTGAAAGCAAACACGGTCAGATATCCCACGCCGGTATCCCGGCACGCCTTCACCACCTCGCGCAATGCCTCCACACCGCGCTGGTGTCCAGCCACGCGCGGCATGAACCGCTGTTTCGCCCAGCGCCCGTTGCCATCCATGATAATCGCAATATGATGCGGAATACTGCCGGTATCCGGTATTGCACGGGTGGAGCTGGATGGGAGGATGGCCATTATTCGATGCCCGCGTATTCCAGGCTCACTTCGGGTGCAAGACAAGGAGGAGACAAGCGAGCGATGTTGGCAGTGTAAATCTCGCCCGGACACGGTGAGCGCAGCTTCTGGTACGGGATGGGCGACCAAACAACGGCTCCCGCAAACGGCTGGCTACGCCAGTAACGTGTTGCCGTTGCACGACTGTAACCAGCGACTTGGCTATCGTCTTTGGACAGCTTAGTTAAATGGCTATAACCAATGACTTGCCCAGCGTCTTTTGCTGGGTTAGTCAGATGGCTAGTAGTCCCATCAGCTGTCTTATCAGGAGTGAGTGAGGAAGCCAACGCAGTATCGCCGATGAAATAGGCTTGAAATCAAACGGCCATCAGGTCGGCTTCTTTCGCAACTAGTGCCTTGTCAATCTCGGCAACATAGCGATCGGTCAACTTCTGAACTTCGTCCTGCGTACGACGTTCTTCGTCTTCCGCGATCTCTTTGTTCTTGAGTGCTTCTTTGAGCGTGTGATTGGCATCACGGCGTATATTGCGCACCGCCACCCTGGCGGTCTCGCCTTCGGATTTAACCACCTTGATCAGATCGCGGCGACGTTCTTCGGTCAGCATCGGCATCGGTACGCGTATGATGTCGCCGTTGGTGGCCGGATTCAAGCCCAGGTCGCCATCGCGTATTGCACGCTCGACCGGACCGACCATGTTCTTTTCCCACGGCTGCACCCCGATGGTGCGCGCATCGATCAGCGTAACGTTTGCGACCTGGGTGATCAGGGTCGGATTCCCGTAATACTCCACCATTACATGGTCCAGCAGTCCGGTGTGTGCGCGTCCCGTACGAACCTTGCCCAAGTCGGCTTTCAAAGCCTCCAGTGACTTTTGCATTTTTTGTTCGGTAGTTTGCTTTATTTCAGCAATCATGGTTAACCCCAGCAATCATTGGTTTTTCTCCTGAGTTAATCAACCCGGACAAGAGTGCCCTCACCCTCGCCAAACACCACACGCTTCAGCGCGCCGGGTTTAAAAATACTGAACACGATGATCGGCAACTTCTGGTCACGGCATAATGTCAGTGCCGTCGCATCCATAATCTTGAGATTCTTGCTGATCGCCTCATCAAAGCTCAGGCTCTGATAGCGAACCGCATGCGGATCTTTTTTGGGGTCGGCAGTATAAACGCCATCTACTTTGGTCGCCTTGATGACCACTTCGGCAGACATCTCCACACCGCGCAAAGCGGCGGCAGTGTCGGTGGTAAAAAACGGACTGCCGATACCTGCCGCAAATATCACCACCTTGCCGTCTTCGAGATAGCGCAGCGCTTTGCCGCGTATGAACGGCTCGGCGACCTGCTCCAGATTCAACGCGGACTGCACGCGGCAATCCAGGCCTGCCTGCGTCATCGCATCCTGCAAAGCCATCGAATTCATCACTGTGGCCAACATGCCCATGTAATCCGCAGTCGCCCTGTCCATCCCCGCCGCGGCTGGAGCCACGCCGCGAAAAATGTTGCCGCCGCCGATCACGATCGCCACCTGCACGCCCAACTCGACCACTTCCGCAATCTCGGCCACGATGCGCGCGATCACCTCGCGATTGATGCCATAGCTGTCATCCCCCATCAGGGCTTCGCCGCTTAGTTTGAGCAGGATACGTTTATAGGCGGGTGTCATGACAATTAGCCCTTTGCAGCCTCAGCAGCGGCCGCAGCCACCTCGGCGGCATAATCTTCAACCTTCTTCTCGATACCCTCGCCCACCACGAACATCTGAAACGCAGTGACCGATGCACCATTGGCTTTCAGGAGTTGTTCGATGGTCTGCTTGCCGTCATCAGCCTTGACGAACACCTGCCCCATCAGCGTCACTTCCTTGAGGAACTTCTGCACCGTGCCGTCGGCTATCTTTTCCAGCATCGCCTCCGGCTTGCCGCCTTCGCGCGCCTTTTCAATCGCAATGCGGCGTTCGGTCGCGACATCTTCCGGATTCACGCCGGTCGCATCGATCGACTTCGGCTTGCTGGCGGCGATGTGCATGGAAATATCGCGGCCCAGCGTTTCGTCACCGCCGGTAAAGTTCAACAGCACACCGATCTTGCTGCCGTGAAGATAGCTGGACAGCTTGCCGGTTGTGGCCACATAACGCTCGAAGCGGCGGATGCTGACATTCTCGCCCAGCTTCATCACCAGAGCCTTGCGTGTATCCTCGACAGATTCAGAACCGTTGATGATCGCCATGCCGGACAGCGCATCGAGATCGGCAGGATCGTTCTTGGAGACGGTCTCGGCTGCATTTTTTGCGAACGCGAGAAAATCATCGTTCTTCGCGACGAAGTCAGTCTCGCAGTTCACTTCAACCAGCGCGCCGGTCTTTCCATCGTTTGAAATATAGGTGCTGACCACGCCTTCGGCGGTCACACGGTTGGCGGCTTTACTCGCCTTGGCGCCGCTCTTGATGCGCATCTGCTCTTCAGCCACTTTCAAATCACCATTGGCTTCAACCAGCGCCCGCTTGCATTCCATCATGCCGAGACCGGTCATCTCACGCAATTCCTTGACCATACTTGCTGTAACTTCTGACATTTTCTACTCCGTATAAATATTATAAGAATTGATTTAATCGGTCACGGCGCCCTTGCTTGCCGTCGATACCAGCTTGGCGTATTTCGCCAACACACCGCGTGTATAGCGCGGTGCCGGCGGTTGCCAGGCTGCACGACGGATCGCCAGTTCCTGATCGCTCACATTGAGCTGCAGCAAACGCCGGTCTGCATCGATAGTCACCGAGTCGCCTTCGTTGACCAGTGCGATGGTGCCCCCAACAGCGGCTTCAGGCGCGACATGTCCGACCACCATGCCGTAAGTGCCTCCGGAAAAACGGCCATCGGTGATCAGGCCGACGGAATCACCCAGTCCTTCGCCGATGATGGCCGAGGTGGGCGACAACATCTCGCGCATGCCCGGACCACCCTTGGGACCTTCGTAGCGGATGATCACCACATCGCCCGCTTTTATTTTGCGCGCCAGTATCGCTTCCATGCACGCCTCTTCAGAGTCGAACACGCGCGCCGGGCCGGTTATTTTCGCCAGCTTGACGCCGGTGATCTTGGCCACCGCGCCTTCCGGTGCCAGATTTCCTTTCAGGATAGCAAGGTGTCCCTGCGCATAAACCGGATTACTCCACGGACGAATCACATCCTGATCCTTGCGCGGTTCCTCTGGAATATCCTGCAACACCTCAGCGATAGTCTGGCCGGTAATGGTCAACGCATCCCCATGCAACACGCCATGTGCCAGCAAAATTTTCATCACCTGCGGAATGCCGCCGGCCTGATGAAGATCGGTCGCAACGTATTTTCCGGAAGGCTTGAGATCGCACAGCACCGGCACGCGCGCGCGGATGATTTCAAAATCATCGATGGTCAGCGACACCTGCGCGGCATGCGCGATGGACAGCAGATGCAACACCGCGTTGGTGGAACCGCCCACCGCCATGATCACCGCAATCGCGTTCTCGAACGCGTTGCGTGTCAATAACTGGCGCGGCAGGATCTGTTTCCGGATTGCGTTTACCAGCACTTCGGCAGACTTCGCGGTGCTCTCGGCTTTCTCCAGATCCTCCGCGGCCATCGTGGAGGAATACATCAGGCTCATGCCCATCGCCTCGATGGCTGAAGACATTGTGTTCGCGGTGTACATGCCGCCACAGGAGCCGGCACCCGGACAGGCGTGACGCTCGATTTCCATCAGTTCCGTTTCATCGATCTTGTGTGCCGAATATTGGCCCACTGCCTCGAACGAACTCACAATGGTCAGGTCACGCCCCTTGTAATGCCCCGGCTTGATGGTTCCACCGTAGACAAAAATGGACGGGATGTTCAAACGCGCGATCGCGATCATCGCGCCCGGCATATTCTTGTCGCAGCCGCCAACGGCAAGCACACCGTCCATGCTCTGTCCGTTGCACACGGTCTCGATCGAGTCGGCAATCACTTCACGTGACACCAGCGAATATTTCATGCCCTCGGTGCCCATCGAGATGCCGTCCGAAATCGTGATCGTGCCGAATATCTGCGGCATCGCGCCGGCCTTCTTCAGCGCGGCCTCGGCACGCGCGGCCAATGCACCGATTCCCATATTGCACGGGGTGATCGTGCTGTGCGCGTTCGCCACGCCGACAATAGGCTTGTCGAAATCCTTGTCACTGAATCCCACCGCACGCAACATCGCGCGGTTTGGTGAACGCTGTACGCCCTGAGTAACGATTTTGCTTCTGATGTTGTCAGACATTTGATCGCTCATTAAAAACTGCTGATAAAAAAAGGGGCTCGCGCCCCTTTTTGCGGCTTATTTAAGATCAGGCTGCTTGTTCGCTTGTTTGTTCAGCCGGCTGCTCGGCAATCTGCTCGACCAGCTCATTCATCGCCTGGGCACGGCCTTCCAGCACCGCGTCGGCAATAGCACGAGCATACAGGCGGATCGCCTGTGTCGAATCATCGTTGCCCGGAATGATGTAATCCACGCCCAGCGGGGAATTGTTCGTATCCACGATGCCAACCACCGGAATGCCCAGCTTCTGCGCTTCAACAATAGTACCCTTCTGGTAGCCGACATCGATGACGAAGATCGCGTCGGGAAGACCTTGCATATCCTTGATACCGCCCAGGCTGCGATTCAGCTTTTCCAGCTCGCGCGACATCATCAGCGCTTCTTTCTTGGATAATTTTTCAACCGCGCCATCGGCAGTCATCTGCTCCAGTTCGCGCAGGCGCTTGATGGAAACCTGAACGGTCTTGTGGTTGGTCAGCATGCCGCCCAGCCAGCGGTGATTCACAAACGGTGAATTCGCGCGTTCAGCCTCTTCCTGCAGAATGTCGCGCGCCTGGCGCTTGGTCGCGACGAACAGGATGGTCCCTTTTTTCGCGGACAGCTTGCGCACGAAGTTTTCCGCCTCGGCGAACATCGTGACAGTCTTTTCCAGATTGATGATGTGAATTTTGTTGCGATGACCAAAGATGAACGGCGCCATCTTGGGATTCCAAAAACGTGTCTGGTGCCCGAAATGCACACCCGCTTCCAACATTTGACGCATAGTTACAGCCATGATTGCTCCAATCGTAAGGGTTATTGTCTACCGCTCGCCAGCCTGACTCTTTCGAGCACCCCAACTTGTGCGAACGGGAATTTTTGCTCCGGGCTATCCCGAAGCGGCGCGTATTCTATCACTATTGCGCCCTGACACTCAACCTAAATCCGGCGCGAAACTCGCTGTTTACCCGAGAAATGAACCGAATACCCCAAAATCTGGCTGGCCTGACTGAGCTATACACATCCCGGAGCTGGGGTAGCACCGGTACCGGAAGTACGATCAGTTGGTGAGTTCCAATGACTTGCGCTGGTGTTCGTAGTTTTCGTAACTGCCCCTCTTCCCGCAGTCCATAGCCGGATTCTTCAGACATTCCTGCTCGTGGACATTCTGCAGCGTTTCATAGGCGGTTCGTTTGGCCGTTTCGCTGCTGCAACCGGAAACCAGCGCAACGACGGTCAGACACAACACACATATAGATTTATCCATATTGATCCCCGCTCATGTTCACTCGCGCAAAATCACCAGTGGCGGCAACACAGCCAACCGTCGCGTCCCCAGCCAGCCAGCATCACCACACCCATCCCGCCCAGCCCACCGCTCAGCCAGATGGAGATGCCGGTTTGATACGGAATATCCAGTACGAAACGTGCCAGCACCCAACCCAGCAATACTGCACCGGCCGCAGCGAACAGGCCGCTCATCAATCCCAGCACGGCAAACTCGTTCAGGTGCAGTTGCCGCAGATGCCGGCTGTCAGCACCCAGTGTGCGCAGGATCGCGGCTTCATGGATGCGCTCGTCCTGTGTCGCCAGCAGCGCCGCATAAAGTACCGCTACCCCGCTCAGCAGCGTAAACATGAACACCGCAGTCATGGTTTGCGAGATCTGGTCCATGATGTGGCGAACCTGTTCTATCATCGCCTCGACATTGATCAGCAGCAGATTTGGAAAGATTTTGATCAGCCCATTCATGGCCGGCGCCCTGTCTGCCGGCAGATGGAAACTGGTTATATAGCTGGCCGGAAAATCTTCCAGCATGCCGGGCGCGGCGATCACGAAAAAATTCACCTGCATGGTATCCCACTCCACCTTGCGCAGGTTCACCACCTTCGCGCTGAATTTATTGCCTGCCACGTCATAGGTCAGTATGTCGCCCATGTGTATGCCCAGTGTCTTGGCAAGACCCTCTTCCACCGACAACTGCCCAAGCGTGCCTTTTCCCCGCAAGGGGGACACCGGCGGGTGCCCCAAAGGGACGATGGCGGCATCTGCTCGCAAGTTCGCAGGCCGCTCAGTCAGCCCGGTGACTTCGGCATCACCCTTGCGCAGGAACCACTTCCCTTCAACCAATTCATTACCTTCAGGCACATGATCCAGCCAGGACAGGTTGGTCTCGCGCTCCGCCAGCCTGCGCGCGCGCAAATCGGGGTAATCGTCGCCATTGATCGCATGTTGGTTGATCTCGACCAGACGCCCGCGCACCATCGGGAATAATTCCGGTGGCGATAATTTCTGCTGGTTGAAAAAATCCAATACCGCTGCGCGCTGGTCGGGCTGGATGTTGACAATGAAACGGTTGGGCGCATCCGGCGGTAGCCGCGATCGCCAACTATCCATCAGGTCGGCACGCACGAAGGTAAGCAACAGCAAGGCCATACCGCCGAGACTCAGCGCGACCACCTGTACCGCGTTGCTGCGTGCGTGCCTTGCCAGATTGGCAAAGGAATATTGCATAATCTGCGCCTTCTGTAGGAGCGGGCCATGCCCGCGACCTTCAATCTGTTCGCGGGCAT
>JBDTCC010000120.1:0-21553 GCA_039923775.1 Gallionella sp. | reverse complement strand
GGCGCCTTGGCCTGGGCCTTTTCTTTTTTCTTTGCTACCTTGGCCTCTTCTTTTTTCTTCAGGCTTTGCATGACCTTGCGCCATTCCTGAAGTTGTTCATCTTCCAACTCCAACTGCCTTGCCAGTGCCTCCTGCTGGCTTAACTTGCCCTTCTCCAGCCTGCGGTCCAGCTTTCCGCCCATTCTGGATAACAATCGCTCGGTCTCGGCCTTGGATAATTGTGCGACTTTGGCTAAATAATCTGGCTTGCTGGCTTTCGTCATTATATTTTCCATCCCTGTTTATTGCTTTGCTGGTCCAGTTTAGTTAAACCGAATTTGGCTGATAATGCGCTACGGCTTCCTCAAATTAATTCTGCTTTGTAAAGGTTAGCTTTTTTGGATATCACATGCAATTGAAATATTTTTCTGCTCTAGCCGGGGAACCCGTCCTGATGCGGAACAGCCAATCAGAAGACGAAAAATTAATGCAACATGCATGCAATGAAGTTGAATGAAAGCGTCACACTCCCCCACTATTCTGATGAAGTAAAAGCCCGTTCAATATTTCTCTCAGACATCCAACCGGACACCCGCGGTTGCCAGGCAGACCGCCTGCTGGATTTTCTGCGCGACTGTGTTCTGCTTTTGCGACCATTGTATGTTGCGCACCATCGACCAGAAATCGATAATGTCACCGATGAGAAACAGGTGATCACTTACGTATTCAATTTCGAAGACTCGGTTATCCACGCGGCAAGGGATCGCGGACTGAATGGCGTGATCTGCGGGCACATTCACAGTACCGCCACAAGAAAGTCGCCGAACCTTTACTGAAAATCGCTGCTGAACTGTAATCTGTGTTTCCTAGGCGGTTCTTACAACCGTGAACGGGTGGCGGCTTAATTGCCGAGCTTGTCACGCACATACCAGTGTTGCGAGGTGTTGGCAATCTTGACCACCAGCAACATCACCGGCACTTCGACCAGCACGCCGACCACGGTGGCCAGTGCCGCACCGGACTGAAAGCCGAACAGGCTGATGGCAGTGGCCACGGCAAGCTCGAAGAAGTTGCTCGCACCGATCAGGGCCGAGGGGGCCGCAACACAGTGTGCCACACCGAAATACCGGTTCAGACCATAGGCCAATCCAGAATTGAACAGTACCTGGATCAAGATGGGCACGGCGAGTATCGCGATCACCAGCGGTTGCGCGACGATGGCATTGCCCTGCAATGCAAACAGCAATACCAGGGTGAGCAGCAGCGCGCCCATCGACAGGGGTGCGATTATTTGCATGGCCTGTGTGAATGCTTCCTCGCCCTTCGCCAGCAAACGGCGGCGCAACAGTTGCGCAATGATGACCGGGATCACGATGTAGAAAACCACCGAGACGAACAGCGTATCCCAGGGCACCGTGATACTGGCGATACCGAGCAACAATGCCACCAGCGGCGCAAACGCGAAGATCATGATGGTGTCGTTGAGCGCCACCTGCGACAGCGTGAAATACGGATCGCCCTTGACCAGGTTGCTCCACACGAACACCATCGCAGTGCAGGGCGCGGCGGCCAGCAGGATCAACCCCGCGATATAACTGTCCAGTTGATCCTGCGGCAACCAGGCCGCAAACACATGGCGAATGAACAACCAGCCGAGGAAGGCCATCGAGAAAGGTTTCACGGCCCAGTTGACGAACAGGGTGACGGCTATGCCCCGGCTGTGAGCCTTGATCTGGTGCAGCGCACCGAAGTCGATCTTGAGCAGCATCGGAATGATCATCACCCAGACCAGCACGCCGACCGGGACGTTTACTCCGGCGATTTCCAGTCCGGCGATCGCATGAAACACACCCGGCAGGAATTGCCCGAGCAGCACACCGATAATGATGCACAGCCCGACCCAGACAGTCAGGAAACGCTCGAACAGGTTCATTGCTTCAATCCTTTATGCGGCCGATTTCGGCCAGTTTTTCTTTCAGCACAAGTTTGTCCAGCTTCCCGATGGGCAAGTTCATGAACAACTGGATACGGCGTGCCAATTGGTCGGACGCCTTGCGGAATGCAGCGCGTTTGGTTGCGTCATCACCGGTGACGGCTGCCGGATCGGGTATGCCCCAATGCGCGGTGGCAGGCTTGCCCAGCCAGAGCGGACAGGCTTCACCGGCGGCGTTGTCGCATACGGTGAAGATGAAATCGAATTCCGGCGCGCCGGGCACCGCAAATTCGTCCCAGCTCTTGCTACGCAGGCCTTCAGTGGGGAATCCCTGCTGCTTCAGTAACTCCAGTGCTAACGGGTTAACCTGTCCGGCCGGCTTGCTGCCCGCGCTGTGCGCGATGAATCGACCCTTGCCCAGCGCGTTGAACAGCGCTTCGCCCAGTATACTGCGCGCTGAATTGCCGGTACATAACACCAGCACGTTGTAGGCTTTTTCCTGCTGCATTTGATTCTCCTGTTAATAAATTACGTATGATTGGACAAGGCACATTTACGGGCGGAAATTTCAATCTGGATAGTGGCATGCTCAATAGCGAAGTCACGGTGCAATTCCTCCGCCACGAGATCAAGAAAATCATCTCCGGGATGTCCGGCACTCATGGCCAGATGCACAGTGAGTGCAGTTTCGGAGGTACTCATCGCCCACACATGCAGGTCATGCACATCACTGACACCGGGCAGTGCGGAGAGGTAACTTTTAACGCTGTGCAGCTCGACCGACCCGGGAACGCCATCCAGCGAAAGATGTACGGACTGGCGCAGCAAATCCCAGGTACCGAACAGGATCACCACAGCGATCACCAGACTGATGGACGGGTCCAGCCACGTCCATCCGGACCAGATATACAATGCGCCGGCGATGACCACGCCCAGTGAAACCAGCGCATCAGCCGCCATATGCAGGAAAGCGCCGCGCAGATTGAGGTCATCCCTGTTTCCCGACATGAACAACCATGCGGTGACACCATTGATGACGACACCCACGGCGGCAACCAGCATGACGGTGGTTCCCTGGATCGGAACCGGGTGCGAAAAGCGGAAGATGGCCTCCCACACGATGCCACCCATCGCGACGAGCAAGATCAGCGCATTGAACAACGCTGCCAGTATCGTCGCGCGGCCCCAGCCGTAGGTATGTTTCTGATCGGGGTGTAGCCGTGACAGATAAAAACCACCCCATGCCATCAGCAAACCCAGCACATCGCTCAGGTTGTGCCCGGCATCCGAAAGCAGTGCAAGCGAATCGGCACGCCAACCGTAGAATGCCTCGACCAATACGAACGCCACATTCAGCGCGATCCCGATAACAAAAGCGCGGTTATAACTTGCGGCATGGACATGCGAGTGATGTGTGCTCATGGGACACCCTTGCAGCGGGCGACGCTGCCCTGAGCACCGATACGTGCCGACTCAAGCTGAAAAATCATTTTTATTCCGTGTTCGCTCATCGCCCGCTCAATGTGCAAAAAGTTGCCACCAGCGCCTGCGGTTACCGGGCGTCGGGATGTCACTCTCTATGGTCGCCGGCCGGGTGGTGCTGAGTATCCAGCGGGGCGGAGTGGGCGTGGCGTTATGGCTGCAGGAAGAACCGAGGGTGTTGGGGTCATAGACCTTGATCAACGTGGGCGCTTCCACATTATCGACATAGACGATACCGCAGTAATGATAGTCGTGGTCATGCCGCAGCAGCGTGTCCAGTGCAGCAATGCGCACAGCGAGTTCGTCACCGCTCAGCGATTTTTCCGGCAGATCCTCGCCCACCTGGTAGAAGAACCACGGGCCAGTTTTGACGCGCGCCCACAACTCATCCAGCTGCTGCCATTGCAGGATGCCGGAGAAAACTCCCCTGAGGCGCGCATGAAACGCGTCTGCTGCCGAGCTATCCATTGCGGTTACAGCCAGCCCGCGATCTTGTCGCAACTGGGGACACCGCCCGCATGCACCACCTTGCCGTCCACCACCACACCGGGTGTGGACATCACGCCGTAGCCCATGATGGCCTGGATGTCCTCGACCTTTTCCAGCTGGACTTCAACGCCCTTTGCCTTGGCCGCTTCCTCGATCAGCTTCAGCGTGGTCTTGCAGTTGGCACAACCCGTGCCGAGGACTTTGATGTTTTTCATGTTGTTCTCTCCTTGATGATCAGCAGCAGGATTTGCCGTCCCTGGTCGGCGTACAGCACTTGCTCTTGTCATAGCCGAACCGGCCCAGAATCTTCACCAGCGGGCAGAAACCGGTGAAGCCCATTTGAAAAAGGTTGAAGCCGACAAACAGGGTCAGCCACAGCCAACTCACACGCGACAGATCAACCTGCCCCATCCAGTGCGCCAGTCCCAGACTCAGCATGACCATGAAACCGGCAAAAATACTGACGATGCGATTCACTTCCATTTTGTCACTCCTTTTCCCAACTGCGCACCACCGGATTCCGGGCGGCGCAAACGGATATTCAAACCGGATTCTTCAACCACGCTTCAATTTCCTCCGTGCGCGGTAGGCCATTGAAAATCACCACACCTTCATGCAATACGGCGGGGGTTTGCAAATACGGGATGCCCAAAGCATCGGTGTCCTTGCGTATCTCCATATCCAGCCGGATGCCCAGACCCGCCGCCGCGCATGACATTCTTTTTTCCAGTCGCAACAGCGGCTCCCCGGATCCCGCCAGCACAATGCTGACCTTCTGTGCATTCGCCGGCAGTGGGGTGCAGGATGACACGCTCACACCACCGCATTGAACACATAACCCACCAGCATGATGCCGGTCGCCACCACCGCGATGAAGGTGGCGATCAAGCGGGGCTTGAGCACCTTGCGCAGTATCACCATCTCCGGAAATGACAGCGCAATCACGCTCATCATGAAGGCCAGCACGGTGCCCAGCGATGCGCCTTTGGCGAGCAGCGCCTCGACGATCGGTATGATGCCCGCCGCATTGGTGTACATCGGCACACCGATCAGCACCGAAGCCGGCACCGACCACCAGGGCGCACCCTTGCCCATCAGTCCGGCCATGAAATCCTGCGGCACATAACCGTGGATAACCGCGCCGATGGCGATACCTGCCAGCACATAAGGCCACACCTTGCCGACGATTTCGCGCACAGAAGCGAATCCCGCATCAATACGGTCTGTCAGCTTGAGCGTATCCCCTGCTACGGTTGCACTGACCTGTGGCATGTTGCGCACCCAGTCTTCCAGATGCGCTTCCATTTTGAGTCGGCCGATGACGTAGCCGGATACGATCGCGATGAATAAGCCCAGCACCAGATATAAAGCGGCGATCTTCCAGCCGAACAGCGCGAAAAGCAGTGCAAGCGCGATTTCGTTGACCATGGGTGCGGAAATCAAAAAGGAGAAGGTCACGCCCAACGGCACACCCGCCTGCACGAAGCCGATGAACAACGGCACCGCGGAACAGGAGCAGAACGGCGTGACGATGCCGAGCATCGCAGCCATGATATTCCCGACACCTTCATTGCGCCCCGAAAGCAGGGCACGTGTCCGTTCCGGGGTGAAGTATGAATTGACCATGCCCATCACCATCACCACGCCGGTCAACAGCAACAGCACCTTGGGCGTGTCATACAGGAAGAATTGCAGTGCATCATAGGCATGACTGCCCGGCTTAAGCGGCAGCGCGTTCACCAGGATATGCGAAAGCGGCTCCAGAATTAAGTAGATACCGAACCAGATCACGGCAGCGATCACCAGGAAAGAGCGTGGTTGTCGGTTCAAAATGGCATTCATACGGATTCCTTATATTTTTCCGGACGGTTACCTTGCCGGCTTGCAGGCATCGGGATTGCCGCCACAACAGTTTTCCGTCAGGTAGGCCAGCATGCCATTCATCACGGTGTAATTCGCGGCGTAATAAATGAAACGCCCTTCCTGCCTGCTCTCGATCAGGCCCGCATGGCTGAGCGTCCTGAAATGAAAAGACAGGGTCGCCGGGGACACCTTGAGTTTTTCGGACGCCTGCCCTGCCGCCATCCCTTCCGGCCCGCGAGCGACCAGTAATCGGTACAACGCCAGTCGCGTGGGTTGCGCCAGGGCCGATAATGCTTTCACAACCTGTGCCGGTTTCATCACTATATATTTCCACTGTTAAACAACTATCAAAATTACAAGTGCGATTAAAACACAAGAAACATGGTTGCACCAGTGGTCCCGGGAAATTTATCCGGAGGACGGAACATCGCATCAGCAAAGAAAGCGCCTGTCACAAAATCGTCACGCTGCACGGTTAGCATCGCCGGTTATATCCGAATATGGCAGAGAGGCATCAGATGGCCAACAGCGAACACACCCTGAAACAGTATGACGTCGAGCTTGAATCTGTGCGTACCCGGGTAATGCAGATGGGCGAACTGGTGAGAAGCCAGGTCCGACTTGCCATAGAGTCGCTGAATTCCGGCGATCTGGCATCCATGGATCGCATCATTTCCAACGACCACATTGTCAACAGGCTGGAAGTGGAGATAGATGAAAGCTGCACCCGTATCATCGCCCGCCGGCAACCGACAGCAGTTGACTTGCGTATAGTGATCATGGTGATCAAAACAATCACGGATCTGGAGCGCATCGGCGATGAAGCCAAAAAGATCGCAGCCACGGCCAAGCGTTTGGCACAGCAAAGCGGTCTGTCCCTGCCCCGTTTTGAAAAGATAAAGACCGTTTCAATTCTCACGCTTAACATGCTGGAAAAATCGCTGGACGCTTTTACCAAGATGGATATTTCCTCTGTCGCCGAGGTCGTGCGCCAGGATGAGCAGGTTGATCAAGAATTCCGCATCATTCTGCGATATATCGTTTCCTTCATGATGGAAGACCCGCGCACCATTTCCAGCGCACTGGATATCCTGTTTATCGCAAAAGCCCTTGAACGCATAGGCGACCATGCCAAGAATATGTCCGAATATGTGGTCTACATGGTGAAAGGACGTGATGTACGCCATACCACTGCCGAGGAAATCGAGCGCGAACTGGACGACACCGGGTAATAGTCACGCAGCATGGCTGCAGGGGGATGCACCTGAATCCGCCTGTAACACGACAGCCTCCAGAACAACCCGCTGACAATATTTTACTGTAATATTCCTGTAACAATATCTCCCTAACATGGGCTCTGCAACAAAGTGTTACACATTCGATCAGCCATCACGCACAGCGGCAAGCACCATACTCAATTCAACTGGAGATATTAATGAACAGCAAACTGAAGCAACTCTTCATCGGCATCGCAGCGACTGCTGCGATCGCGTACGCCGGAGTGAGCCGGGCAACCGACATCACCGGTGCAGGCGCCACTTTTCCATATCCTATCTATTCCAAGTGGGCTGATGCCTACAAGAAGAACACCGGTATCGGCCTGAACTACCAATCGATCGGCTCCGGCGGCGGTATCAAGCAGATCAGTGCCAAGACTGTAGACTTCGGCGCATCCGACATGCCCCTGGAGCCGGACGTTCTTGAAAAGAATGGTCTGATGCAGTTCCCCACAGTCATGGGTGGTGTGGTTCCAGTCGTCAATCTGGATGGCATTGCTTCAGGCTCGCTGAAACTGGACGGCACAACCCTGGCCGACATCTATCTGGGCAAGATCACCAGGTGGAATGACCCGGCTATCGTCGCATTGAACAAGGACATCAAGCTGCCTGACCAGTCCATCACTGTCGTACACCGCTCCGACGGTTCGGGCACCAGTTTCATTTTCACCAACTACCTGTCCAAAGTCAGCCCTGAATGGACCTCCAGCGTAGGCGTGGGCACATCAGTTGCATGGAAAGCCGGAACCGGCGGCAAGGGCAACGAAGGTGTGGCTTCTTACGTACAACGCATCAAGGGTTCCATAGGCTATGTGGAATACGCCTATGCCCTGCAGAACCACATGAACCACGTTTCGATGAAGAACCACGACGGTTATTATGTTCAGCCGGAAGCATCGGCATTCAAGGCAGCCGCAGCCGGGGCAGACTGGAACAAGGCTCCCGGCTTCTATCTTCTGCTGACCAATCAAGCCGGTAAAAATAGCTGGCCCATCGCCGGCGCGACCTTCATCCTGATGTACAAGGTTCAGGACAAGCCTGCAACTGCCAAGGAAGTGCTGAAGTTCTTTGCATGGTCCTACGAACACGGCAGCAAAATGGCCTCAGACCTGGATTACGTTCCGTTGCCGGCAAGCCTGGTCAAACTGATCCACAAGGAATGGAAATCACAGATCAAGACTGCCGCCGGCAAGTCTGTCTGGAAATAAATGAAGGGCGTGGCTGACACAGCATACCCATAAGCTATAATCGCGGGGGCTCGACGCCCCCGTTATTTTTTAACCCAGATTACGCTCCCATGCCGATTTTTTCACAGCAAGCAAAACTCAAACGACAGGCATTATTCGACTTGTCATTCCGGAGCCTGACGCGTGTCTGCGCATTCGGTGTATTGACGCTGCTGGCGGCTATTATCGCGTCACTGGTTGTGGGCAGCATGCCTGCCATCCACGCTTTTGGCTTCGGCTTTCTGACCAGCGCCGAATGGGACCCGGTCAATGATAAATTTGGCGCACTGATCCCTGTTTTCGGCACGCTCGTCACATCCGGCATCGCGCTATTCATTGCGATACCGGTCAGCTTCGGAATTGCCCTCTTTCTTACCGAACTCTCTCCGCGCATTCTGCGCCGGCCGCTCGGCATTGCGATCGAATTGCTTGCGGGCATCCCCAGCATCATCTATGGCATGTGGGGGCTGTTCATTTTTGCACCGATGTTCGCCGATACGGTCGAGCCGTGGCTGAACAAAAACATCGGCACCCTGCCCTACATTGGCCCATTTTTTTCCGGCCCGCCGATGGGAATCGGCCTGCTGACGGCCGGCATCATCCTCGCCATCATGGTCATCCCGTTCATTGCTTCGGTGATGCGCGATGTTTTTGACGTGGTCCCGCCGATGCTCAAGGAATCGGCTTATGCAGTCGGCGCAACCACCTGGGAAGTGATGTGGCAGGTGGTGCTCCCCTACACCAAAGTCGGCGTGGCCGGCGGCATCATGCTGGGACTGGGTCGCGCACTGGGCGAAACCATGGCCGTCACCTTCGTAATCGGAAATTCGCACGATTTGACCAAATCACTGTTGATGCCGGGTAACAGCATTTCATCGGCACTGGCCAACGAGTTCAATGAAGCCTTCGGCGAAATCTACACCGCTTCGCTGATCGAACTTGGCCTGATCCTGTTCTTCATTACATTCGTGGTGCTGGCCATCGCGCGCTACATGCTATACAAACTCGGCAAACGGGAAGGACAAACAGCATGAACATTTTGCCGAGTCTGTACACTCGCCGCCGCCTCATCAATGCAGTGGGACTTTCGGTCTCGGTGCTGGCCATGCTGTTTGGTCTTTTCTGGCTGTGCTGGATACTGTTTACGCTGCTGATTCATGGGCTGCCATCGCTAGTCCCTGCGGTGTTTACCCAGATGACCCCACCCCCGGGAGATTCGGGCGGCCTGCTCAACGCCATCGCGGGCAGTCTGATGATGACCGTGGTCGGCACCCTGATCGGCACGCCGATCGGAATTCTGGCCGGCACCTATCTGGCGGAATTCGGACAGCGCGGCTGGATGGCGCCGGTCACCCGCTTCATCAATGACGTGCTGCTCTCGGCACCTTCAATCATAATCGGCCTGTTCGTCTATGAGATTTATGTGATCAGGGTCAAACACTTCGCCGGCTGGGCAGGTGCATTTGCCCTGGCCATCCTGGTGATCCCGGTCGTGATCCGTACCACCGAAAACATGCTGCGCCTGGTGCCCAGCACCCTGCGCGAAGCCGCAGCGGCACTCGGGGCACCGCAATGGAAAGTGATCAATTTCGTCACGCTGCGCGCCGCTCGCGCCGGCATCATCACCGGCGTATTGCTGGCGGTGGCACGTATCAGCGGAGAAACCGCGCCGCTGCTGTTTACAGCGCTGAACAACCAGTTCTGGAGCAGCAACATGAATCAGCCCATGGCCAATTTGCCGGTGGTAATCTTCCAGTTCGCGATGAGCCCCTATGACGACTGGCAAAAGCTGGCCTGGGCGGGCGCCCTGCTGATCACCCTCAGTGTGCTGACACTCAATATTGTGGCGCGTGTGCTGTTCCGGCAAAGCGCCACCACCCATTAACCGGTAATTTACAAGGCAAGCTCATGGACATCGAAACAGTCGCCAATCCGAAGATGGTCATCAAGAATCTGAATTTTTATTACGGGAATTACCGTGCGCTCAATGATATTAACCTGAGCATCGCGGAAAAAATGGTAACCGCGTTCATCGGCCCGTCCGGATGCGGCAAGTCCACCCTGCTGCGCACCTTCAACCGCATGTATCAGCTCTATCCGAAACAAAAAGCCACCGGGGAGATACTGCTGGATGGCGCGAACATTCTCGACGCCAAACAGGACCTGAACATGTTGCGCGCCAAGATCGGCATGGTGTTCCAGAAGCCCACGCCGTTTCCGATGTCCATCTACGACAACATCGCATTCGGGGTAAAACTGTACGAAAACCTCAGCAAGCATGACATGGAAGCCCGCGTGGAATGGGCATTGCGCAAGGCAGCACTGTGGAGCGAGGTGAAAGACAAGCTCAAACAAAGCGGCACCGGCCTTTCCGGCGGACAGCAACAGCGCCTGTGCATCGCCCGTGCCATTGCGGTGAAACCCCAAATACTGCTGCTGGACGAGCCCACCTCAGCGCTGGACCCCATCTCCACGGCCCATATCGAGAAACTAATTGACGAATTGAAGGAAGACTTCACCATCGTGATCGTGACACACAACATGCAGCAAGCCGCGCGTATCTCCGATTACACCGCCTACATGTACCTCGGCGACCTGATTGAACTCGGCGAGACCAGCAACGTATTCACCAATCCGAAAAGAAAAGAAACTGAAGACTATATAACAGGCCGGTTCGGTTGATCTGCCACAGCGCTATATCTGAAACCCGGCTTTAAAATGTAGCCTCAAAGCGTGTGCCCAGCCACCAGCCCCTGTTACGGGAGGGATCGCGGCTATGGTTGATAAGGTACTGGGCCGTCGGCTGCACGACCAGCCCCGGCATTGCCCGATAGCGATAGGACAATTCAAGGGATTTCTCGAAAACTTCAGAATTTCCAGAATAGGTGCGCCATTTTTCACCGTTGCGTTCCTGTGCATAGGCGATACCAAACTGGTCCTGATCACGCCCTTCAAACAGGCCTGAAAAAACCAGTCCGGTACTCCAGGACAGATCGAATTGGGATGTGTCACCATCGGACTTCCCGGCCCTGATGAAACCGTTGATACTTTCCCTGTTACTGTCCGGTTGGTAACGCAAGACTTTTTCTATCATGGCGTAGTAGCCATGACTGACTCTCCTGACCGGATTGCCGTAGATGTCGACATCGACCAGATCGGCGAAACGGGCCGTATAACGCCATACCCCCAGCGCCAGTTTGTTGTCATGCGCATTCTCCGCCACGCTCAGTGGTATGGCGCCTTCGATTACATTCAGCACACCATCTCCCTTGTTGAATTGCACATGCGTGCCATGGGGATTATTGGGATCTCCCGGCACGCCGTCCAGAGTAGCTGCCTGCAAATAGTAACCTGCCGATTCTGCCTTGATGCGCAGGGACATTGAGGTCGTGGGAAAGATGGAAGGGCCGTTTTGCCCGGTGCCTGCCATCTCTGCGCCGATACCGTAAACGGGCTGGATGAACATGGACGATGATTCGGTTACATAGAACTCCGAGTTCAGGTCATACAATCCGGCCAGCACCGACAGCCGCTCATCCAGAAAAGTTTGCTGTATCCATGCCTGGTAAAGCTTGGTGGTATTGCCCCCTGCGGGTGTTTCGATGTTGTCCAGACCCGCCGAGTGATCGCCCTGCGCTACCGGCTTGCCACCGCGGTTGCTCAGGACATACAGCAAGCCGCTGCTGCCCTTCAGTCCGGCAATTTTTTCACCATCCAGCGCAAGTTTGATATCCAGGTTATCCAGACCGTAAATTTTTTCCCCGGGCGGGGTGACTTTGCCGAGCAGATCGAGTTTGTAAACGATCTCCCAGTCATATCCCGCATCACTCATGGCACTGCGTCTGCCACCCCAGTCACCGAGCAAAGCATCGCTGTAATCGGGCAAGGAAGCGATATCGGCCGTTGCTGCCGGAATATTCTCGGCCACGCATGGACTGCTCAAAACACAACCCAGCAATAAAAATATAAGCGATCTCTTCGTCATGCAAAATTCCCATCAGAATATTTTTTATTCAATGCCGGAACCTGCCGGTGAAGGTAGCACAAATCATCTTCAATGGCATCCGGGCAGGGGCATGCCGACGATCAGTCAACGAAGACGAACCGCTACCGCTGTACGCGTCTGCTAAGCGGAACGATTGCTTGCAAGTCGCCGGATAAATTCGCTGATTGCGGGCAATATCGTAATCACGATGATGCCGAGGATGATCACGGTGAGGTTGTTTTTCACCACGGGAATGTTGCCGAAGAAGTAGCCCGCCACAGACAGGCTGGTTATCCACGCCACACTGCCCAGTGCGCTAAATAATACGAACTTCCGGTAGTGCATCACGCCTATGCCGGCCACAAATGGCGCGAAGGTGCGAATGATGGGCAGAAAACGCGCCAGCACGACAGTCTTGCCGCCGTGTTTTTCATAAAAAGCGTGGGTCCTGTCGATGTGCTCGCGCTTGATCAGTCTGCCCCCCGCGAGTTTAAGCAGGCGCATCCCGACCAGCCGTCCAGTCCAGTAATTGGTGTTGTCGCCGCAAAATGCCGCCAGCACCAGTAACGGCACCAGCCAGCCCAGTTGCAGCGCACCCATTCCGCACAACGCACCCGCCACAAACAACAGCGAATCGCCGGGCAGAAAGGGAGCGACCACCAGGCCTGTTTCGCTGAAAATAATCAGGAACAGGATCGCATACACCCACATGCCATATTGCTGGGTGAGCGCCAGCAGGTGCGCATCCAGATGCAGGATGATGTCCAGCAATGCAGCAAGCATCAGGGTAGTATTTCTTCTTTTTCGGTCTTTTCCGGCTTGATGAAATCTTCGCGCGATACGCCGAACATCATCAGCAGCGGACTCGCAACCAGCACCGAAGAGTAGATACTGAACATGATACCGATGGTCAGGGCCATGGCGAAATAATGCAGCGTCTCTCCGCCCAGGAACAGCATCGCACCGACCATCATTTGCGTGGAGCCGTGAGTAATGATCGTCCGTGACATGGTGCGTGTGATCGCGTTATCGATGATGTGCGAGACTTCGGCCTTGCGCATGTTGCGGAAATTCTCGCGGATACGATCGAACACCACCACCGATTCGTTGACCGAATAGCCCAGCACCGCCAGTACGGCGGCCAGTACGGAAAGCGAGAATTCCCATTGGAAGAAGGCGAAGAAGCCGAGGATGATCACCACGTCATGCAGGTTGGCAATAATCGCGGCCAGACCGAACTTCCACTCGAAGCGCAGCCACAGATACCCGACGATACCCATAGACACCAGCAGCAAAGCCAGCTCGCCGTTGTTGATCAGATCCTTGCCGACTTGCGGGCCGACGAACTCCACGCGGCGCATTTCGACACCGCTATCCTGCTTGCGCAGGCTGGCCAGCACCTGGTCGCTGAGCTTGGAACCGGTTGCATCCTGCTTGGCCGGTACCTGAATCAGCACGTCATAGCTGGAGCCGAAATTCTGGACCATTGCATCCGGCAAACCGGTATCAGCCAACTGCGCGCGTACCTTGTTGAGATCGGCCGACTGTGCGTAATGCATTTCCATCACCGTGCCGCCGGTAAAATCCACCCCGAAATTCAATCCTCTGGTGGCCAGAAAGAAAATCGCGAACAGAAACGTCACCAGCGAAATCGAGGTGGTATAACGTCCATAGCTCATGAACGGAATGTCGTGTTTGATCCTGAAAAATTCCATGTCGCCTATCCTTTTTAAACAATACCCAAGCGGCCTAACCTATTGCAACTTTTGAGAGCCGCACCTTGCGGCCGTATATCAGGTTCACCATCGCGCGCGAAATCAGTATCGCGCTGAACATCGAAGTAATGATACCCAGACACAGCACCACCGCGAATCCCTTGATCGAACCGGAGCCAAACAAGAACAGCGCAATGCCGGCAATAAAGGTGGTCACATTGGAGTCGAGGATAGTCGCGAAAGCACGGTCGTATCCGGCATGTATCGCCGCCTGCGGCGTGACACCGTTGCGCAGCTCCTCGCGAATCCGCTCGTTGATCAGCACGTTGGCATCGATCGCCATACCCAGCGTCAGCGCAATGCCGGCCATACCCGGCAGGGTAAGCGTGGCCTGCAGCATCGACAGCAGTGCAATCAGCAACAGCAGATTGGACGCCAGCGCCAGCACTGAAATCACGCCAAACATCAGGTAGTAAGCGATCATGAACACCGCGACCATGATGAAACCGATCTTCGTTGAATTGAAGCCGCGCGTGATATTTTCCGCACCCAGGCTGGGTCCGACGGTACGCTCTTCGATGATCTGCATCGGTGCCGCCAGCGCGCCAGCACGAAGCAGCAACGCAGTATCCTGGGCTTCCACACTGCTCATGCTGCCGCTGATCTGCACGCGGCCACCGCCTATTTCTTCGCGGATGACCGGCGCCGTCACGATTTCACCCTTGCCTTTTTCGAACAGGATGATCGCCATACGCTTGCCGACATTCTCGCGCGTCGCATCCTTGAACAGTCGCGCACCCACACCGTCCAGATTGAGGTTCACGGTGGGTTCGTTGGTGCGGTTGTCAAAACCGGGTTGCGCGTCGTTGATACGGTCGCCGGTGAGTATCACCCGCTTCTTCACCAACAGCATCTGGCCGTCGCGGTCTTTGAACATGTCGTCGCCGAACGGCGCGGGCGAGCCCGGTGTGGCCTGATGGGTTTCATCCACCATGCGCACTTCCAATGTGGCGGTACGCCCCAGAATCTCCTTGGCGCGCGCCGTGTCCTGTACGCCGGGCAGTTGCACCACTACACGATCCAGACCCTCTTGCTGTATCACCGGTTCGGCCACACCCAGTTCATTCACCCGGTTGCGCAAGGTAAGCAGATTCTGCTGCACCGCGGATTCCTGTATGCGCTGCGCCGCTTCCGGCTTGAGCGTGACGAGCAGATGGAATTCCTTGCCTGCATCCTGGTCATTCAGGGAGTAGTCGGAAAAACGCAGTTTGATTTCCGCTTCACCCTTGCTGCGTGCGGCGGCATCGCGGAACTTCACCACCAGCGCATCGCCGTCCCGGTCCACGCCGGTATACGGGATATCCTTTTCGCGCAGTGAGCTGCGTATATCTTCGGTCGCAGCATTCAATGATTTGGTCAGTGCTGCCTTCATGTCCACCTGCAGCAGGAAATGCACACCGCCGCGCAAGTCCAGCCCCAGATACATCGGCAGTGCATGCATATCGGTCAGCCAGCGCGGCGAGCGCGGCAGCAGATTCAGCGCGACCACGTAATCTTCGCCCAGTTGCTTAACCAGCAAGTCCTTGGCCTTCAACTGGTTGTCGGTATTGGCAAAACGGGCCTTGACGCTGTTGTCTTCCAGCATCAGCAGTTCCGGATCAAGATTGGCCGCTTTGAGGATGCTTCCTACACGCTCCTGCAATGCGGCATCCGCTTTCAGCGTGTTGCGCAGCGGCGAAACCTGCACTGCGGGAGACTCACCGTAAAGATTCGGCAGGGTATAAATCAATCCGGCCAGCAACGCAGCCAGGATCAGCAAATATTTCCATAACGGATATTGGTTCATGACAACCTCTTCATTACTGCGTTCGTGTCAGACCGGCACACGCACTTGAAAAATCAAACCAGGGCTACTCGAAAAACCCAAGGTTTCTCGAAAAACTCAGCGTTCGCCCAAATGCAAGGCGCGGGAAAAACTCTGCTGCGCCGCATATATACAATATGCACGCAGGAAATTTTGTTCGCGACACGGCAACTGGAATGAAATCTGGGGTTTTGGCATTATTTGATTGCTTTGATGGTGCCTTTTGGCAACACGCTCTGGATCGCGCTCTTTTGCACCTTTACCTCGAGGTTCTCTGCAAGTTCCACGCTGAGATATTGTTCGAAGACTTTGCTGACAGTCCCGACTTCCCCGCCAAGGGTCACAACCTCGTCACCGCGTTGCAGTGCCGAAATCATCGCTTTTTGTTCCTTGGCGCGCTTGCTCTGCGGGCGCAATATCAGCAAATAAAACACCGCGACCAGAGCGATCAGCGGCAAGAAACTCATGATCCCGTTCTCCGGCGAGGCAGCGGCCGCTTCTGCGTAGGCATTACTGATAAACATATTTCTCTCCACGATAGATCAAAAAGGGGCGCATTCTAACACGAAGCCCCTGACAACCGCGCATCCGCAGTGGATAACTTGACGAATCCCCGATCAAATCGGGCATGGCAGGAACGCGAATTGAATTAGAATACACCGGCATAGCCGCAACGCGGCCTTACTTTAATTTTTTGTTACGCACCAAGTCCATGAACCTCATCATCCAGTCCGGCCTCCCTGTTGCCACCAAACATCTAGATCACCTCACCCGACTCGCGCAAAGTGCGGATCGCAAACAGATCGCGGAGAACGCCTGGCGCCTGACCGCCGCACAGGCGCACAACGAAATCGCGCCCTACTGCATGGCGAACCGGCTGGATTACGGCTTTGTACCGCACGATCGTTCCTGGAAGGATATCGGGCTGGTGTTGATGGATATGGATTCCACATTGATCGCCATCGAATGCATAGATGAGATCGCCGACATGCACGGACTGAAGCCGCAGGTCGCGGCGATCACCGGGGCGTCGATGCGCGGCGAGATTGAATTCGCCGAAGGACTGCGCCGCCGTGTAGCACTGCTGGAGGGATTGGATGAGCACGCCCTGCAGCAGGTGTATGACGAGCGCCTTAAACTTTCGCCCGGGGCGGAGACTATGCTGGCGGCACTGAAATCGCACGGTATCAAAACAATGCTGGTGTCTGGTGGATTTGCGTTCTTCGCCAATCGCCTCCAGGAAAAACTGGGGTTGGACTACGCGCAAGCCAACACCCTCGAGATCGCCGGGGGCAAACTGACAGGCAAGGTGGCGGGGGATATAGTCGACGCGCAAAGCAAGGCCGACTGGCTGGTCAAGATACGCGACCAGTTGAATCTGAAGCCCGGGCAGGTCATAGCCATGGGCGACGGCGCGAACGACCTGAAAATGATGGCACAAGCCGGCATCAGCATCGCCTATCATGCCAAGCCTGTAGTACGCGAGCAGGCCAGCTATGCGCTGAATTTTACCGGTCTGGACGGGCTGCTGAATCTGCTGGAGGATTAACAATTTTTTATATGGCAAGACGAGCAGGCACCACACTCACCGGAAAGGATTGCCATGAACGAAAAAATACGCCAGCTGCTTAATCAGATGAGCACGCTCGAAGCCGAACTGAACGCCGCCGTCGAGGAACACGAGAAAATCATCCACTACAAGATCGAGGGCCAGCGCGTGGTGTTCGAGGACGCCATCAAGGCGGCGCACCTCAAGCTCAAGAAGAGCTCCTGGTATCTATTCTTTACCGTGCGCCCGCTGAACTTTCTCACGATGCCGGTCATCTACGCGATGATCTTTCCGTTCTTCCTGCTCGACCTGTTCATCACCTTCTATCAGCTGACCTGCTTCCCGGTCTACGGGATCGCCCGGGTCAAACGTGCCGACTACATCGTGCTGGATCGCCGCTATCTGGCTTATTTGAACATCGTCGAAAAACTCGATTGCATGTATTGCTCGTACGGCGTCGGACTGCTGAATTACGCGCGCGAGATCACCGCCCGTACCGAGCAATACTTCTGCCCGATCAAGCACGCTCGAAAAATTCTCGGCTCTAATGAGCGTTATGCGCATTTCCTGCGCTACGGCGATGCGGGCAACTTCCATGACAAGCTCGAGAAATTCCGCAGCGAACTGTCTGAAAAAGACCGTGTGAGCAAGCCGGCCATGCACTAAACAGGGGAATTAGTGCCGGACTGCGGGACTTGCCGGTCATTGAGCAAATTGCGTGCCTTATTTTGCATTTACCCGGCTAAGTTATTGTTGATCCAAGCCAAAAAATATTGGCCAAAATTTAACTTGCAAAAACTTTCCTGCACCCTACAATTAGTCCAAATATATCGATCAACCACTACCTATAGTGGTTTTTTGTTTTCCGGGACACTAAGTACCCCGCGCATTAAAGGGAGTAACAACATGTTAGAAATAGAAAACGTTTCCCTCTCCTCATCCTCCAGCAGCAATTCCGAAAAACCACTATCCGCACAGCAAATAATCAGCGATCTCGCCGGTAAAAAGGTGGAGAATGGCTCTGTTCAAGGAGCTGCGCCGATGACCCAGGAGATCAGCACCGAAGTATTGCTGGAAAAATATGCCGAACCGGACGAACACTCGGTTCAGGACGTGCGGCGCCGTGTCGCGCGCGGCCTGGCCAAGGCAGAAGACCCTGAACAGCGCAGCCATTGGGAAGAAGTGTTCTTCCTCGCGCAGGAGAACGGTTTCGTGCCTGCCGGCCGCATCAACTCGGCTGCCGGACTGAAGAACCAGGCAACCCTGATCAACTGTTTCGTGCAACCGGTGGGCGACGCAATCTCCGGGATCAATGAAGGCAAACCCGGCATCTATGATGCGCTGCAGCAGGCCGCCGAAACCATGCGGCGCGGCGGCGGTGTCGGCTACGACTTTTCGTCCATCCGCCCCGAGGGTGCCCAGGTCAAGGGAACCAATTCCCGTGCCAGCGGGCCGATCTCCTACATGCGCGTGTTCGACCGCTCCTGCGAGACCGTGGAATCCGCCGGCGCGCGGCGCGGCGCACAGATGGGCGTGCTGCGTTGCGACCATCCGGACATCGAGCGTTTCATCCACGCCAAGGATCAGGGCGACCTGAAGAACTTCAACATCTCCGTCGGTGTCACCGATGCCCTGATGCACGCTGTCGAAAACAACCTGCCATTCGAGCTGGTGCATCGTGCGGAACCCGGCGCAGCGCTCAAGGAGCAGGGTTCGGTCCAGCGCGAAGACGGCAAGTGGATATATCGCAAGGTGCAGGCCACAGACCTGTGGAAACAGATCATGGAAAGCACCTACGATCATGCCGAACCGGGTGTACTGTTCATCGACCTGATGAACCGTGACAACAACCTGTCGTATTGCGAGTTGATCGAGGCCACCAATCCCTGTGCGGAACAGCCACTCCCGCCCTACGGCTGTTGCTGCCTGGGCTCCATCGACCTGACACGCATGGTCAAGAACCCGTTCTCGGCGCATGCCGGTTTCGACCACGAGCCGTTCAAGCAACTGGTGCGCACCGCGGTGCGCATGCTGGACAACGTGCTGGATGTCACCGCATGGCCGCTGCCCGAGCAACAACTGGAAGCGCAGAACAAGCGCCGCGTCGGACTGGGCTACACCGGGCTGGGCGACACACTGGCGATGCTGGGCCTGCGCTACGACACCGACGAGGCGCGCGCGTTTGCCAAGGACATCACCCGCGAAATGCGCGACGAGGCCTATCTCGCCTCCGTGGATCTGGCCGCCGAGCGCGGCGCGTTCCCGCTACTGGATGCCGACCAGTATCTGGCTGCCCCGCGCTTTGCCTCACGCCTGCCCGACCTGATCAAGGACAAGATCCGCAAGCACGGCATCCGCAACAGCCACTTGCTGTCGATTGCACCGACCGGGACCATCTCGCTCGCGTTCGCGGACAACGCCTCGAACGGCATTGAGCCGCCGTTCTCGTGGTTTTACACACGCAAGAAGCGCATGGCGGAAGGCGGTACCAAGGATTACGCGGTGGAAGACCACGCCTGGCGCACCTACAAGCACATGGGCGGCGACATGAACAACCTGCCGCCCGCCTTCGTCACCGCGCTGGAGATCTCCGCAAACGACCACATGAAGATGGTGGCCGCCGTTGCGCCGTTCATCGATACCTCAATCAGCAAAACGGTCAACGTGCCTGCCGACTATCCCTACGAGGATTTCAAGGATCTCTATACCGCGGCATGGAAAGCCGGTCTGAAGGGACTCGCGACCTATCGTCCGAACAACGTGTTGGGCTCGGTGCTGTCGGTCACGCCTGAAATCAAACAACCGGAAACCGAACAGCCACAGGATTTCATCTTCGACCAGGACCGCCGCATCGTGCTGGAAGACTCGGCGACGCCCAAACCCGCGCTCGCCTCGCTGCGCTGGCCGGGCCGCCCGGAATTGCCGAACGGCAGTTCCGGCTGGGTCTCCCAGGTGGTAAAACATCCGCTCGGCAGTTTTGTCGCCTTCGTGTCGCACACCACCAACGGCCACAACCATCCGTTCGAGGTCTGGGTGAACGGCTCGGAACAACCGCGCGGACTCGGCGCGCTGGCCAAATCGCTGTCCATGGACATGCGCACCAGCGATCCGGTGTGGGTACGCATGAAGCTGGAAATGCTGATGAAGACCGCCGGTGACGACGCCTTCGACATGCAGATGCCGCCCGACGGCGAGATCAAGCGCATGCCCAGCCTGGTTTCCGCGTTCGCGCATCTCTTGAAATACCGCATCGAAGAACTGGGCGCGCTGGAAGCCAGCGCGGACGCAGCCACACCGATGATGGACGCACTGTTCTCCAAGAAAGAACCCAAGACCGGCACCGACGGTACGATGAGCTGGACGGTGGACATCGCCAACGCCGGCAGTGGCGACGACTTTGTATTGGGCCTGAAGGAACTGGTGCTGCCCGACGGACAACGCCGCCCCTATTCGATGTGGCTGGCGGGCGTGTATCCGCGCGCGCTGGATGGACTGTGCAAAGTACTGAGTCTGGACATGCGCGTGATCGACCCCGCCTGGATCGGCATGAAGCTGCGCAAGCTGCTCAACTTCGGCGAACCGCTCGGCGATTTTATGGCGCGCGTGCCCGGCGGTATCAAGATGGAAAGCTACCCCTCGACGGTTTCCTACGTCGCCAAGCTGATCATCCACCGCTACGCGATGCTCGGCATCCTGGACGAAAACGGCTTTCCGATCTCGCACATGGGCGTGATGGATGTCCCGAAAAAGAAAAACAAAGCCGCCGGACCCAAGACACTGGCCGGAAAAGTCTGCAAGGAGTGCCACAACGCGACGCTGATCAAGAAGGACGGGTGCGAGTTTTGTACCAGTTGTGGGGCGATTGGGGCTTGCGGTTGAAGTTGCAAGATGAAAGAAAAAGCCCTGGTGACAGGGCTTTTTCTTTCATAGCCTTCCATGTTACTTGAACGGGGCATAGTTCAAAGCAATGTGGCACAAGAAAGTGACATGCCAGATGCAGACTGCAAGTATCTGATTAAAATGTCGGGGCGGATGTAGTTTATCCTTCATCAAGTTAAATCAATCGAATCAAATGAGAGGTACGCTTTGAAGCAACGCGAAATCACATCGGTGCAGTCAATGCTGGAAGCGCTTAGCGAAGACAACAATAAATATACAGAGGCAATCTGGTATCGAGGGCAAGCAAGAGCT
>JBDTCC010000119.1:0-9276 GCA_039923775.1 Gallionella sp. | reverse complement strand
TCAGACTGACGGCAACCCGTTGCTGAAAGGAATCAGTACCCGCGAAAACTCATTTCCCATCGGACTGGGCTCATTCCAATTGACCCCCATAGGCGGATTTTTCCTGTATGCATTTCGCGATGAAAATCGTTCGAAAGGAAATATATACGAAGCCACTTATGCGACAGAATTTAATCTGGGAAAGTTGACGTTATACCCACAGATAGGCATCGAGCATTTTTCCAAGAATTACACCCGGTATTTCTATGGGGTCTCAGCCTTCGAGGCAGCCAATTCCGGCTATCCAGCTTATACGCCGATGGAGGCCACGAATACTACATTAAGTGTGGTACTGGAATTCCCGATCACTGGAAATTGGATTTCTCAATTATATTTGCAGCGTAAAAAATTGGACTCCACCATCACCGAGAGCCCTCTGGTCGATAAAAAATATCTGAGCAGCAGTTATATTACCGTGGCATTTCGATTCGAGTAGCTTTGCCACTTTTAGGCAATATTTCACATGAATATAATGAATGTTAAATGTTTTTAATTCCAGCTCGGGCCCCTGTAGATTCTTTAAAAATGCGCCCCAAAATTACTTCTTGATGATTGTCCGTATGGGAATCGGACAATTTGCTAGAATGCGCGACTTTTTTGACGATCCCTGCAATGAATCCAATCACACTCCCTGGAAGTAGACACGCAGTTCTGCTGATTCATGGCCTGCAGAGCAGTCCAGTTGAAATGCTGCCACTTGCCAAGAGACTCAATAAATCCGGATATACCGTGCACGTGCCATTCATTCGCGGATATGGCTACGAACATGGCGATGATGCCCACTCAGTTACAAACTGGGGTGACTGGCACGCCAAGGTTCTGGCTGAATTCCATGCGCTTAAGGAACAACACAAAGAAGTCGCGATCGGTGGATTATGTATCGGTGCGGTGCTGTCGCTGAGTATTGCTGCAGAATTGGGTGACGAAGTGGCTGCACTATCCCTGCTTGCCACCACTCTGTATTACGACGGTTGGAGCATACCCTGGTATCGTTTTATGCTGCCAGTCGGTTACTACACACCATTCCGATATATATACAGCTATCGTGAACGTGAACCTTTTGGTCTGAAGAATGAGCAATTACGCAAATGGGTGGCGCGTGAGATGAGTCAAAAGGATTCATCGATGGCCGGCGCTGCAACACTGACCCTGCCCGCTATCCATGAGGCAGAATTGTTGATCAAATCGGTAAAGAAATCCCTGCCGCGTGTCACTGCACCGGCATTGATCATTCATGCCGTAGAGGATGATGTGTCAACGCCGCGAAGTGCACGGTTTGTTGCCGAAAATATTGGTTCAAGGACAGTGGAAAGCATCCTGCTACACAACAGCTACCATATGCTTACCATAGACAACGAACGCGAAAAGGTGGCGGACAATACCATACGTTTTTTCAATGCGGCAATCAAAACATCATTACTGGTAGGGGAACCCCAACCACATTCTGGTAAGATGCTGCCTATTCCAATGAAGGACACCCCGTAATTATGAGCTCCCTGCAAACTATCCAACGCATGCTGGTGGAGCAATTCGACCTTAAAATCGAAGATCTTGGTCCTGATGTTCAATTAGAAAGTTTGGGATTGGATTCTTTATCAGTCATCGAATTCATGTTCACTCTTGAAGATGAGCTGAAGATCAAACTTTCCAACGACTATGTTGAACTCAAGACTGTCGGCGACGTAGTCAACGAGATCAACAAGATCATCGCCGAGCAAAAAGACCAAGTAAAGTAACCGCCAAATGGACAGACGAGTCGTCATTACCGGGATGGGTGTGATCTCCCCGGTAGGGAATAACCCGGGGAAATTTTTTGACAGCCTGCTGGCGGGACGCTCCGGTATCAAACATCTCGAATTTGATGGCATCGAAAAGCTTTCCATCCGCATCGGTGCGCCGGTGTGGGATTTCAATCCTGAAGCACACTTCAGCAAGATACAACTGACCGGTATCGAACGTTTCAGCCAGTTTGCACTGGTTGCCGCGGAACAGGCCATGCAGGATGCGAAACTCACCTTTACCGAAGAGGAATATGTTCGGGCAGGGGTAAGTATGGGTTCATGCCAGGGCGGCACAGGCACGCTCCAGGACGGTTATAGAGAGTTGTTCCAGAATGAGGAACCGCGTATCAAACCCCTCACCGTGCTGCTCAGCATGAACAATGCGGCCGCTTCGCATATTTCCATTAAGCACCGCTTGCAGGGTTCCAACATCACTTACGCCACCGCGTGTGCCTCGTCGGCAATCGCAATCGGCGAAGCTTACCGAAAAATCAAGCACGGTTATGCGGATGTGATGATCGCAGGTGGGTCCGAGGCGATGCTGACATTGGGTGCAATGAAAGCATGGGAGGCTTTGCGAACGCTGGCCCAGGAAGACCCGCATGATGCCAGTGCTTCCTGCAAGCCATTTTCAAGGAACCGCAGCGGACTGGTTCTCGGTGAAGGTGCGGCGGTATTGGTACTGGAAGAAGCTGAGCGTGCCGTGAAACGCGGTGCAAAGATTTATGCGGAACTGGTCGGCTACGACTGCTCGGCTGACTCCAAACACATAACCAAGCCGGATGCGGCAGGACAAACCCTTGCCATCCTGAATGCCTTGCGCGACGCACACATGCAACCACAGGATATTCATTATATCAACGCCCATGGTACTGCTACCCTGGCGGGTGACATCGAAGAAACCAAAGCCATCAAGCATGTGTTTGGCAAACACGCCGCCGATATTCCCATCAGTTCTACCAAGTCGATGCACGGCCATCTGATGGGTGCAACAGGTGCGGTGGAATTCATGGCCGCCGTGTTGGCTATGCAGCACAATGCTATTCCACCAACGATTAACCTGCACGATCCTGATCCGGAATGCGATCTGGACTACGTTCCCAATCAGAGCAGGAAGGACGTCAAGCTCGATGCAGTGATGTCTAATTCATTTGCGTTTGGCGGTAGCAATGCCGTGCTGATCGCGAAACGATTTTGAACCGCCCAGTTTATTGAGCACGCTCCAAATGTCTTTGAAGTTGGAGGCTCGACACCGCACTAGTCCGGAATATCAGGTTCGACAAGATCCGCGAGTTGCGCAAGCGATTCCTGCCATCCGAGATAGCACATCTCGACCGGAATGACTTCCGGCAGTCCTGTTTGAGTAATATCCACTTCGGTGCCGCAAGACACCTGCTTTAACGAGACGGTAACCTGAATCTCGCCGGGCAGGTTCGGATCGTCGAACTTGTCTGTATAGCGGATAAGTTTGCCGGGTACCAGCTCTTGATACTCACCGCCGAATGAGTGCCCTTGTCCTGTCGAGAAGTTCTCGAACGACATCTTGAAAGTGCCGCCAACTTTTGCATCCATATGCAGTACCTTGCAGGTGAAGCCGTAAGGGGGAAGCCATTTAGCCATTGCCACGGCATCCAAAAATGCCCGGTATACCTTCTCCGGTTTTGATTTGAACACGCGATGAAGCCGGACTGTTCCTGTTGCCATAGTCATGCCTCCTTTCCCTTTAACCGCACCTGTTGATGTCGTGGTTGATGCCTGTGATGTGCGGTTCCAGGCCGTCCAGATCAGTTGACCTGATCATTGTGGGACATGCTAGCGGGGATGCAATTGATACGCAAGTGAACGCGTCCGCCCGGTGCCATGTGTTCACGCAGGTATGCCGGCTGTGTTACCCTGCTCACCCATGAAAAACTTTTCGAATATTCTTGCTTCGCTTTTATCCACGGCCTGGATCGGTAGTCTTTGGGCTGTCGGCTACCTTGCCGTGCCGGTGCTATTTTTCGGACAGCCGGATCGGCAACTGGCGGGAATGTTGGCCGGGCAGATGTTCACATTGGTGAATTATCTCGGTTTGGCCTGCGGCGCATATCTGCTGGCCTGGCAATTCGGCACGGTCGGGCGCGCATCATTCCGGCAGGCGCTGTTCAGAATTGTTGCGGTGATGCTGCTGATCGTGGTGGTATTGCAGTTCGGTTTCCAGCCGGTCATGAACGGCCTCAAGGCGCAGGCCCTGCCGCTGGATGTGATGCACAGCACGTATGCAAGTCGATTCGGCATGCTGCATGGGGTATCCAGCATCTTCTACCTGATACAAAGCCTGCTCGGGGTGTTGCTGGTGTTCAAAGCGCCGCGCTCTGCCAAACAGTAAAAAGCCGCTGATGCGGCTCTTTACTGTTTCCTTAGCCCCTCCGGTTATGCTCTCAGCGCAACCAAAACCTCTTCCAGCATTTTCTTGGCATCGCCGAACAACATGCGGTTGTTCTCTTTGTAGAAAAGCGGATTTTCGATGCCCGCATAGCCGGTAGCCATACTGCGTTTCATCACGATCGAGGTCTTGGCCTTCCATACTTCCAGCACCGGCATGCCGGCGATGGGGCTGTTCGGATCTTCTTGCGCCGCAGGATTCACGATGTCGTTGGCACCGATCACCATCGTGACATCGGTATCCGGAAAGTCCCCGTTGATCTCATCCATTTCCATGACAATGTCGTATGGCACCTTTGCTTCGGCAAGCAGCACGTTCATGTGACCTGGCATGCGGCCTGCCACCGGATGAATTCCGAAGCGCACGTTGACGCCCTTCTCGCGCAAGAACCGGGTGATTTCATACACCGTGTGCTGTGCCTGCGCCACTGCCATGCCGTAACCGGGAACGATGATCACGTTCTTGGCTTCGCGCAGTAATTCTGCTGTCTCGACCGCACTGATGGAAACCACTTCGCCAGCCGGTTGTGTATCGCCGCTGGCAGTAGGTTTCTTGCCGCCCCCGGAACCGAAGCCGCCCGCAATCACGCTGAAGAAGTTGCGGTTCATCGCACGGCACATGATGTAGGAAAGGATGGCGCCGGAAGAACCCACCAGCGCGCCTGTGACGATCAGCAAGTCGTTATTCAGCATAAAGCCCGTTGCGGCTGCAGCCCAACCGGAGTAGCTGTTGAGCATGGATATCACGACCGGCATGTCGGCACCACCGATGGCCATCACCATGTGAATTCCGAATAGCAGCGCGATCACAGTCATCACGGTGAGCGCCACCATCCCCGCGCTCACCGACTCGGCATGCAGGAATACGCCACCAAAGTAGATAACGGCCAGCAGGCCAGCCAGGTTCATGAAGTGGCGGCCCGGTAACAGCATTGGCTTTCCGCCGATCTTTGCCGAGAGTTTGCCGAATGCAATAAGGGAACCCGAGAAAGTAATAGCGCCGATCAGGATACCGACATATATCTCCATCTCGTGAATGGCTTTCTCTGCACTGGTCAAATGGGCCGCGGCCACAGGATCGATGTAATTCGCGAATCCGACAAGGCAAGCAGCCAAACCGACCAGGCTGTGCATCAGCGCAACCAGTTCCGGCATTTGTGTCATCTTGACCGTACGTGCGGCGATCATACCTATGCTGCCACCAACCAGCATGGCAAAGATAATCCACGGCAGGCCGGCCATCGAAACCCTGGGGCCAAACACTGTTGCCAGCACCGCGATGATCATGCCGATCATGCCGTAGAGATTGCCGCGACGAGAAGACTCCGGGCTGGAGAGGCCGCCAAGGCTCAGGATGAACAGAATAATTGCGCCAACATAAGCGGCGGTAGACAAACTTGCAGAGATCATAATGACTTTACCCTATTTGCGGAACATCGCCAGCATGCGCTGGGTAACGGCAAAACCACCAAACATGTTGATGGCAGTGAGCGCAATGGCCAGCATTGCCAGCCATCGTATCCAGCCATCCGGCCTGTCCATGACACTGCCCAGCAGCGAGAGCGGTGGGGCGATCTGCACCAGCGCACCAATGGCGATGATGCTGCTGATGGCATTGGTGACGCTCATCAGCGGCGTATGCAAAGCGGGCGTGACATTCCATACCACCATGTAGCCGACGAAACAGGCAAGCACGAAAACGGTGAAATGGCCGAGGAACGCCGCGGGAGCATTTGCGCCAATCAGCCAGAACAGCGCTGCACCGATACCGAAGAAGACCGCCAGTTTGGTGCCCGACATCGGTGCGCTCGGCTTACCATGTGCGGGTGGCGGTGTAACCGGCTTGGCCGCAGCAGGCTTGGTCGCTGCGGCAGGCAGTTTGAGCGGGGGTGCCGGCCAGGTGATCTCGCCTTCCTTGATCACCGTCAGGCCGCGAATGGCATCATCTTCCATATTGACATTGATGATGCCGTCCTTGGTCTTGCATAGTTCCTCGGTCAGACGGAACAGATTGTTTGAATACAGCGTGGAAGACTGCCTGGCCAAACGACTGTTCAGATCGGTGTAACCGACGATGGTTACACCGTGCTTCACCACTGCCTTACCGGGCTCAGTCAGTTCGCAATTTCCGCCCCGCTCGGCCGCCATATCAACGATGACACTGCCCGGCTTCATACTCTGCACCATCTCGGCGGTGATCAGCCTTGGTGCGGGCTTGCCGGGGATCAACGCGGTGGTGATAATGATGTCCACTTCCCTGGCCTGCTTGGCGTACATCTCGCGCTGCGCCTGCAGGAAGCCCTCGCTCATCACCTTGGCGTAGCCACCGCCACCGCCGCCCTCTTCCTCATATTCGACCTTCACGAACTCGCCGCCCAGCGACTTGACCTGATCGGCCACTTCGGCACGCGTATCGTTGGCGCGCACGATGGCACCCAAGCCGGCAGCGGTACCGATTGCCGCCAGACCGGCAACACCGGCACCGGCGATGAAAACCTTTGCAGGCGGAACTTTACCTGCCGCCGTGATCTGGCCGTTAAAGAAGCGGCCAAAGACGTTGGCAGCCTCGATAACCGCGCGGTAACCGGCAACGCCAGCCTGAGAGGTCAGGGCGTCCATCTTCTGGGCACGGCTCAACATGCGTGGCAGACAGTCGATCGCCAGCACGGTTGCATTCTTCGCAGCCAGTTGTTTCATCAGTTCGGGATTTTGCGCGGGCCAGATAAAGCCGATCAAGGTGCCGTCATCGCGCATCAGCTCAACCTCGGCACTCGTCGGGGCGATCACCTTAAACACGATGTCTGAGGCAGCCCACAACTCGGAAGCACCGACGATTATCCCAGCCCCCGCAGCGCGGTAGGTATCGTCACTGAAGTTCGCTCCATTACCCGCACCGGATTCGACTGAAACATTAAATCCAATCTTGATCAATTTCTCAACAACATCGGGCACAGTGGCAATGCGCTTTTCACCTGTCGTCGTTTCGGCAGGAATGCCTATCCGCATGAGCCTCTCCTTATTTGTGAATTATTGAACGCCTGTGTCGGAACTTCACAAACAAGCGTATTTTTGAGGCTGGGATTATACCTGTACTACCTGAATAAAAACTACACGGCGTCTGTTACACCCGTGTCGATTCATAAGTAATGACCGTTCTGTACCAATCAGGAAATTCCGGAAGAATTCAGGAAAACCAGCGCAGGAAGGCGGCAGAACCCAGGGCGATAATGCCCAAAGTCAACAATGCGCGCCATACCATCAGTTGCCGGGACAGCGTCCATCCTGCATTCAGCCTGAGATAGGCAACCGCCAGAACGAATCCGGCAACCGCGCAACCTATTTTGACCAGCAGCGCATCCACCGCTATCCCGTGAATATCCGGCAGATGGTGTTCAAAATAGTAAGTCGTAATGCCGAAGAGCATGCCGCTCGCCACTTGCGTTGCCCAGGCTATGGCTATGAATAATGCGGCCCGGTGCCGGGCCGCCACATTACCCCGCACCAGCCAAACAGCTGATGCGGCAGTGCCAACCACGGCTACGGCGCCAAAGTTATGAACGACCTGAATGAGGGCATAAATTAGATTTTGCATCTATTTTGATTTTGCCGTTTATAAACTACTTGACTGTTACTACAGTAGATCCTTGAACCCCGGTCAGGGCATGGCTGACAGTTGCCTCCTTGACCACAATTGTATGCTTACCAGGTGAAAGTTCAGGCAAATCGGCAGTGCATGGGCAATGTCCGGCATCGCGAAAAACCATGGGATTTTGGTCGTCGACATAGATATGCACATGATTGCCATTCGGGCTGAAATGGACATTGAATTCCAGCTTGTTTCCGCTGCCACTCGACAACACCGCACCATTTGCCGGCGAGGTAATCGTAATAGAGCCTGCGGTATCTGCAGCCAAAACCGGACCTGCGAAAGCGATCAGGACTAATCCAACAAGCAAACTTTTGAAGTGTTTCAAGATATTCTCCTTAAGATTTGGGTTATATACAGGTGTATTGAGTCAACTACGGGAGCGAATTCAGCACTCTATTCAAAAAAAAGTCAAGGCTGGTTCAATCCGACTGAAGCGTGAAACTGGTTCATTCCGCATTGTGTATACCGATGTACTTAATTGTTCAGGAAAAACGATAGCGCTTCTCCGCTATAATCCAAGGTCATCATAACCCTGCGCTTAGTCCATGCCTGCAATCCGGCTGCTTCCCGAACTGCTCATCAATCAAATCGCCGCCGGCGAGGTCATCGAGCGGCCTGCCGCCGCCCTGAAAGAGTTACTGGAAAACAGTCTGGATGCCGGTGCGACGGATATTTCGGTGCAACTGGATGGCGGTGGCATCAAGCTGATGCGCGTCCGCGACAACGGCAAAGGCATGGCAAAAGATGAATTGCCGCTGGCACTGATGCGCCACGCTACCAGCAAGATCGCCTCACTGGATGATCTGCAACAGGTCGCCAGCCTGGGCTTTCGCGGCGAAGCCCTGGCGAGCATGGCGGCAGTTTCCCAACTTACCCTCTCCAGCCGAACCGAATCGGACGCTCACGGGTGGAAAGTGGAAGCGATCGACGGACAACTCAGCGCACCCGTCCCGGCCAGCCATGCGCAAGGCACCACGGTCGAGATTCGCGAAATATATTTCAATACCCCGGCACGGCGCAAATTCCTGAAATCCGAATCGACAGAGTTCGCCTGGTGCGAGGAAACCTTCAAGCGCATTGCATTGTCGCGCCCCGATGTCGGTTTCTCGCTACAGCACAACGGGCGCACGATCTGGCAATTATCCGCCGTGCAGGGTGAACAGGCCGCGCTGAAACGCGTGGCCGCACTGCTCGGTGACGAGTTCGGACAGGCCGCCGTACCGGTCTCGCGGAGTGCGGCGAACTTGTCGTTGCAAGGCCTCGCGGCTCTGCCCGCCTATTCGCGCGCCAGCCGTGATGCGCAATATTTTTTCGTGAATGGCCGCTTCGTGCGCGATAAAGTCGCCAGCCACGCGCTGCGCCAGGCCTATCAGGACATCCTCC
>JBDTCC010000118.1:0-4288 GCA_039923775.1 Gallionella sp. | reverse complement strand
CGGGCATGGCCCGCTCCTACAGGTGCTGCGGTTTATTTTCGGGCATGGCCCGGTGACAACTCTGCACCTGCTTCAGCTGATAGCAGATTGCCTACTTTTAGTGCTCCTACGGGTGTTGCGATTTCCTTTCTGGAATGTACTCCTGAAAATACTGTTGATTTTTCGCGGTCCGCTCCTGCACGGTAACGTACATCATGCCCACCTATAACCCCGGCCACGCCGCTTTGCGCAAAGGCCGCGTATCGGTGTCGAACGGGGTTTATCTGGTTACGGCTACAACATTGCATCGCATCAGGACATTCGAGAACTTTCACGCCGCCTGCGCTGCCGCGCGTTGTTTTGAAGACAGCTCCGTGCTTGGAGAGGCAGCCATGCTCGCCTGGGTATTGATGCCAGACCACGTACACTGGCTGATTGAATTGAACGAACACGATGCGCTTAGCGACGTGGTTAACCGCATCAAATCTGCAAGCGCGCGTCGCGCGAATCGGGTACTGCAAAGTAAAGGTGCACTATGGGCGGCCGCGTATCACGACCATGCATTGCGGGCGGAAGACGATCTGCCCGACACGGCACGCTATGTGATTGCCAACCCGCTGCGGGCCGGGCTGGTAAAGCGTCTTGGTGACTACCCGTTCTGGAATGCGATATGGCTTTGAACCTGAGTTTGCAGGAGCGTGCCATGCCCGAAAATAAACCGCAACACCTGTAGGAGCGGGCCATGCCCGCGATCAATTAATGGTTCGCGGGCAGCACCCGCAAGGGGTACGCCGTGGTTGTAAGGGTCTAAAGCCCCAACAACACACGCAGGGCCCGCTCCACAAATACTGAATTACTGCCGGCCGATCGGCTTGGTCATCATTTCCTTGCAAGCCGGGGTCAATTCATCCTGATGCGTCGCGAGACATTTCATAATTCTGCCGCCGCCGCGCTTTTCATCCTGGCAGAACTTCCCGGCATCTTCCCTGCACGCCTTGTTGAATACCCTGGCTTTTCGTTTTGCTTTCGTGATGCTTTTTTTGCAGGCTGGCGACAGTTCGCTTGAATGTTCCTTGAGGCATTTCGCCACAGCTCCGCCGCCCGGCTTTATCCCGTTGCAAAGCCTGACCGCATCATCTGCGCAGGGCCTTGTGGCGGCTGAGGCACCCGTCGCCAATATCAGGCAGAACATCCCCGCCAACATGGAAAACCATTTCATTTGAACGCGGAAAAATACAATCACATTTTTCATATGCATACTCCCTCTCGGTAGTTAAACGATACAGCTCGTTTGATCAACATCATCCTGCCTGCCTTCAACGCGATAGCCGGACGTCAGGATGACATGGGTGAATATCGCCCCGTTAACGAAGCGCGGGTAATGTCGGAGCAGTGCTGAATAATGTTGTATCGCAAAATGATCGGCTAGACTTGTTGTCAACAGAGCTATATTATTCGCGAAATCGTTGTCTGCACCCTGAATCTGACCCGGGCATAGAACCCGGGAAGTTCAATAAAAAAACCAACGGTAAGCGAGCTTTCCCGGAATACAAATAACCGGGAAAGTGTTTGAGGTAGCATTTTTTAAAAGGCAGGGCCGATCACAAAACCACAGTTTAAATAACGGGAGAGGTAAAAAAATGAAAATGGAAATCAGCACCGGCATCAGTATCGCTGCAATTTTTATCATGATTTATTGCCTTGTTCTGGTACTCAAACTGGGCAAGCAAGTGCCCGGTGGAGTGGTCGGCAAGAACTGGAAATTCCTCACATTTCTGGTGGTTTTGTTCACCCTGGGCTACCTGACAACCCCGTTCTTTGGCCTGTTGCCGCCACAATTCGTTACGCTGATGGCGTCGCTTATTTTCTTCTTCGGCGCGATATATGTGGTGATTACCGTCAAGCTGATTTTCCGGATCATTGAAGAGCTGTCGGCGTAACACAGATGAATACGGATACTGTTTACGTCAAGACCGAAAAAGGCAAGGAGCGGTTTGACGCGCGGGATATTCCCACTACCCTGCGCCATGCCCTGATCCTGGTGGACGGCCGCTCGACCCTGCATGAACTGCTGAAAAAGGGCGCGGGCCTGGAGAATCTTGCAGACTCGTTCGAAATGCTGGAAGAGATGGGACTGATGGCACCGGCGGGGTCAATTGCGGCAATGTCGCCCGCGTCTTCCGCCGGGCAGGCTGCCCAGTCGACTGCCGGAGCTACACCGGTCAAACGGCAGTTGCTGGCGTTGGCCATCAGGGTACTGGGTGACAAGGCCGAGAAAGTCATCAGGAAAATCGATGAAACCGCGGATTCGAATGCCGCGTTGATGCACATCATCGATAGCTGTGGCAAGGTGATCATGCTGACGATAGACGAAAAAAAGGCCGAGGAATTTATTGTGGCTGCCAAAGCAATTATGGCGAAGAACGTCTAGGCAGCCGCAGTGGTAAAACCATTAGGGCTTCTGCATAAGCGGTTGCTGCCCGAAAATTTGTAGGTCTTTTGTAGGAGCGGGCCATGCCCGCGACCATTTAATTGATCGCCGGCATGGCCCGCTCCTACGGGTATAACGGAGTTCCAGCATGGCCCGGCGACAACTCTGCATTTGCTTTAGCAGATTGCCTACTTTTAGTGCTCCTACATGCATTCTTTTTGCGCATCACCATTCAACGTAACCCGCTGCGATTGGTGCAGCAACTTCAGATAATGCAGGGTCTGCATCTCGGTCAGGCGGCTGGCGGTACGTGAAAATTCACCGGCGGCCATGTCATCGGTGAATACATCTTCCAGCGGCACCGCAGACGCTGCCACCAGCCTGACGTGATTATCGTAAAACACGTCGATCATCCATGAAAAGCGCCGTGCCTCTGATGCAAAGTCCTCGGTCAGTCTCGGGATGAGCGATACGAATACGGTGGGGAACCGGTGGGCGATCTCCAGATAATCGGGTTGCGAGTGCGCGCCGCCGCACAGCTCCCTGAAGTCAAACCACACCGCATGGTGCGCGACCCGTTTCACCGGGATATTGCGGCTCAGGATTTCAACATCAGCATCTCCGCGAAGCGTTTCTCCCGCGATCCTGTCGAACAGCGCCGCCAGCTTGTCTTCGTTCTCGGCAGCGCCTTGTGCATTGCTCGCCACCAAAAACAGCGGCTCGCGGGTCAACGCCCGCAGCCGGTAGTCGCTGCCGGTTTCGATGTGCATCACCTTCAACTCGCGCTTGAGCAGTGCGATCACCGGCAGGAAATTCTTGCGCTGCAAACCATTCGGATACAGGCCATCGGGCGGATAGTTGGACGTGGTCATCAGAATCACGCCGCGATCGAACAGTGCCGTCACCAGCCGGCCCAGTATCATCGCATCAGCAATGTCGTCGACGTGAAATTCGTCCAGACACAGCAGCCGGGTGGACTTCGCGATGCTGTCGCCCAGCGCGATCAGCGGATCATCCTCGCCGGCCAGCGCCTTCATCTCGTGATGCACCTCGGCCATGAAGTTGTGGAAGTGGATGCGGCGCTTGCGGCGATACGGAAGGCAGGCATAAAACGCATCCATCAAAAATGTCTTGCCGCGCCCGACATCGCCCCACAGGTACAACCCTCTGGGCACCTCCGGGCTGAGCAGGCTGCGCCCCAGGAACTGGTTGCGTTTGGATTTGAATTCCACCAGCTGATGCCACAGCACATCCAACTCGTCTATCGCCGCGGCCTGCGCGGCATCATAAACAAAGTCGGGCAATGTACTGGCGGCCTGATACCAGGCCTTGGGACTCATGTGTTTGTCGGGGTGCGGAGTTAAAGTTTGTTTTGGCATGCACGGATTATCCAACATTCTGACCATATGACTATGCATTCTGGCGCTTGATCAATCACACTATACAGCGTACTATTCTGCGTACTAAAAACAAATCCATGAAGGAATGAATCATGACCAACCTGACTGCCAATGACCTGAAGACCAAAGGCATCGCCGCCATCGAGGCTGCACTGGAGAAACAGCCGGAAGTGATCGTCTCTGTGCGCGGCAAAGAACGCTTCGTGGTGATGGAGATTGCGCAATATCATTACCTGCGCGAATGCGAACTGGAAGCGGCCCTGGCCGAAACGCGCGCCGATGTTGCGGCGGGGCGTTTTGTGAAGGAATCGCCGGCGGCCCACGTCAAGCGGGTGAAGAAGATTGCTGCATGACCTTCACGCTGATCTTCCATGAGCTTTATCCTGATATTTACTGACCAATACAACAAACGCGCCGCGCGTTTTCTCGGGCTCCATCCCGATCTGGAAAAACAATATCTCAAGACATTGCAACTGCT
>JBDTCC010000117.1:0-8638 GCA_039923775.1 Gallionella sp. | reverse complement strand
GAACAGCCGTGACAACGGCATGCGTCCGCTCCAGTGCAGCTTGCTGAATTCCAGCGCGCGTTCCCAGCCCGACACCGTTCCTGCAACGGTATTTGCGGCCAGCGATCCGCGCACCGGGATGCTGATGAATCCCCGATCGGTATAAAAAGACGGGGTCATTCCTGCCGCCGCACCGCCGCAGGCATCGATGCCGACAGGTTCCTGACCCGGCTCATGGATCAGCCAGAACGCGTCGCCGCCGAGCCCCGTCATATGCGGATAGACCATCGCAATCGTGGCCGCTGCCGCCACCATTGCCTCGATCGCGTTACCGCCTTCCTTAAGCACATCACGGGCCGCCTGCGCGGCCAGAAAATGCGGCGCGACCGCCATTGCTCCATCGGCTTTCAATGTATTTGTCATGTATTGTGTATTGGATTGCGCTGCATCATGTCAGTTTATCAGACTGGGATTATGTTGAACCTGCTGTTGAAAAGGATAGCTGAAATTACACCGGTTTGATTGATGCACGATGATTTTGGACAGAGTGGCATCAAGGTAACTTCGGGTAGCACAACTGCAATTGCCAGTTATGTAAAAGCAGAGCACACTTATATTATTGATTATTGAAACATGCGCCATGGCCAAAGACTCAACCGATTACAGTACCGTCGACTTCATTCCCGCAGTTCTGCATGTGACACGTGGGCAGGTATTGATGGACAGGCAACGGCATATTGCCATCGTTGCAAAAAAGGGCAAGACCAGCGCTCATCTGGTGCATGTCAGATCGGGGGTATTGAAGATGACCAGGCACACAGCCGGGGAAATCGTCGAGGAATGGTCGGAAGCCGATTATCCGTTCGATCGCGCGGTGGCAAAGCTGCTTGAACTGGGCAAGCAGCACGGCATCACCGATGCGGCGCGCGATGCGCTGGAAGAATTGGTCAGAGCCGGACGGGAACCCAAACAGCAGGAATTGTTTGGTTGAATTTGTCCGTTTAGGGGAGGCTTGCCAGTCAGGCAAGCCGGTAAAACCAGGAAATGGGTGCTGTAAAAAAGATGCCGCGCCAGCCAAGGGGGAGACGAGGCCGACGCGGACTTGGGAACGCTAATTACTCGGAAATGCTTAAAGAAGCGATTACAGGCAAAAAGGCGATGACGGCCACAATACTGGCGACAAACCAACGCGCGAATCGAGCAATCGTTTCTTTTGCGACTGAATAAGCTTTTTTCATATACGCACTCCTCAATAATTGGAATCAAGTGCCCGTTGCAGCTTTGTTGCATGATGCAAGAGGGGCATAAGTAAGATAGGGGTTTTGAAAAATAGTTCCTGTGAATTGCCCATAGACAGTGCAGGGCGGATCAATGCCCGCCGGCTGCAGCTTCCGATTTTTCGGCAGACTTGATCGGGTGGATCAGCCAGATCAGCCCGATCATCACGATGAACAGCACCGCTGAAAGCCAGGCCAGGTCATTGACCGCCATTGTGGCAGCCTGCTGATTCACCAGGTTGTTGATGAAGCCCAGTGTTTGCTGGCTGGACATACCCGCATTATCCAGACTGTTGATCGTCGACTGGCTGGCCAGGTTCGCGTAATTGATATGCTCTGTCAGCACCGCGTGGTGCGCGCTGGTCCGGTTCACCCAGGCGCTGGTAAAAATTGATGCGCCGAAACCGCCCGCCATGATACGCACGAAATTGGACAGACCCGAGGCAGCCGCGATCCGGTCATGTCCCAGCCCGGAAAATATCAGCGTCATCAGCGGAACGAAGAAGGTCGCCATCGCGATGCCCTGGACCAGGGACGGAATCATGATGGTCACAAAATCGGCCTGTGGCGTGAACTGGGATCGCATCCAGAAGATAAGTCCGAATACCATGAAGGCCACTGTCGCGAACAGGCGCGGATCGAATCTGGAGATGTTTTTTCCCACGAAAGGTGACAGTAGTATGGCCAGCAGTCCGACCGGCGCCAACACCGCACCGGCAAGGGTGGCGGTGTATCCCATGTTTTGCTGCAGCCACAGCGGCAGCAGCACCACATTCCCGAAAAACACACCATAGCCGACTGACAGTGCCAGCGTCCCCGACCAGAAATTACGCCTCGTGAACAGGCTGAGATCGACCACCGGATGTTTTTCAGTCAACTCCCACACCAGAAAGAAACAGAAAGCGACCACCGAAGTAATGGCCAGAGCGACGATCTGGGTCGAGTTGAACCAGTCCAGTTCGTTGCCCTTGTCCAGCAGTACCTGTAGCGAACCAACCCAGACAATCAGCAGACCCAGTCCGACATAGTCGATCGGTACCTTGCGTGTCGGGGTTTCCCGGTTTCGGTATAGCGTCCAGGTTATCGCCGCGGACAGCAGGCCGATCGGAATGTTGATATAGAATATCCACGGCCAGGAAATGTTGTCGGTGATCCAGCCGCCCATTATCGGGCCCATTACGGGAGCAACCAACGTCGTCATTGCCCAGATGGTCAGCGCCAAGCCGGCTTTTGCCTTGGGATAACTCGACAGCAGCAGCGACTGGGACAACGGGATCATCGGTCCGGCGACTGCGCCCTGTACCACGCGGAAAAAAACCAGCATGCCGAGACTGGTGGACATCCCGCACAGGAAGGATGCCATCACGAACAACACGATGCTGGTCACAAACAAGCGGACCGCGCCAAACCGCTGGGTCAGGAAACCGGTCAGCGGAACCGCGATCGCATTGGCCACCGCAAACGAGGTAATCACCCAGGTGCCCTGGCTGAAACTGACGCCGAGGTCGCCCGACAACGCCGGAATCGAGACGTTGGCTATGGAAACATCCAGCACGTTCATGAACGTTGCCAAGGCCAGCGCCATGCTGGCGATTACCAGCGTGGCACCGCTCATCGGCGGCGGCGGGGTTGTCGGGACCGGGTTCGCCATGGATAGTGCTGTTAGTGCTGCACCGCGGGCACAGGTTGTTTACCCATATTGCGCGTGATTATCCGCGCGATCATCGCATCGATCTCGCGTTCGTCACTGCTGTAAACACTGGTCTGGTTTGTCTGCCGTGGCGTGGTTGCATCGGCCAGCACGGATTGTCCGGGTGAAGACAAATCAACGGTTGCCTCCATCGACATACCGACACGCAGCGGATGAGCAGCCACTTCCTGTTCGTCGAGCGCAATCCGGACCGGCACGCGCTGTACGACCTTGATCCAGTTGCCGGTCGCATTCTGCGCGGGCAGCAGCGCGAATGCGGCGCCGGTTCCCGAACCGATGCCGCTGACACGCCCGTGATATTCAACCTTGCTGCCGTATACATCGGACGCCAATTCGACAAGCTGACCGATGCGGATATGGCGCAGCTGGACTTCCTTGTAATTGGCATCCACCCAGACCTGCCGCAGCGGAACGATGGTCAGCAGCGGCGTGCCGATTGCGACACGCTGCCCCAGCTGCACATTGCGTTTGCCGACATAGCCGTCGACAGGCGAAATGATAGCGCCGCGTTTCAAGTCAAGATAGGCCTGCTTCACCCGGGCCGCCGCGGCCAGCACGCGCGGATGATCGTCGACGCTGATACCGGCAGTCAGTAATTCATTGCCATGTAACTGTTCCCTGGCGGTGTCCTGCGCCGCTGTTGATGCAGCGACATGATCGAGTGCTGCCTGAAGTGCGGTTTGCGCATGTTGCACATCCTCCTCGGAAACCGCACCGCTCGCCAGCAACGATTGCCGGCGTTTGAAGTCAGCCTGCGCATTGAGCAGCGTAGTGTGAGCCTGCTCGAGTTCCGCACGATGCTGGGCCAGCGTCGACTTCAGGCTGTTGTTCGTTTTATACAGGGTGCTCACTTCGCGCACGGTTTGCGCAAGCTGTGCCTCGGCCTCGTGCAGCGCAATTTCGGCATTGGTGCTATCCAGCTTGATCAGCATTTCTCCGGCTTTGACGAAATCGGTTTCGTTCACTGAAATCGCCACCGCGGTGCCGGCCACCTGCGGCGTGATCAGCACGATATTTGCGGCGACATAGGCGTCGTCACTGTACTCGTAATTGCGACCGACCAGAAGCCAGTACGCTGCATAGAGAATTGCGGCCAGCGTAAAAATCCCTGCCAGCGCCAGCATCCATTTTTTGCGCCTGGCCGAATTTCCGTTTGCTGTTGATGTATTGTCGGGAGTGGATTCGCTCATTTTTACTGCATTCCTTCACTGATTAATCGGTTATCGGGCGAAGCGGGTGCTGCGTAACCGCCACCGAGGGCCAGCATCAGTCCCGCGAAGTTATCGGACGCGCGCGCCTGCAAATCGACCAGGGTGCGCCGCTGCTGCAACATTGCATTTTGTGCCGCCAGTACGCTGATATAGTTACTGAGTCCGGCATGGTATCGGGCATTTTCCATGTCATAGCTCCCGGCCAATTCGGTGATTGCATTTTTCTGTTCCTGCAACTGTGTCTGCAACGCGTTCCAGGATGCCAGTCTGTCGGCGACTTCACGCAGCGAATTCAACACTGCCTGGTTATAGGTTTCGATCGCGGCATCGGCTTCACTCGAGCGCCCTTTCAGTCTGGCGCGTAATCGCCCGGCATCGAAGATCGGCAGACTGATCGCGGGGCCGGCGCCGAAACTGCGGCTATCGGGCTTCAGCCACTGCGACAGGGTGAGTGATTCAAATCCGGCAAACGCGGTCAGATTCAGGTTGGGATAAAAATCTGCGCGCGCCTCGTTTACGCCCTGCAGTGCGCTTTCCACCCGCCAGCGGGCGGCTACTACATCCGCACGATGCCCGAGCAGATCGGCGGGAAGCCGGTCGGGTACGACCGCACTGAGATTATCCGGCAGGTGCGCGTCCAACTGGTCGGTTTCGTTCGGCTCCGCGCCGAGCAAAACCGACATCGCATGCCGGGACAGCGCGATCTGTTCGGCCAGCGCGGCCAGGTCACGCCGGTTTTGCATAAGCTGTGTTGCCGACTGGCGCTGCGCAAACTTGCTGTCCAGTCCGGCCGCAACGCGCTGGTTGACCAGTTGCACATGATGTTCGCCGTTTTGCAGCAATTGCTGCAGGATATGCTGTTGCAGCTGCAGGCGCGCCAGGCCGAAATACTGCTGCGCGACTGTGGTGGCGAGTATCACCTGTGCGGCCTGCATGTCTGCCTGAGCTGCGCGAACCTGGCCAATTGCCGCATCCAGTGCCGCGCGTTGTTTGCCGAACCAGTCGATCTGCCACTGCGCTGTAATGCGTGCTGTGCTCATCGTCACATTGCTTCCGCCCAGCGGGGGCGGATAGATGCTGTTCGCGCTCAGGTGCTGGCGCGTTAATTCCGCATCCGCATTGACCTGCGGATAACGTTCGCTATCCGCTTCTGCAACCATCGCCTGGGCAGCATTCATGCGGGTTTGCACTACCTTCAGGCTATGGTTGTTTGCGATTGCCCGCGTCACCAAGGCGTTGAGTTGTTTATCGCCCAGGCTTTGCCACCAGTGTTGCTGCGGAAAGACCGTGACATCAGGCTGGCCGGCAAGGGTATGCGGCACCAGCATCGTGGCGCCGGGCTCGATACCGGAAAGATTTGCGCAACCTGTCAGGGACAGAATCAGCATGAAAATGCCGGCGCCCAATACCTTGATTCGATCCTGCGGTTTGTTCATTACAGAAGACTCCACACTACTCAATGCTGGTTTAGTCAAACTTGCAACTCCTTGTGTTCCAGGCCGGACAACGATTCCGTTTCGCCCTGATTACCCGATTCGTACCGTTTGTTCCCGCGCTGTTCAAAGCTCGCTGTTGATGCGTGCGAGAAACTTCCCGATCAAGTCTTCATTACGGGAATAGAAGATCCACTGTCCTACTTTTCGCGGCGTGATCAGGCCGGCCCGCTGCAAGGTCGCCAAATGTGCCGAAATAGTCGATTGGGAAAGTTGGGCCTTCTCGTTTATCTTGCCTGCACAGACCCCGAGCTCGAAAGAGTGCACCTGGCTCGGGAAGGACTTTTGCGGGGTCTTCAGCCATTCGAGCATTTGCCTGCGAACAGGATGGGCGAGTGCCTTGATGACCTCGTCGATATCGGGTGAGGATTGTTTTGCCATGGCGATGCGACAGGTTTTTCGGTAAGTGAATGAAACTTATTATTTCGTAATAACACGAATTATATATCGAGATATGACGATATTGCAATATCGATTTTGCCGCCATCGGATCGCGAAATTGAAACCGGTAAGTTTTCAGGGCATATACCGTCGGGATCATCCGAACCCTGTGCGAGTGTTCTTCGGTGGCTATCATAACTGGAGAGTCTGGAAATAAGTGCGGTGATGGGTGGCTGGATGCGATGCCGCCAATCGAGTATTCTTGCAACGATGGGTGGCGGTATTTCAGATTGCACGGGGATGGATATCGGTCAACCCGGAAGAATATATCCGTAATGGGCTATCTTCAGGCAGTCGATGGCAATGTCTGTGGTGTCCTCGACAGGAATCGAACCTGTAATTGACCCTTAGGAGGGGTCGGTTATATCCATTTAACTACGAGGACAACGCCGCGCATTTTAGCTCAATCGTGCTCCAACTGACATGACGCATTTGAAATGATCCGCCACAAATTGCCCGCCACCGTGATTGCGATCGGCCTGGTCAGCTTTTTCAACGACCTTGCTTCAGAGATGGTTACGCCATTCATCCCGATACTGATCGCCACGGTACTGGGCGCCGGACCGGTGATTTTGGGTCTGGTGGAAGGCGTTGCGGATGCTGCGGCCAGCCTGCTCAAGCTGTGGGCTGGGCATTATTCCGATGCAAAGCACGGCAGGCGAAAACGGTTGATGGTGTTCGGCTACGGCCTGTCTAATCTGGCGCGCCCGCTACTGGGCCTGGTGTCGGGCTGGGGCAGTCTGTTGCTGTTGCGCAGCCTGGATCGCGCCGGCAAAGGCTTGCGCAATGCGCCGCGCGACGCGCTGCTGGCAGACAGTGCCCGTGCGGAGATACATGGCTTGGCCTATGGTTTTCATCGCGCGATGGACAATGCCGGCGCGCTGGGCGGTACGCTGCTCGCCATTGCCGCATTGAGCTGGATGCACTGGCCGGTAGGCGAGGTGATATTGTGGTCAGTAGTGCCGGGCGCACTGGTGCTGCTGGTGCTGATCATTGGTGTGCGCGAACCTGCACCCCAGTTGGCCACTCCGGAGGTAGTGCCGGGAGGAAAGCAGGTCCGGATTTCCTGGGCGCTGCTCTCGCCGACCATGCGCCGCTATCTGTTGGTACTGGTATTGTTTACCTTTGCGCGTGCGTCGGAAACATTCATCCTGTTGCGCGGCAACGAACTCGGTATGAGCCTGGTGCACGTACTGCTGCTCTGGGCGCTGCTCAATATCTGTAAATCTGCGGCATCATTACCGGGTGGCCGCATGGCGGATGCATTCGGCAAGCAACGCATTACCATGATCAGTTGGTCGGGCTATGCGCTGAGTTTTATGCTGCTCGGTCTGGTCGAACATAGCAACTCACTGTGGTTCGCCACTGTGATTTATGGTCTGCTGATTGGCCTGGGAGAAGGTTCGGAGCGGGCATTGATCAGTCTGTATGCCGACGAGCGCGAACGCGGCACCGCATTTGGCTGGTATCATCTGGCCGTGGGTATCAGTGCGATCCCTGCCGGAGTTTTGTTCGGCACGATCTGGCATTACCGGAATGCCGGCGATGCGTTTTTATTCGCGGGCGCACTGTCGTTGCTGAGCGTACTGTTGCTGCGCTTTTGGAGTTTCAGGGACATATCGTCGGAGTGAAATAAAATGAAGTGGTTGACCATAATTGCAGTGTTGATCGTGTTCGCGGCCTTGCTGGTGGCCCGCGTCGCGCGTGCCGGTGAATTGCCGAAAGTGGGTCAGCCCGCGCCGGATTTCAATTTGCCGGACCAGAATGGCAAGCTGCATACCCTGCAGGAATATCGCGGCAAGTGGCTGGTACTGTATTTTTATCCCAAGGATGACACGCCCGGTTGCACACAGGAGGCGTGTTCGTTTCGCGATGATTTGAGCCAGATCACCGCGCTCGGTGCACAGGTGGTGGGTGTGAGCGTGGACGATACCAGTAGCCATGCGGAATTCGCCAAGAAATACCATTTGCCATTTCCATTGTTGGCCGACAAGAGCACTGAAACAGCCGCGCGATATGGTGCACTGATAAATTTATGGCTGATCAAGTTTGCGCACCGCTATACATTCCTGATCGACCCGCAAGGCAATATCAATAAAATGTATCTGAGCGTGGAAACTTCGCGGCACTCAAAACAGATCATCGATGATCTGAAGAAGTTGACGGCGGCCGGTAAGGTATAATCCACAACCGTTCGCTTCAGGACGGCATGTTCGCCGGTCGTCCTCTTTAATCTTATATACAAATAACTTATGCCGTTTATCACTCTGGACAAGGCGAGCCTCGCCTTTGGACATGTCGCATTACTGGATCATGCCGATTTTCAGCTCGACGAGGGCGAGCGTGTCGGCCTGATCGGGCGCAATGGCGGCGGCAAGTCGAGCATGATGCGCGTCCTCGCGGGGCAGGCCAGTCATGTTGACACTCGCCTCGATGACGGCCTGGTATGGCGTGCACCGACCGCGCGCATCTGCTACGTCAGCCAGGAGCCGGTGCTGGATCCCAATGACACGGTGTTTGATGCCG
>JBDTCC010000116.1:0-25980 GCA_039923775.1 Gallionella sp. | reverse complement strand
ACGGCCGTGACCACGATGAAGAGCAAAATTAAAACGGTTTCCGTTTCCATTCCGCAACCCTATCCGAGTTCATTATTCAAGGTGGATCATTCCTTCATCCGACCTGTCAGGCAGGATTCCGACATTGCCGGCTTAATTTTTGATGCTGTCGGCGTACCGGCCCAGTTCTGCATTATTCACATCAATCAGTCCAGATTTGACGGAAAACATATGTCAGGCGATTTCTATGTCCTCATCGGAAGGCATCGTTGTCAATGCAAGCTCAATGTTCGACGCAAGGTTGTTGGCATATTTTCCCGCCTCAAACATATGCAGTGACTCATAATATTTGGCTTTCAACCGGAAATCTTTGATGTCGTCCGATAGTATTTTCCTGATTTCGTCTTTTTTCATCTCGCAGCTCCTAAACTTGGTTGATATGGTGCCGGATCGGCAATCAACATTCGATAACAAGACGAACGTATATCGCCAATGAGGTGGTGATTTGCAATAACCGCACCTCGTTGAAAGTCAGCATTATTGAGTCAAAACGGGCGGGCAAGAAATACACTTACTTATCGTTACTTATTTTTTCACTCGAAAGATCGGATTTCATTTTTCCATACTCTGCCCGAGTTATATCTCCTCTCGCATATCTTTCGTTGAGAATATCCAGTGCTTCTTTGCGCGGCATCGTACCGAATTTCTGATGTGCCCGATAACTATATCCCCAATTCCCGATGCTCGAAAAAAGCAGAAACACGATACCAAGCCAAAGTATCCAACCCCAACCGAAATACAAGTCGTTCCAATAATAATGATTCATTTGATTCTCCTTGTTAATTGTTCCGTTAAGTTATTTTCAGAGCCCAGCGACTGCTGCATCTCCGAATACCGGTGGTAATCATTACAACTACTTACAGCTGATAGAACAGTATGCTTTACTAGTAGTCCGCTCTGTACGTTGCCGCACAGATGCTACTTGTGCATCTGCACGCCCTGCAATTAATATTTCTGCGGAATACGAATATTGGCGATGAAATTTATTCCGCAATATTTTTCAATTTCATTTCTCCTAACATGTCGGTCGCGTCGTTCGCTTCAGATTATTTGTCGGACTCATCTTTGCGGCTCTCCCGCTCCGCCTCCTCCAATTTTTCAACAGCTCGAACCTCCTCACGCCCCAGCTCCTCATATAGTTCATGGACTCGCTTGATGAGTTGTGGTGTCAAATCGGATGGCGGGTTTACCCTGGTTTCTGGTTTCGATTCGGCCCTGGTTTCGGGTTTAGGTTTAGATTCGGCCTTTGATTCAGGTTCGACTTTAGCCTCAGGTTTCGGCTCGGCACTCGCCCCTAGTTTTGTATTAGCCCCAGCTTCATCTTTTCGGATTTCCCGCTCTGCATTTTCCCAATCCTGACCTGCTGAATTGTCCTTGTCGCCCCGTGCCTCGTAGAGTTCATAGGCACGCTTGGCAATCTGCGGCTTCAAATCAGACTCCGCTTTGGCTTCCGGTTTCGGATCGGTTACGGGCTTGGCTTCCGGCTCAGGTTTAGTGTCGCTCGTAGCATCAGCTTTAGAATCCGGCTTTGGCTCAGCTTTGGCATCTGGCTTGGCCTCGGTCTTGTCATCAGGCTTCGGATCGGCTTCACTTTTGGTCTCTGCATTAGCTTCCGGTTTATCCGAAGGTTTAGCATCGCCTTCGGCATCCGGTTTGGCCCCAGGCTTAGATTCCACTTTTGTTTCAAGTTTCACGTCAGTTTTTTTAACCGGATCAAAAATCTTGTACGCGAGCAATTTCACACGGTCATTCACCAGGAACCACAGGAATGCATAGCCCCATACGAATCCGGCCCATTTCCATCCCAGGGGCGTCATGAACAACCCGTAAACCGCGATCAGCGTCGCCACGATTTGCGTGCCCAGTACGGCCATCCACAAAATCTTTGCGGGTCGTATCGACCAGAATGGACCACGCGTGCGCGTCAAAAAGATGGTCAGATGCCCGGCCACGGACAGCTTCAAATACATCAACGTCTGGATGTGCGCACGGTCGAGGTGAAACACGCGTTCACCGAGATAAAACAAGCCGAAGGCGGCGACGACCCCGATGACACCCAGCACCGTGGAAATGCCCAGCACCATCTTCATGTTCCATGCTTCGGGTTGATCCTTGTAATGCACGTTGTCATACGCAATGGACAGTATGGCGCCATCGTTGAGCAGCACCAGCATCACGATCATCACCGCTGTCACTGGATAGAAGTTGAAGATCAGTATCGCCAGCGTCATGAAGAACAGCACGCGCAGCGTCTCGGCGATGCGGTAGATCGCATAGCTGTTCATGCGCTGGAAGATTTTCCGGCTTTCCTTGATCGCGTCGATGATCACCGAAAGGCCCGGCGTCATCAGCACAATGGCCGCAGCAGCGCGCGCCGCGTCGGTCGCGCCGGAAACGGCTATGCCACAGTCGGCTTTCTTAAGCGCGGGGGCGTCATTCACCCCGTCGCCCGTCATACCGACGAGGTGGCCGCGTTTTTGCAGGACGTCCACGATGTGGAACTTGTGTTCGGGAAACACTTGCGCAAAACCATCGGCCTTCTCGATGGACTCGGCCACGTCGCTGCTCTCCTCTTTTTTCGAGTCTCCCAGGCTGGCGGCATCAAGGATGTTGGTGCCCATGTCCAGTTTCTTGGCGGTTTCCTTGGCGATGGCCAGCGCATCGCCCGTGACCATCTTGATCTTCACTCCCATCGTAAGCGCGGTAGCGATGGTTGTCTTGGCATCTTCCCGGGGCGGATCGAACAAGGGCAGCACGCCGACAAACATCCACTTGCCTTCCTGGTCTGCCCGCGCTACGCCCAGTGCACGAAAGCCGCGCGTCGCGAATTCGTTCACCGCCTTGTCGACGGCAGTCTTGACCTCACCGGCATTAGACGACAAGGCCACGATGACCTGCGGCGCGCCCTTGGTTACCTTGAATTGCTTTCCATCCGCGCCCTTGACGGTGGCCTCGGTGCGCTTGTGCACCGGGTCGAACGGCTGGAAATGCAGCACCTCGTAGCCTTTCAGAGCCTTGTCATCTTTCACGCCGCCCAGCACGGCGAGATCAATGGTGTCCTTGTTGTCCGCGCGCGATGCCAGCGCGGCGTCGAGGATGACTTGATCGGCAGGGATGCCGTTCACGCAGAACGGATCGCCCAGCGTCAGCTTGTTCTGTGTCAGCGTGCCGGTCTTGTCCGCGCACAGCACGTCCACACCCGCCAGTTCCTCGATTGCGACCAATTTGCTCACGATCGCCTGTTTCTTGGCGAGCAGACGCGCGCCGACCGCCATCGTTACCGACAAAACCGTGGGCATCGCCACTGGAATCGCGGCCACGGTCAGCACCAGGGCGAATTGCAAGGTGGTAAGGATCGGGTCGCCGCGGAAAATCGCTACGCCGATAATCGCAGCCACCAGCACCACCGCGAGAATGATCAGGTAGTTGCCTATCTTCAGCACCGCCTTCTGAAAATGGCTGACGGTGTGCGCCTCCTCGACCAGTTGTGCCGTCTTGCCGAAATAGGTGTTGGTACCGGTGGCATAGACCAATGCGCTGCTCTCGCCCCGGCGAATGATAGAACCGGAAAACACCGCATCGCCGGGCTTGCGCGTGGCGGGCAACGACTCTCCCGTCAGCGCGGACTGGTCGACCGACATGGGATCGCCGTCGAGCAGGCGCGCATCCGCCGGCACGATATCGCCCAGGCGCATGCGAATGACGTCCCCCGGCACCAACTCGCGCGCCGGCGGATTGAGCCATTTCCCGTCACGTTTCACTTTGGCCTTTATCGCCAGCTTGGCCTTCAGGGCCTCGATGGCGTTGCCCGCTTCGCGTTCCTCCCAGAACCCGACCACGGCGTTAGCCAGGAGCAGAACCAGGATGATGCCGAAGTCCGGCCAGTGCCGGGCTACCGCCGAAAGGATCACGGCCGCTTCGATCATCCACGGGATGGGGCCCCAGAAATAGCTAAGGAATTTAAGTAGCGGATTGGTTTTCTTTTCTTCGATCTCGTTCGGCCCGTATTGGGTCAGCCGCTTTGCCGCCTCGGCTTGAGTGAGGCCGTCCGGCGACGAGCCCAATTTTTTCTCCACTTCCGCCAGCGGCAGGGATTTCAGATCATCTTCTTGGGCATCGGGTTTGGATGTACCCTTGGATTTGTCCTTGGTATCGGATTCAGGATCATGCTTCGTTTCGGGCTTCGTTTCGGGCTCTGTTTCGGGCTCTGTTTCTGGTGTCGAAACGGGAGTCTTGGGTTTATCGGGATTGGATTCCATGATGGGTATTCCTTATTATTTGCGATTTTTGTGAATGGCTTGCAGAGCGCCACCATGCCTTGCTGCCGTTTTCTTCATTAAGTTGTATGGGCATTGCTTTGATTCAAATATCAGTGATGAGTGGTCAGATCGTTAAAAGATTCATCGAACCGACTCATGGCAGCATTGCCTAACAGATAACACATCGGGGAATAGGCTTCCTCGGGCACAGGCCTGATGAAGTCATGTTGATCCTTCACGATTTATGTTTCGCCTCGCCCTTCCAATAGCCGGGGCGCCCATAGTGTTTGTAGATGTCCGTTTCCTGTTTGCGATCCAGTTGCACCGTCGGATCATAGGGCGGAGCATCTTGAACCGCTTGCCGGGTCAGGTTGACCGAGACCGTGGTGTCGGACCAGCTGACATCCTTGATCCATTGGGGGGCGACAAGTACCTGGTGACCCAGCCACCAGTTGCTGGTGTCCACAATCATGTATCGAATGGCCCAAGTTTCCGCATCGACAAGCAGACCCTGTACGTGGCCGATGTCACCATCTATCGCCTCAATGTGGTAGCTTATTATCGCTTTACAACTGCGTAAACGGGGATCGTCATTCTGGTGCTGCGCTTGGTCAGCGCGTGCATAGGCTTCTTGAGCTTCCGGAGACATGGTATACGGCATATCAAGGAAGGTGCCGTAGCCTGTCATCGAGCCCGGGTAAGCTGCCCCGCCCCAGAGTCCGCTGCCACCCCAGTAGTATGGATAACCGTAATACCCGAGGTAGCGCCTTTCGTGCTGCCGTGAGACCGGCTTGTCGGTGTCAATGTCGGGGCTGTTCTTCACCTGTTCTTTGGTGATCGAAACGGGCAGCACTTTGTCTGCCCAATCCGGAATGCCTATCGAAATAGGCGAGATCAACACGCTTCGGCTCGAAAGCCAGGTGCCGGTGTCGACAACGAGATAACGGATAACCCAGGCTTCGTCATCGAAGTAAAAGTCGCTCACTTTGCCAATGGCGCCATCAGTTGCGCGGATGGCATAGCCCTCAAGATCGTTCGTGCTGAGTAACATTATGTCTTTCTCCTTGGTGATTGCGGAACAACGAGCGTTCGTCGAATGGAAAATAAGAGGGTGACAATCGCTGAATCATCCGACTTGATTTATAGCTTCAAGTTTCGAGGCTACGCGTCAACGCGGGGTACTACTGTGCGCTGCCGCACTAACGTACGAATGCTCAGGCTCACCAGGTACTTTTGCAAAAACGAATGCCGGATGAAGGGATAGTCGCGATAAGCCACTCCTCGGCCGTCTCTGCCGTTATTCATGATGCTTGGATTAGGCATAAAATCCATCCCAAGCAGACAAATTTAAGATTCCGGTCTATTAGGAGCTTCTGAAACTCTGCAATGAAATTACGAGTCCACTACATGTCGTGTTCAGTCATAGCATTCTTTCCCTCATTCAGACGATGGATTCCCGTAAGCGGTGTTGATTGAAGCATGACACCCAATCCAATGTCCCTTGTGTCCCAACCGACATTCAATGTTTCCGCCCAACTTTTCAGCTTCTCGCTGAACTTAATTTTTTCCGATCTTTAGTCTCAGCCGAAAGGTTAATTTTGTGCACGAACTGATTCAGTGCATAAAGTTCACTGTCTCACACCTCCAGAAATCGGGGCTTCCCCGTATTTGACGTAAATCAATGTGTTGGTTAACGCACAGAAGTACTTTCCAATTGTTATTAACCTTTGCTTGTCGACACAATAAATTGTTTGTGTGATTCAGGCCGAATCTGGTTCTGACTTTGGATATAAAATCCTATAAGCAAGGAGTTAAAAGTGAACAAAGATCAAGTTAAAGGCGTTGCAAAAGACATAGCCGGTAAAGTGCAGGAAAAGGTTGGACAACTGGACGGCAACAAAGAACAGCAAGTCAAGGGACTAGGCAAACAAATATCCGGAAAGACCGAGAAAACCTATGGTGATGTCAAGAAAGCCGTCAAGGATGGAAAATAGCATTATTCAATTACTTACGATTTAAAAATTATGGCCGCTCACAGCGGCCATAATCTCATCAGGCCGGCGGTCTGGGATGCACCCTCTGAAATGCGCTGGGCTGGTCCCGTCCGGTATGAAAGGGACCAGGCAAGATGTGTTTTTCAGCAACAGCAAGTTTTATAGCCGGAGTTTCATTGTCCGTACTCGGCGTGGCAACCGTGAAACAGGCGGAACGCAAAGCAGAGATTCCGTTTGCAATGATCCCGCTTTTGTTCGGGGTTCAGCAAATCATCAAGGGAATGCTATGGTCGCTGCAAGTAAAGTCGAATATGCCTACCCCCGTTTTTACCCCGCCAAAGACCAGCAAGTTTTTGTACGACGCACTGCCGCGCGTACCATGCGTGACCTTCCTAAACCATCGAGCTGATGTCCGAGGCAAAGCTGGGATAGGCAAAGATCATGCCCTTGATTTTGTTCGCACTAAGGTCTGCGGCCATCGCCATTGCGAAGAGATTGATCTGTTCCTCAGCACCGGGGCCGATCAAATGTGCGCCGAGGATCTTGCCGGTCCCCTTTTCAACCAGAACTTTATAGGCGCTGTGTTTGGCTCCTACGCGCAGCGACGAGTACCAATCCGCCGTCTTTTCAAAATGAGTATCGAAATCCAATCCGTTGTCGCGCGCTGCAGCCTCGGACAGCCCTACAGAGGCCATCTGCGGCAGCGTAAAGACAACGCTTGGAATGGGAGGATATTTAACCTCGCGCTCGTCCTTGCCGGCAAGCAGGTTTTTGCCCGCGATCCTGGCTTCGTACGAGGAAACTGGGGTTAAGTTCAGACCGCTATCCGCGCAATCGCCAGCGGCAAAAATGGCGGGGTTGGTCGTGCGCATGAAAGGGCTGACCTTGATGCCCTTGCGGCTGTACTCAACGCTCGCGGCTTCGAGGTTGAGATGATCGATATTGGGCGCGCGACCGGTCGCATGAACCACAAGGTCGCAGCTGACGGTTTGTACCCCCTTGGGTGTCTCGTAAGTAACCGTGAATTCTGCAACTTTTTTCTCGATCTTCAGAACCTTGGCCTCGGTCCGCAGATCGACGTCCAGATCCGCGCTCGCTTCGCAGAGGATATCAACGAGGTCAGGATCGAAATTGATCAGAGGCCGTTTCATCATTTCCAGAACCGTTACTGTGCGCGCGCCCGCACGCTTCGAGATGTGAGCGAACTCCATCGCAATGAATCCGCCGCCAACGAATACGATTCTTCCAGGCCGTTCGGGCAACTCGAGAAAATCAGTGCTGGTCGCCAACAAATCCTCGCCGGGGATGTTCAATGTCATGGGCCGCGCGCCAGTGGCGATATGAAAGTGCTTTGCTGACAATGTCTCGCCATTCATCTCGATCTTGTCACGCCCAGTGAAACTCGCCTCGCCGTGCAATACGGTGATGCCGGCTTTCTCCAGCCCGCCCTCGATGCGTCCAGGCATCGCGTCTGTAAACGTACGCTTAAAGTTGATCATGTCCGGCCAGTCGACGGAGGCCTGTCCCTTAAGCCCCTTGCCGTCGAGGTTGCGGGCCCATTCGATCCCCTCGGTTACTGCAATCAGCATTTTTTTCGGATCGCAGCCGCGCAGTGCACAGGTGCCGCCGAACGGCAGGCTGTCGATGCTGGCGACCTTCCAGCCAGCGTTAGAGGCCATCCGGGCGACACCGTTTCCAGCCGTCCCGCCGCCGATCACAATCAGGTCGAAATCTTTGTTAGTGCTCATAATTTATCTCCTGAATAAAACGGTCAGGCTACGGCAAGTGAAAACTCAACAACGAGAATTCAAACGCTCAGATGACTTAAAAACTGTAAACAGAACTCATACCAATTACTGCAGGGCCCAACACCACAATTACCCGAACCAAAAGTGGCGCGAGCTTGTTTTATAAGCGAAGCGGAACGCAAAGATGCGGCGTTTTTGGATTCGGGTACATTGCCTTGTTAAATTAATTTCGATATTTCCTGTGCCAACTCAAAATCTCTCTTCGATATACCACCGGCTTCATGTGTTGTTAAGTTTATAACCACGCTATTATAAATATTGGACCATTCAGGATGATGATTCGCTTTCTCAGCAAGTATTGCTACTTTGGTCATAAAGCCAAAAGCAAAAACAAAATCAGGAAACTTAAACTCCCTGTATAATTTTTCCTCCTTGATACTCCACAAATTCCCAGAGTCTTTATTGATCTCTTTCAGCGAAGCGTCTACAACACTTTGACTGCAACTTTTTATCATTTAAACCTCCAAATAACTACAAAGCTAAAATTTATATGAAATGTTTTTGGTGCCTTCCAAATAATGTGCGTCGTATGTATTTTAAAATCTATCAGTTATTCAATTCTATATTTTAAAAAATTAGAAACTTTACACGAAGTTTTTCGCTGCAAAATCCCAGTTCACCAAATGGTTGATGAAGCTTTCAACGAACTTGGCGCGTAGGTTGCGGTAGTCTATGTAATAGGCGTGTTCCCACACGTCCACACACAGCAGCGGTTTATCATGCGTGGTGAGCGGCGTACCAGCCGCGCCCATGTTGACGATGTCCACTGAACCATCGGCCTTTTTTACCAACCACGTCCAGCCTGAACCGAAGTTGCCCACGGCAGAAGTTTGAAAGGCGGTCTTGAATTCGTCATGGCTACCCCATTTCTTGTTGATGGCAACGGCCAGCAGTCCGGCTGGTGCAGCACAGCCCTTTGGTTTCATACAGTTCCAGAAAAAAGTGTGGTTCCACGTCTGCGCGGCGTTATTGTAAAGTCCGCCGGATGATTTTTTGATGATGTCTTCCAGTGTGGCTTTTTCGAATTCAGTACCCTTGATCAGCTTGTTGAGATTGGTCACGTAGGCCTGATGATGCTTGCCGTAGTGGTACTCGAATGTTTCCTTGGAAATGTGCGGCACGAGGGCATCCAGCGCATAAGGCAGTGCGGGTAAGGTATGTTCCATTAGTGGCTCCTTCGTTGAAATTTTGTGACAGAAAAAATTGCAGCAATAACACCGACTGCAAACTTGAGTGTTGCAGCTATTGTGACGTGCACACAAAATTATGTATGTGCGCCAATCCACATAAACGCGAAAAAATATGCATCACCGTTAGTCTCGCCGTCAACTCAAGCAAAGCGCTGACTGCCGGCATTGGCAAGCAGCGCCTTGGCGCGCGCGCAAACGTTGTCGATGGTAAAGCCGTACTCGCGCAATAATACTGTGGCGGGTGCGGAAGCACCGAAGCGCTCCACACCGAGCATGTCACCATGCGCACCGATGTAACGACCCCAGCCTTGCGCAACGCCCAGTTCGACTGCGAGCCGCACAGTGACCGAAGGCGGCAGCACCGCATCGCGTTCGGCTTGCGACAAATCTTCGAACAACTCCCAGCTCGGCATCGACACACAGCGCACTGCAATGCCTTGCTCCTGCAAACGTCCCGCGGCAGCCACGATCAAACCGACTTCTGAACCGCTGGCGATCAGGATCAGTTCCGGTTTGGCGTCAGGCGCATCGCTCAATATATAGGCGCCGTGACGCAATCCGTCCGCAGATGCATAGCGGCTGCGATCCAGCGTGGGCAGAGCCTGCCGGGTCAATATCAGCATCACCGGCCGTTCACGCATTTCCAGCGCAACCCGCCAGGCAACCGCAGTTTCGTTGGCATCTCCCGGGCGGATAACGACGAGGTTGGGAATGGCACGCAGGCTGGCAAGCTGTTCCACCGGCTGATGCGTGGGGCCATCCTCGCCGACGGCGATGCTGTCGTGGGTGTACACGTGCACGATGTGCAACCCCATCAGCGCTGCCAGCCGGATCGAAGGGCGCATGTAGTCGGAGAAGATCAGGAACGTAGAGCCATATGGAATATAGCCTCCGTGCGCGGCGAGGCCGTTGACAATGGCACCCATTGCATGTTCGCGCACACCGAAGTGCAAGTTGCGTCCGGCATAGCTCCAGCCGCCGCCATCGGAGCCTTGTACATCGGCGTTTTTCGCCGCCGGCGGATTGAAATCACCCAAGCCTTTCAAGGCCGTTTTCGTCGACGGATCAAGGTCGGCTGAACCGCCTGTCAGCGCCGGCAGTTTGGGCGCAATGGCATTCATTACCTTGCCCGATGCATCGCGCGTGGCAATACCTTTGCCATCGGCGGCAAATACCGGGATGTCGGCATCCCAGCCCGGCGGCAATTCATTGTGCAAGCGGCATCGCAGTTCCTCAGCAAACTCCGGAAACGTATTTGCGTAGGCGTCCATGCGCTCATTCCATGCTGCCTCATGTATTGCCCCGCGTTCCACTGCCGCACGAAAGTGTACCAGTGCCTCGTGTGGGATCAGGAAGTCCGGCTCGGTCGGCCAGCCCAGTTTCTGTTTGGTTTTGCGCGCGTCTTCCACGCCGAGCGGGGAGCCATGCGCCTTGAAACTGTCCTGTTCGGGCGAACCGTAGCCGATATGGGTACGCACCAGGATCAGCGACGGCCGCGCGGTTTCAGCGTGTGCTTCGGCTAGCGCGGCATCGATGGCAACGAGGTCGTTGCCATCCGCCACCGATACAGTGTGCCAGCCATACGCCTCGAAGCGCAGCACGCGATTCTCGGTAAAGGTGATATTGGTGCCGGCGGCCAGTGTGACGTAATTGTCGTCGTAGAGACAGGTAAGCTTGCCGAGCTTGAGATGGCCGGCCAGTGAAGCCGCTTCGGAAGCCACACCCTCCATCAGATCACCGTCACTGACGATGGCATAAGTATGGTGATCGATGAGTGTATAGCCGGGCCGGTTGTAACGGGCGGCGAGCTGCGCTTCAGCGATCGCCATGCCGACCGCGTTGCCGAAGCCCTGCCCCAGCGGCCCGGTGGTGGTTTCCACGCCAGGCGTGTGGCCGCGCTCGGGATGCCCCGGCGCCTTGCTGCCCCATTGACGAAACTGCTTGATGTCGTCCAGTGCAAGATCATAACCGGTCAGATGAAGCAGACTGTAAAGCAGCGCCGAACCGTGTCCGGCAGAAAGCACAAAACGGTCGCGATCAAACCATTGCGGTTTGTGCGGGTTGTACTTGAGCCAGCGCGTCCACAGCACATAGGCCATACTTGCGGCGCCGAGCGGCAAACCAGGATGCCCACTGTTGGCCTTCTGCACCATGTCCACCGACAGAAAGCGAAGTGTATTGATGCACAACTGGTCGAGTTTAGCTGCAGCTGTCATGGTTTGACTTTCTGGCGACGACTCCAATTTTTTTCCACTTCCTCCAAGGGCAAAGATTTCAGGTCGTCCTTCGCATTGGGCTTCGCTCCTGTCTTTACTTCAGTATTCACTTCGGTCACATTGGGCTGATCGGTATTGGTTTCCATGATGAGCATCCTCCTGTCCTGCGTTATGCCGCGTATACCTTCAGTCGCAGCGCGGAATCAAATCGGAGCCACTATGCTACGCCCAGCCACTTCCGTGCCTCGGCGGCGGCGGCGGCGTGATCAAAGTAGCGAACTGCCGCTGTTGTGAACGGCTTGCAGAACGTCGCCATTCCGTGCTGCCATCTGGTTTCTCCAACCATCGCAAGCCGTTCGATATCGGCGAAATGTTTGACGCCAAACTTGAAATCTTCCCAGGCCGCACTGACTTCCCAGCCGTGGAAGCCGGTCATGTCGAACAGCAGACGCAACTTTCCGTGCTCGCGCACCAGTCGCTCGACCTCGGGTACAAATCGCTCGTAATCTGCTTTGGTCAGCTTTCCGCTGACATGAACGACGAGTACCTTGCCGCCGCTTTCTTCATTAAATTTAATGGACATGTTGTGCTCCAGTTAATTAACTTCAGGTCATTTTTTCCATTTCTAGTTGCGTTACTCCACATATCCTGACCGTGTTTATCAACGTACTGTTGTGCTCGATCAGCTTGTCCTTCAGTTGTTGCTTCTGGCAGATGACCTTGTCGCCGGTCTGCGGCATGCAATCCCTCCTCGGTCACTTCGCCAACAAGCTGTCTTCCAGATTTGATGCATCCTTGCGGCTTCCAGGCGACTTAATTTATGCCGATCATGATTTTATTCAGCTAGTATCTAAAACTTCACCATCGGCAGCAACGTCTGTTCTATTCATCTTGCGAAAATATTATCACCGTGTATGGGCCAATGCGGATTGAAGCTGTGCAGGGCAGTCCGGCAATTCCTTGTCCGTGCGCATCGACATCAGAGGTGGCGTGATTTGAAAAATCTTGCCCGTAATTATGGGAATCACTGTTAAAACGCACCTTCCACTGGCCTGCCCGCGGAAAGCCGATAATATAATCATCGCGGCCTCGATTCGACATATTCACCGCCACAACGACGCTGTCTTTCGGGCCCTGTTTGTCCCAGCGATGGAATGCGATGATCTTGTCTCCCTCGTCAAAATGATAGAGATGAATATTCTGACCGCATAGTCCCCGCGACACACCCCGCAGATTGCGCCGCAGTGCGATCAGATCACGGTACATGGCGAGAATGCCGCTTTCATTGTTTACTCGGGACCAGTCTATCCGGACCTTGTCCTGGAACCAGAGATCCTCCAGCAACTCTTGCCCCTGGAAAATCATCGGTATACCCGGCGACGCAAGGACAATAGCAGCGGCCAAGGTGGAGCGTTTTCTGGAAAACCAGCTGTTTGCGTTACCCGGCCAAATTTCTTCCGGCAGGCGTTCCCGGCCATTGGCAACTGCGTCGTGCGATTCCGTATAAATGACCCGCTGGAAAGCATCCAGATCATAGCGATGCTCGATTGCTCTGCATACGGCCCCCAGATCGCGTGAGGCATCATCACGCGCGATAACGGCGCGGCGAACAGTGTGGACAAATTCCGCATCCCATTGCGCATTGAAGCCGGCACCGCCCGCGCCAGTGCCTTTGGTGACCCAGGCGTTCTTGTGCATCCCTTCGGCAATGCATATCCTGCCGGGGAATTGCTGATGAATCTCCTGATTGATCGATTGCATCAGGTTCCAGCCGTCGGGAATGTCACTCGCAGGATTGTCGCCATTACCATCAATGCTTTTGATAAAAGCGATCATGTCCCAGCGTAATCCGTCGGCGCGGTACTCCTCGAGCCACATCAAAGCGTTATCGCGTATGTATTGGCGCACTTCGCCACGGCCATAATCGGGGCGTGTTTCTCCCCAGGGTGTGTGCGAGCGATGATCGTTATAAAAATAGATTCCGCCTTTGCCATTTTTGCGCCAACCGTCGAATTGCCACAAATCAAGATTGCCCGGGCCGAAGTGGTTGTAAACGGTATCCACGATGACAGCGATGCCGTGCTCGTGAGCCGATTTCACAAACAGCTTGAATGCATCCGGTCCGCCGTAAACGCCTTCGATGGCGAATGGGTGATCCGGATTGTATCCCCACGAAAAGTCACCCGAGAACTCCATGATCGGCATCACTTCGATGGCATTGATGCCCAGTTTTTCAAGGTAAGGTAATTTTTCGATGGCACTGGTAAAAGTACCCGGCTGGCCTTCTTTTTTGACGTTAAAAGTGCCGATGTGCATCTCGTAAATGACAAGCTCATTCCACGAGGCCATGGTGAAATTGTCTTTGCCCCAATCAAATGCTTCAGGGTCGTAGATAATTCCGTTGCCAACCGGGTTAGTCACTTTTCTGGCATACGGATCAATGCGGGAGAAGATTCCCTGGGGGCTGTGTATCGAGTACTTGTACTCATCCCCCTCTTTTGCCTCCGGCACGTCAGCCGACCAGTAACCATTCTTTTCACTGTATAGCGGTGTTGAGACTTTGCTCCAACCATTGAAGCTGCCGGTTACACAGACTTGTTCGGCGAAGGGAGCCCATACCCGAAAAAATACGCCTTTTGCATGGGGAATGGCACCTAGTAGTCCCGAGCGCTTGGCTACAGCATTTGTTTTTCCTGACATGCGCTACTCCACTTTTCCGCTTTCCAATGTCTATTTCCTTGTTGGGTAATCCCACCGAGACTCCAGAGATATTCAGGATGGGGCTTCATGGTGGTTTGCAGTCTCTGCTTTAATCGCAGATTTGATTATCTCCATCCCCGGAAAATACTCCGTGCGCTAACGCACACACAACTCAGTAGTCAACTGAGTATTCCAGTCAAAGCAGCCAGTGATCCCGATAGCAAAACCGCCAATCGTAACTGGTAGTCGCTCTCCGTTTCTCTTTCGTTGCCCGGATCGTGATTCAGAAGATGAGCAGGGTCATTCAACATTCAGCCGTTGAAAGTGCGTATCGCTGCATTTTGGGCGAGCAGAGATGTAGCCTGGCTTATAAAAATGTAATTTTTCGCTGCAATGATCGCAAACTAGCTTCCCCAGACCCACGAGTTCACCATTATGGTATCCGGCGTCTGTCGCCTGTGCCAACATCTATGCAACAAACTGTTCGTTTCTAATAGGGCGAACTTGATATGCCATATATTGCCCGTTTTAATGCCATCGAGCTATTCTTCCCAGTCTTTGCCGGTACGACGGAGCTGCTTTATTGTTGCCGGATTGCGTCATCATTTCATCCTCTCCATTTTCAATTGCGTATCTCCGGCATATCCTGGCCGTGCTTGTTGATGTATTACCTGTGCTCGAGCAGCTCGTCCTTATGCTGCTGCCTGAGATAGATGCCCTTGTCGCCGCGCACACGGATGTAGTAATGGTTGGTGCGGCGGTAAATCAACCTGAGAATCAACCAAGGGCAGGTGCTCGCGCAAAATGGATACGGCAGCGATGCAGACTCATGCTTTCTCTTCGTTGTTGATGATGTTGACGGTTGAACCGGACTTTCAAACGACACGCGCGCTTTTCGCGTCACAACGAAGGACAACACAGATACCGCGAGGACGACGGTCGCCGCTCCGCCATATCCGCCGTTGATGGACGGGAATAAATTTTTCTGGTTAGATTTCATGTCCAGTCACGCAGATTGCCCTCTTTTGATTGCCTTGGTGGTCCTAGTGGCCGGCTGCGGAGAACTTTTGACAGGGGATTTCTCCGCAACGCTCTGTGACACATCAGCCGGGTAAGTGATCTGGGTTCCCTCGACTCTGGCAAAGGATGTCAGGGTATGAACCTGACGGCGGGCCGCACTCATGATGTCCTCGCTACGAATTCCACGAACCAACAATGCATCGGCGATGAGCGAGCGATGGCATCGCCATGGCACCGCTTCGGCGCACATCACCGCTATCCGGTCCTGGTTCGCCAATTGAATCAGTTGATCAATGGCCCGCTCAAATTCCGGCGTTTGCATGTAATCCGCGTAGCCGCGAAATGAGGCATTTCGCCAGCCAATGTTCAGGGAATCGCGTGTTGTGTGACGCAGGCCGCCAAGTTCCGCCATGTGCACGTAACCGATGCCTGCCGTCTTCAGTGAAACGGGCAACGTTTCGCGGTTGAACTGGGGGTTGTGCCTCGAACGCGGCACCGTGCGCACGTCTACTACGCGAGTGACGGCGTTGATCTGAAGCAGGCGGATGAATTCCTCGATCGTGCGCGTGGAATGGCCAATCGTCATCACGATGGGGGATTCCGGTTGCAACGCCAATGCTGCTGGTCTGACCGATTTCATACAGTACCTTTTTCATCGTCCGTAAACGCCAATCGAAGCTTGGCCAGGGCATCAGGTTTCATTCCTCTGACTTCCCGCTAATCAGCGGCGCGCACCCCGAGATAGCCTTTGATGGCCGCGATTACCAGCGGCACCGCGCCGAAGATGATGAGCACAAGATCGCCGGGCATGCGCAGCCATTCGATCAGGTGCGAGCGCTCGCTACCGACATAATCAAGACTGCGCGCGTGCCAGTAGCCGTGCTGTACCACGTCCCAGAGTTGCAGCACGCCGCTGGGGAACAGGCTCATCACGATCATCATTGCGAGACCGATATTGGTGCCCCAGAACGCAACCCGGACGTACTTTTCGATGCCGGGCCAGCGTTCGTCGCTGCTGGTTTGGCGTAGCACAAATACCATCAACGCAATCGCCAGCATGCCGAACACGCCCATCAGCGCGGCGTGACCGTGAGTCGGCGTCATCTGCGTGCCAACTTCGTAGTAGCTGACGATGGGCAGATTGAGAAAAAAGCCGAACATGCCTGCGCCGACGAAGTTCCAGAAGCCGACCGACATCAGGAAGTAGAACGTCCACTTGTGGGGGACCGCAATTGATTTCCCGTCGGCCTTACGTTCGCCGCGCGTGGTACGCACGAAGTCCCAGGCATCCAGAGTCAGCAGGGTCAGCGGCACCACTTCAAGCACCGAGAACATCGCCGACAGCGCCATGTTGAAACTGCTCTGGCCGCTGAAATACCAGTGGTGGCCGGTACCGATCAGGCCGCCGAGAAAAAACAGGATCCCATCGAGATAGATCACACGCAACGCGACGTTGCGGCTGGTCAGGCCAAGTTGATAGAACGTCAGGGCGACCACCGTCGTGGCGAAGAACTCGAAGAAGCCCTCGACCCACAGGTGGATGATCCAGAAGCGCCAGGTGTCGACCACGGTGAAGTTAGTCTGCGCGCCGTAGAACAGCGCAGGGACATAGAACACCGGGATCGCCAGCGCCGCAAGCAGGAACATTTTTGCCAGCGGGCGCGCCGCGGGATCGGCCACCGCGCGTGGCCGCGTCAGTGTCCACAGCATGACGAACCAGACCAGCAGGCCAACCACCAGCAGATACTGCCAGATCCGGCCGAGTTCCAGATATTCCCAACCCTGGTTGCCGAGCCAGAACCACCAGGAACCGAGCAATTGCGAAATGCCGAGCCACTCACCGAGCAGGCTGCCGACTATCACCACCGCGAACGCGGCAAACAGCACGTGCACCCAGCCGGTCAGCCAGCGTGGTTCGTCGCTGCGCAGCGAGCGGGCCAAAAACAGCGCGGCGGCGACGTAGGCGGTGGCGATCCAAAAGATCGCCATCTGCAGATGCCAGGTGCGCATCAGGTTGCCGGGAAATATCTCTTCCAACCGGAAACCATAAAAACTGCCGGGGTCGGCGCGATAATGCGCGGTGGCACCGCCGACCAGTGTCTGCGCGAGAAACAGCAGCGCGACCACGACGAAGAATTTAACCAGCGCGCGCTGGCCGGGACTGGATGTGCCGGGGAGCAGGTGCGGCTGCATCTGCTGGCCGCGATTGACCCAACCGAGGTAATCGAACTTGCCGAACGCAAGCAGCACCGTCGCAATGCCGGCCAGCAATACGAGCAGGCTGAGCGCGCTCCACAACAGCGCATCGGGCGTGGGCAGATTGCCAACACTCGGGTCGTACGGAAAGTTGTTGGTATAGGAATAATTCTCGCCGGGACGGGCAGCCACCGACGCCCAGGCCGCCCAGGTAACAAAGGCAGTGAACTGACGCAGTTCGGTAGGGTCAGTGATGAGATCACGTTTCAGGCCGCCATTGCGTGACGGATGGCGGAAGTAATCGGTCCAGTGGTTGATCTGCTGGCGATAGGCCATTGTTTCCGGCATGGTCAAATGCAGCGTTGCCGTAGCGGCATCGTAGCGATTGGTCTTGAGCGTCACCGCGGTTTCGGCGTGCACTGCCGCCTGTTGCGAAACAGTCAACGCAGCTAAAGGCTGCTGGAATTGTTGTTGGGCGATGACCTCGGCAGTGTCCTCGCCTATACGATGCAGCGCTTCGGCCGAGAAATCCGGGCCGAGATAGGCACCGTGACCCCAGATGCTGCCATTGTCCATCAGACCATACTTTAGAAATACCGTCTGGCCGCCGCGGATATCGTCCCCACTGAACAGCGCGACGCCTTGCGCATCCACCACCTGCGCCGGAATCGGCGGCGCATTGCGGTAAGCAAGCACCGTGATCGTGATGAGCACGGCAAAGCCAAACACCATCACGATCAGTAACGTGCGCTGCCACCATGGCGAAATCGGACTGTTATTTTCGGTCAACATTTGGTCGGTAGTACTCATGACTCATCTCCTTGTCTGTTGCAGCGACAATCACACCCAAGTGCTAACCTGCCCTCAGCCATTCCCCGGCCTCGGCGGTATCGGCGTAATCGAAATATCTGGTCTTTGCTTTGATTCGTTTCAGTTCACTTTCCTTTCCACTTCCAGTTGCGTATCTCCGGCATGTCTTGACCGTGCTTGTCGATGTATTGCTTGTGCTCGATGAGCTTGTCCTTGAGTTGCTGTTTCAGATTACTGCCCTTGTCGCCAGTCTGCGGCAGGCGGTCGATGACATCCATCACGAGATGAAAACGATCCAGATCATTCAGCACAGTCATGTCGAATGGCGTGGTGATGGTGCCTTCTTCCTTGTAGCCGCGCACGTGGAGGTTGTGGTGGTTATTGCGACGGTAGGTCAGTCGGTGGATCAGCCACGGGTAGCCATGGAAGGCAAAGATGACATGCTTGTCCGTGGTGAACAGTGCATCGAATGCCGCCTCGCTCAACCCGTGCGGATGTTCGCTCTGCGGTTCCAGCTTCATCAGGTCCACGACGTTGACCACGCGGACTTTCAGGTCGGGCAGGTACTCGCGCAATATCGAAACGGCGGCGAGCGTCTCCAGCGTGGGCACGTCACCGCAGCAGGCCATGACCACATCGGGTTCGCTGCCGGCGTCGCTGCTCGCCCATTGCCAGATACCGATGCCTTCGGTGCAATGTTGGATGGCGGCGTCCATGGTCAGCCATTGCGGCGCCTGATACTTGCCGGCGATCACGACATTGACGTAGTGGCGGCTGCGCAGGCAGTGATCCCAGACCGACAGCAGGCAGTTGGCATCCGGCGGCAGATAGACACGCACAACGGAGGATTTCTTGTTCACCACATGGTCGATGAAGCCCGGGTCTTGATGCGTGAAACCGTTGTGCATTTGCTGCCAGACATGCGAGGCCAGCAGATAATTCAACGATGCAATGGGCGCGCGCCACGGCAGGCCGGCTGTGACCTTGAGCCACTTGGCATGCTGGTTGAACATCGAGTCGATGATGTGTATGAACGCCTCGTAGCAGTTGAAAAGCCCATGTCGGCCGGTGAGCAAATAGCCTTCGAGCCAGCCTTCGCACTGGTGTTCGCTCAACATCTCCATCACCCGGCCATCGAGGGCGAGGAACTCGTCGTTGTCCTGCGTCCGCGCGTCCCACTGCCGGTTGGTCACCTCAAACACCGCTCCCAGGCGGTTGGACAAGGTTTCGTCAGGACCAAAGATGCGGAAATTACGTTGCTCGCGATTGAGCTTGGCCACATCGCGCAGGAACACGCCGAGTTCGTGCGCGTCGGCGGCCTTGACCGAGCCGGGGGACGGCACGTTTACCGCATATTTGCGAAAGTCCGGCATGATCAGGTCACGCAACAGCCTGCCGCCGTTGGCGTGGGGATTCGCCCCCATGCGCCGGTCGCCCGTCGGTGCCAACTCGGCCAATTCCGGTATGAGTCGTCCATTCTTGTCGAACAATTCTTCCGGTTTGTAGCTCTTCATCCAGCTCTCAAGCAGTTCGAGATGTTCGGGATGCCCGGCATCCACGGCAATTGGTACCTGATGTGCGCGGAACGTGCCTTGGATTTGCAGGCCATCCACCCACTTCGGCCCCGTCCAACCTTTCGGTGATTTGAGGACAATCATGGGCCAGCGTGGGCGCATGGTGTTGCCGTTGACGCGGGCTTCATGTTGGATGCGTCGAATCTCCTCCACCACCTGATCCAGGGTTGCCGCCATGGCCTCATGCATCAGCGCCGGCTCATGCCCCTCGACGTAGTAAGGTGTCCAGCCGTTGCCGCGGAGGAATTGCTCCAGCTCCTCCGGTTCAACGCGCGCGAGGACAGTTGGGTTGGCGATTTTGTAGCCGTTGAGGTGCAGAATGGGCAACACCGCGCCGTCGGTAATGGGATCGAGAAACTTGTTGGACTGCCACGATGTGGCCAGCGGTCCTGTCTCCGCCTCGCCATCGCCCACGCAGCAGGCGACGATCAAATCAGGGTTGTCGAATACCGCGCCGAAGGAATGGCTGAGCGAATAGCCCAACTCGCCGCCCTCGTGAATCGAGCCGGGGCATTCCGGCGAGGCATGGCTGGGGATTCCACCGGGAAACGAGAACTGCTTGAAGAGCTTTTGCAGACCGGCCTCGTCCTGGCTGATGTCGGGATATATTTCGCTGTAAGTACCTTCAAGGTATGTGTTGCCCACCACGGCCGGACCGCCGTGTCCGGGACCGGAAACATAGATCATGTTGAGGTCGTACTTATTGATGACCCGGTTCAGATGCACATAAATAAAGTTCTGCCCGGGGGTGGTGCCCCAGTGACCCAGCAGCATTTTCTTGATGTCCGTCAACACAAGGGGGCGTTTCAGCAACGGATTATCAAAAAGATATATCTGGGCAACTGACAGATAATTGGCGGCGCGCCAATAAGCATTGATTTTGTTCAGCAGTTCCGGCAGGAGTGTCTGTGTTTTTGTATTCATGTTTAGCCTTTCCTCATTGATGCGTAAAAATTCATAACGCGACAAAACGCAGTCTTCATTTCGGTGCCGCCACCGAGCCTGCATAGAACACTTCACACTCTCCACCGGGAAAGATATCTCTCGCCTTCTTGAATATCTTCAGCGCCGGTCCGGCCAGCGCTTTGAGCACGTTCGGCTGCTCCACCACCGGTTTCTGGAACGTCCCGCTGATCTTTTGCTGCACCATGGCGCAGCCTTTGGCATCGACCAGCGCCATGGTCACACCTATGAATCGCTCGTTAACAAAATCAATTTTTCCATTAAAGGCGAGCCGGTTCTCGTTCGTCGCCATGGCCGCGTCCTGCGCCTGCGCCACACCGTGCTCGACCTTCCAGTCGGAGACGAACATCCGGATCGTGCTGGTTCCCCCCGATCCCTGTAACACGCGCGCGAAGTCGCGCCCTTTAGTGACCATCACACCGACGGGGCCGGCGAGGAAGAATGCGCCCACGTCCACCAGACTGAAGTTTTGACTGGATGCGTAGCGGGACAGTTCGCGGTCGAGATCGCGCCCGTCAAGCGTGAGGTTTTCGCCGCGCAGCAAGAACGTTCCGCCCGCGGTCCGCTTCATCTCATCCGCAGTTCTTCCCTGCATCGTCAGATTCGCGGAAAAATTCATCAACCCTTCCGCAACCTTGTCTGGTGACAGGGTCTTGATTAACGCCTCAATACGAAATTGCGGCAGCGAGTAGTCGGCATGATAATGAGGTACGGAGCCTGAAAAATCCGCCCGTATATTTCCCGAACCCTGCGCGCCGAAGACACGCATCGCGACCGGCTTTAGGTCGAAAACCCCGCCCTTGGCGGCAACCGAGACCTTAAAGTCGGACACCGCGATATCCTTGCCGCGGACATCCGCACAGGCTAGTTGTGATGTAAATGAAACATGCTGCAAGAGCTCTGAACTTTTCCCTGCTGCAAGCCGGAACTGCCGCATGTCCAGGTGACAGTGCCCGGCCTCGAATCCTGACCCGGATTGTTTATCCGTGTAGCGGAGCGTCCCATCTGTAAACGAAACCGTTCCCAGGTTCAGGGCTGGGAATATATCTCCGGGCTTCCCTGGTACTCCGATGTTGAGATTACCGTCTGCACCCTTCTCGATGAAGATCGTCGGCGACTTCAACCTGATTTTTTCGATGTGTACTTCCCGGTGAAGCAGCGGGATAAGCGCGATGTTCAGACTGACCTCCTTCGCGGAAGCAAGGTCCGCTCCCCGGTTACGGAGGTGCACGTCGTCCAGCGTAAGATAAAATCCCGGGAACAGATCGACCCCCAGCGAGCCGCCGATTTTGACTTCCACGCCCAATGCTTCCGAGGCGGCCGTCTCCAATTGAGGCTTGTAGGCATTGACGTTCACAAAAAAATGCACGGCCACTGCAACAAGAACGAGCAAGACGACCAACCCACTGACGATGAGGAGGAGGATTTTGAGCGGTCTTGGCATAGGTCGTGTCATTGCTCCAATCCCGGTTCAGTGCTGGAAACAAGGTTGCATAGCATTTTTGTTCATCCGTGCACTATAAGCCGCCGAACGCAACGGCAATAAATAGCCCCGTCCCGAAGATCGCACACGAGAGGACGGTCATCCAGGCAAGGATGCCGGTTGAGACCGGTTTTGTTTCGCCGCCCAATGCGGATTTGTTGTTTTTCTGCCCGCCGCCCGAGTGTTCACCGGACGTATGTTTGTCATGCATGCTTTTATCTGCTCCGCCTTTTGCCATATCGTCCGGTGATCGCACCGTCATCATGCCGTGCTTCATGTGTCGTGACACCAGCCACCAATTCATCGGATACGCGGTGATGAATCCCACCAGAAGCGCCATGGACATAATGAACCAAAATGACGGCACCGATGGATCGCGGCTACCCGGAGTGCTTGCCATGGCAATAGACATTACCGGCACCATGCCCGCCATCAGACAGTTCATCGACAGCAGCTCCGGAAAGAAAGTGCTTGTAAGCGAACGCCTGTATGAACCGCCGGCCATGCCCCGCATGAACAGCGCCTGAAAAATGCTCCATCCGAAGCCGAAGCCCAACACGTACTCCAGCGCAACATCGGTAACTTTAGTCAGATGAAACACGCTCGCGATGACTGCACCTGTCAAAATACCCACGCCATCACCTGCCACACAATGCATGGTCGAACCCAGCACCTGTTTCCAGCGTGCAGCAACGTAGCGCTCGTGCATTCCGGGCAATGGTTCGCGGCAACCGAGCACATACAGAAACGCACCCAGCGGCCCTGTGTATGCAGTGAGCAAGATGAATCCCCACTTGAGCACAGGAGACGCCGGCGTGGTACGAATATCAATCACCACAAACAACAGCGACAACGCGGTGAGCAGAAACCACAGCAACATCACGCCATTTAGCATGTTGCTGCTCCGTTGTGTTTATTCGTGACTGATAGCCGGTACACAGCGTCGCCGGCTTGTGAACGGATCATTACTTCTTGGTTTGCTTGATGATCACGACCACCAGCAGCACCACTACCAAAATGCCAACCACCATCCAAATACCCCCATCTCCGCCCATCGAACCATGCATCCATCCGTTCATATAATCCATCATCATTCTCCTTTAATAAAGCTATCCATCCCCGGCCATTTGGCTATCAGATGATTAATGCTCCTGCTGTATCTACAATTCACCGGCGCCAATACCGAGCCCGATGACCCGGCATACGGAGCGTGCGATCGTCAACTCTTCGTCCGTGCGAATGACACGGACCTTCACCGGCCCATTTACTGTGGAAATCACGCTCTCATTCGCCGCGTTTTGCTTTTCATCGATGTCAATTCCAAGAAACTCAAGGCCCGCGCAGATTCGGTCACGGATCACCGGCGCGTTTTCTCCGATGCCACCGGCAAACACCAGCGTATCCAGTCCGCCCAGGGCCGCTGCATAGGCACCTATCCATTTTTTGATCTGGTAGCAAAACAGCGCTACCGCTTCCGCCGCCCGCACATCCTGCGCTTCATGGTCGATCAAGTCACGCATGTCGGAACTGCTCTCCGATACGCCGAGTAGTCCCGACTCGTGGTTCATCATTCTGTCGAACTGTGCCGCAGTCATCTGTTCGCTGCGCCACATAAACGAAACCAGCCCCGGATCAATATCACCGGAGCGGGTACTCATCGGCACTCCGGCGGTCGGGGTGAAACTCATGCTGGTGTCCACGGATTTGCCTTCACGCACCGCGGCCAGACTTGCGCCGTTGCCGAGATGTGCGAGGATCACGCGCCCCCTGGTTGCCGCCGGGTCGCCAAGACGCGCGAGTTCCCCCATCAGGAATTCATACGACAAGCCGTGGAAACCGTAGCGGCGCACCCCCTGCACTTCATAGCGGCGCGGAATCGGCAACAGTTGTGCCACGCGCGGCAGATCATGATGGAAAGCGGTGTCAAAACACGCCACCTGGGGTAGCTCGGGAAAGCGGCGATGGAATGCCTCGGTCAACAGTATCTCTTCCGGCAGATGTTCCGGATCGAACGGGCTGAGCCGGTGTAACTCATCAACCATTTCCGCGGTGATAAGCTGCGGCTCGCTGTACTTCGGTCCGCCATGCACCACGCGATGTCCCACCGCGGACAGCACCTTATGGTCGTGACGTTCCTCAACCCAGTTCATCAGCACTTCCACCGCCGCAGTGTGATCCGGCGCTTTCACGGATCGTGAAAAGCTGTCTGCCGGATTCAAGCCTTGGACCCGCATGCTGGCGCCCGGCAAACCAATCCGCCCGATCCCGCCCTCCAGAATTCGCCTCAGCGTGTCAGCGGTCTCGAACAGCGCGAACTTGATGCTCGACGAGCCGCCGTTGATTGTGAGCACCAATGATGGATCACGTAGCGACTTGTTTGACTGTTTATACATGCAAGCTGATCTCCCGTTTTGTCAGCCGGTAGGCGCCCTCGATCAGTACCGCCAACGCAAGCATCACGGCAAGGATCCACAATTTGGCCGGTCCTGTCATGGCCGTCTGCCATATTAACGCGGCCAAAGCGACCAGACACGCCACGGCCCCGGCAGCCGAAATCCAGCCGCGGCTATGAGTGTGGGGCGCATGGCGCGCGTTGGCGGTGTTCACCGCGGCGAAGATCAATAAAAACCCGGCGCTGCCGAGCGTTGCAATGCTCGTCAGGTCAAAGACGTTCGCCACGAATAGCGTCAGTCCGGCGGTGATAAGCAGGCCCTCAACCGGTTGGCCCCACACTTTGCGCTCCAGCATTACCGGCAATTCGCCGTCGCGTGCGATGCAGTAACTTAAACGCGCTGCGCCGTAAAGCGTGGCGTTGATTGCGGAAGCAGTGGATAACATTGCAGCGATTGCGATCAGCGCGAAGCCGGTCTGCCCGAGAAATGGTCGCGCTGCTTCCGCCAATGCGTAATCTTTGGCCGCCACAATCTTGTCCACCGGGAGGTTGCCCACAGTGACCAGCGAAACCAACACATAGAGTGCGATCACAAACCCGACCGCCGTGTAGTACGCGCGCGGCAGCGTCCGCGCCACGTCACGCACATCGTTCGCCGTGTTGGCGATCAACTCGAACCCTTCGTAGGCGAGAAAAATAATCATCCCTCCTGCGGCCAACTGCAGCGGTGGCGACCACGAGCCGGGCGCGATTTGGGAAGCATGGATGCCCGATAGCCCGGCCCCGACGAACAACAACAGGATCGCCAATTTTATTGCCACGATCCATATCTCGGCTTTGCCGATCAGCTCGGCGTTGAGCAGATTTATCCCTGCAATCGTGATCACGACCAAACTGATCAGCGCGTGTTTACCGGCCAACTGCCAGGCGACCGGCAAAAACGTCGAGCCATAACTGCCAAACGCGAAGGCATATAGAGATAGCATCACCACATAACTCAGCCACAACAATACATTCAGGCTGCCGGTGAGCATCCCGGCGCCAAAAGTGCGGTCGAGGAAGCTAACCGTGCCGCCGCGACCCGGATAGGCGACGGAAAGCTTTGCGTATGAATATGCCGTCAGCAGCGCCACCATTCCCGCCAGCGCGAAGGCCACCGGAGTGCCACCATGCGCCAGTTGCACTGCAAGCCCCAGCACCGCAAAAATCCCGCCACCGACCATGCCGCCGACACCGATGGCAACTACCGCCCATAAACCCATTTTTCCGTCGCCGCTCATGTGGCTATCATTTCCGTTCCTGGGTGGCCCCGTGATCTCTGATGCAACGCTACTAA
>JBDTCC010000115.1:0-22135 GCA_039923775.1 Gallionella sp. | reverse complement strand
GAGGCGGTTTTCGTTGATTTTGACGGCAATCTGCACAGCCGGCAATGCAGCCAAAAAGCCAGCATTAATCCATGCATATTCGAGTACGTATATCTGGCGCGCCCGGACTCCGTGATCGACGGCATCTCGGTCTATGAGACACGCTTGTACATGGGGGAATATCTGGCCGACAAGATCAAGCGCAGCTGGAACAAGATCGATATCGACGTGGTAATTCCGATCCCGGACTCGAGTCGTCCCAGCGCTTTGCAATTGGCGAACCGGCTCAACATTCCATTCCGCGAAGGTTTTGTGAAAAATCGTTACATCGGGCGTACCTTCATCATGCCCGGACAGGCGATGCGCAAGAAATCGGTGCGTCAGAAACTGAATGCGATCGGTCTCGAATTCAAGGACAAGAACGTGTTGCTGGTGGACGATTCGATCGTGCGCGGCACCACCAGTCGCGAGATCGTCCAGATGGCGCGCGATGCGGGTGCAAGCAAGGTGTTTTTTGCTTCTGCGGCTCCGCCGGTGCGCTTCCCGAATGTGTATGGTATCGACATGCCCAGTCCGCAGGAGCTGATTGCCACCGGACGCAGCGATGATGAAATCTGCCGCGAGATCGGTGCGGATCGCCTTATCTATCAGGACCTCGATGATCTCAAGGCTGCAGTTCACAAAGCCAACCCGCAGATCAACAGCTTTGATGCGTCATGTTTTGACGGTGTCTACATCACCGGCGATATCAGTGCTGATTATCTGAACCGGGTCGAGGCTTTACGCGGCAGCGGGGAAGCAAACCCGCCGATCGAAGATGACCAGTTGGAGTTGAATCTGGCGGTAAGCGCCATATCGATGTAACCGGTCGCCGGAACCGGGCTCACTGGACAGGTTGACAACACAAGAAGCTGGGTGATAACTTTCAATCTGCGCCGATTTGAGGATCAGCTTGCGGGCGCATAATAAATTCGGCTAAAGCGTGGGGAACCCGGTTTAGCTATGCATAGCCAATCGGCTTGGCTGTCAAAAGACGACAGCCAAGCCGTTGGTTAGCTCACAAGCTATCCGGGTTTTTTTAATTTACAAGGGGCAATCATGTCTGAATCAAATTACCAGCCGGAAACAATGGCAGTACATGCCGGTACGGTGCGCAGCCAGTTCGGCGAACACAGTGAAGCATTATTCCTGACTTCCAGCTTCGTGTTCGAGAGTGCCGCACAGGCTGCCGCGCGTTTCAGCGGCGAACAGCCGGGCAATATCTATTCGCGATTTACCAATCCCACCGTCACCATGTTCGAGAAGCGGCTCGCGGCGATGGAAGGCGCCGAGCAATGCGTTGCTACGGCTTCCGGCATGTCGGCGATCCTGGCGTGCGTGATGGGCCTGCTCAAGGCCGGAGATCATGTTGTCGCATCGCGCAGCCTGTTCGGCTCGACTGTGAACCTGTTCAACAACGTATTCAAGAAGTTTGGCGTCGAGACGACTTACGTTTCCGCTACCGATGTGGCCGACTGGGAAGCCGCTGTGCGCCCAAATACCAGATTATTTTTTCTTGAGACGCCATCGAATCCACTTACCGAAATTTCCGACATCGCCGCGATCTCGGTGATTGCAAAGCGTTGCGGTGCGTTACTGGCGGTGGACAACTGCTTCTGCACGCCGATCTTGCAGCGTCCGCTGCAGCTCGGTGCAGACATCGTGATTCATTCGGCGACCAAATACATAGACGGGCAGGGACGTGCGCTGGGCGGTGCGGTGCTGGGCAGCAAGAAGAATATGGAAGGTGTGTTCGGCTTTTTGCGTACCGCAGGCCCAACCCTGAGTCCGTTCAATGCCTGGGTGTTTCTGAAGGGTTTGGAAACGCTCAAGTTGCGCATGGACGGACACAGCGCCAATGCGCTGGAATTGGCACGCTGGCTGGAGGCGCAACCGAATGTGGCAAGGGTTTTCTACCCGGGTTTGCCATCGCATCCGCAACATGAACTGGCGATGCGCCAGCAGAAAACCGGCGGTGGCATCGTGTCGTTCGAGGTGAAAAATGGCAAGGCTGCAGCCTGGCGGGTGATAGACAATACCCGGCTGCTGTCTATTACCGCCAATCTGGGTGACACCAAGACCACCATTACCCACGCGGCCAGCACCACCCATGGGCGCATCGCGCCCGAAGCGCGTGCAGCGGCGGGGATCACGGATGGTCTGATACGCATCGCGGTCGGTTTGGAGGCGGTCGTCGATATTCAGAATGATCTGGCGCGCGGTTTGGCATAGCTGAAATGCAAAAAAACATTTGCCACAGAGGACACAGAGATCACAGAGAGAGACTAGGGAAGCAATTGGTTTTCTCTGCGTACTCTGTGATCTCTGATGAAACAGCTAGCCATTCGACTAGGCTGATAAAATACACCAGCGAAGTCGATGGTTATGTGGCTAATGGGTTTTATATATGAACAAACTTGCCGCGAGAGTTGGAGAAGCGCTCAAATCGCATGGCCTTATGCTGGCCACGGCGGAATCCTGCACTGGCGGGGGCGTCGCCCAGGCGATCACCGGAGTGGCGGGGAGTTCTGCCTGGTTCGAGCGCGGGTTCGTCACCTATTCAAACCTGTCCAAGCAGCAGATGCTCGGTGTGCGTGAGGCCACCATCCTGCAACACGGCGCCGTGTCTGAGATGACCGTGCGCGAAATGGCGGAGGGCGCACTGCAGCACAGCGCGGCACAGGTGGCGCTGGCCGTCAGCGGTATTGCCGGGCCGGATGGCGGGAGCGCGGACAAACCGGTGGGGACAGTGTGGTTCGCTTGGGGATTAAAACACGGCGAAATCCGTGCGCAACGCTTTCAACTGGATGGAAATCGTGCTGAAGTGCGCGCCCAGTCTGTGTTTATCGCGCTGCAAGGCATAGCCGACTTGCTGAATAAAAGCACTGAAATGGCCTGAAACACCAACAGAACGAACGTTCTGTACAAATATAAAATGATGTGCCACAATCCGCCATCGTTTTTTGAAAGGGAATAAAAATGGACGACAATAAATCAAAGGCACTGGCAGCTGCATTGGGCCAGATCGAAAAGCAATTCGGCAAAGGCTCGATCATGCGCCTCGGTGAGCATGACGTGGCACGCGACATACAGGTCGTGTCCACCGGCTCGCTGGGACTGGACATCGCACTGGGCGTGGGCGGCGTGCCGCGCGGTCGCGTGGTGGAAATCTACGGTCCGGAATCATCCGGCAAGACCACGCTGACTTTGCAGATCATCGCCGAAATGCAAAAGCTGGGCGGCACGGCGGCTTTCATTGATGCGGAACACGCGCTTGATCCTCAGTACGCGCAGAAGCTGGGCGTGAAGGTTGAAGACCTGCTCATCTCACAACCCGACAACGGTGAACAGGCGCTGGAGATCACCGACATGCTGGTGCGTTCCGCCTCGGTAGACGTGGTGGTGATCGATTCGGTTGCCGCACTGACACCCAAATCCGAGATCGAGGGCGAGATGGGCGATTCTCAGATGGGCCTGCATGCGCGCCTGATGTCGCAGGCGCTGCGCAAGCTGACCGGCAACATCAACCGTTCCAACACGCTGGTGATCTTCATCAACCAGATCCGCATGAAGATCGGCGTGATGTTCGGCAATCCGGAAACCACCACCGGCGGCAACGCGCTCAAGTTCTACGCCTCGGTGCGTCTGGATATCCGCCGCATCGGCTCGATCAAGAAGGGCGACGAAGTGATCGGCAACGAGACCCGCGTGAAAGTGGTGAAGAACAAGGTTGCCCCGCCGTTCCGTGAAGCAATATTCGATATTCTGTACGGCGAGGGTATTTCGCGCGAAGGCGAAATAATCGATCTTGGCGTGCAGCACAAACTGGTGGAAAAAGCCGGTTCCTGGTATGCCTATAAAGGCAACAAGATCGGCCAGGGCAAGGACAACGCACGCGAGTATCTGCGCGAAAATCCGGAGATTGCCCGGGAGATCGAAAACAAGATACGGGAAGCTGTCGGCGTGAAGTTGCTCGAACCTGTAATAAAAGCGCCTGCCAAAGCCGCTGACAAGGCGGGCGGCAAAGCCGGTGCGAAAGTCACCGAAAAGCCTTTGGCCGAAAATCCGGATGAGGAAAAAGCCTGAAATCAGTCTGCGCGCTCGGGCCCTGCAATATCTGGCTCGCCGTGAATACAGCCGTGCCGAGCTGCGCGGCAAGCTGTTGCCGTATGCACAGGCAGACGATGATTTCGAACAGGCGCAACCAGTTGATCTGGACGCGTTGCTGGATGACCTGACCGAGCGCGGCTGGTTGTCCGATGTACGCGCCGCCATCCAACTGGTCCATGCCAAGCGCAGCCGGTTCGGTCTGCAGCGCATCACCCACGAATTGCGCCAGAGAGGCATCGCTGAGGATTTGATCAGCGAAGCTCTGCCGCAATTGAAAGAAACCGAGCTGGAAACGGCCCGTGACGTGTGGCAAAGAAAGTTTGGCGCGTTGCCGCAAGATACCAGGGATAAGGCCAGACAAATGCGATTCCTGCAATCGCGGGGCTTTGGTTTCGAGGTGATTTTCCAGGTGTTGCGACTGAAAATCAACGAAGAGGATTGATAAACTTGAGCCGGCCAAAATCCATTCGAAAATGCCAGTCCGGCGGGCTGCACCAACGCCAGACAGAAATTCCTGTGCACACCGGACTTGAATCGCAGCATACGTTTGCATGAGGCTATGGTCATTGCATCCAGGTTATCTTGATGCCAGGGGACTGGTAGCGTTATGGCGCGAAGGTTTGCTGGCGCAGCAGGTGCTCGCCGGAGCAACCAGGGGCTATCGCCACCACCCGCAGTTGTCACGCTTTCGCGAACAGGTTGATGCGCAGGGCGCGATTGCCGCATATCTGAACGGGGTGCGGCAAGAGGCGGACCGCCGCGGATACCATTTTGATGCGAAAAAGATCGGTCGCTGCGCTCGGGGCGTGACCATAAACGTTACGCGCGGGCAGTTGGATTACGAATGGGTACATCTGCGCGCCAAACTGAAGTTGCGCGAGCCGGCGGCGTTGCAACGCATCATTTCAATAAACGAGCCGGAGTCGCACCCGCTGTTCGAAGTGGTGGCGGGTGATATCGAACCATGGGAAGTGTTGCGCTGAACGGGTATGACGGCGGGAGGAATGGTATGATGCGCAACTTGTCAGGGACACCTGGAATGTGCCTCAAGAGCCGCCTGTCACAACGTTATCAGCGATGGATGCAAAACCATGAAAAGCAGTGAGATACGCCAGAAATTCCTAGATTTTTTTGCCTCCAAGGGGCATGCCGTTGTCGCGTCCAGTTCGCTGGTCCCGCACGATGATCCGACCCTGTTGTTCACCAATGCAGGGATGAACCAGTTCAAGGACGTATTCCTCGGCTTCGACAAGCGCCCCTATACCCGCGCCACCACCTCGCAAAAATGCGTTCGTGCCGGCGGCAAGCACAACGATCTTGAAAATGTCGGTTACACCGCGCGTCATCACACCTTTTTCGAAATGCTGGGCAACTTCAGCTTCGGCGATTATTTCAAGCACGACGCGATCAACTTTGCGTGGGAATTGTTAACCGCCGTATACCAACTGCCCAAAGACAAGCTGTGGGTGACGGTATATGCAGAGGATGAAGATGCCTACGACATCTGGACCAAAGAAATCGGCGTGCCCCCGGAACGCGTTATCCGCATCGGCGACAACAAGGGTGCGCGCTATGCCTCGGACAACTTCTGGATGATGGGCGATACCGGTCCGTGCGGCCCGTGCACCGAAATTTTTTACGACCATGGTGCGGATATATGGGGTGGCCCGCCCGGTTCACCCGAAGAAGACGGTGACCGCTATATCGAGATCTGGAACAACGTGTTCATGCAGTTTAACCGCGACGAGCATGGCGTGATGCATGCGTTGCCCAAGCCTTCGGTAGACACCGGCATGGGGCTGGAACGCATCTCGGCCGTGTTGCAGCATGTGCACAGCAACTACGAGATCGATCTGTTTCAGAATCTGATCTGTGCGGCAGCACGCGAAACCAAATCCAACGATCTCACCAACAATTCGCTCAAGGTGCTGGCTGACCATATCCGCGCCTGTTCCTTTTTGATCGCCGACGGCGTGATCCCCGGCAACGAGGGTCGTGGTTATGTACTGCGCCGCATCATCCGTCGCGCCATCCGTCACGGTTACAAGCTTAATGCACGTGCTCCATTCTTCCATAAAATGGTTCCCGACCTGGTTGCTGAAATGGGAACCGCATTCCCGGAACTGGCAGTGGCGCAGTCTCGCGTGATGGCGATACTCAAGCAGGAAGAGGAGCGTTTCTTTGCCACCATCGAACACGGCATGACGATTTTGGAGAACGATCTTGCCGGGATGAATAAGCAAGGTATCAGGGTGTTCAACGGTGAAACGGCTTTCAAGTTGCATGACACGTTCGGTTTCCCGCTCGATCTGACTGCAGACATCTGCCGTGAACACAAAGTCGCCGTGGATGTCGCCATGTTTGATGTCGCGATGTCCCGCCAGAAGGAACAGGCGCGCTCGGCGGGAAAATTCAAGATGACGGCGAATCTGGAATACACCGGGCCAGCCACGACTTTCCACGGCTACCAGATGCTGGAAAGGAAAGCCAACGTGCTGGCCCTGTATAAGGATGGGGTCCCGGTCAACGAATTGAACGAGGGCGAGCTGGGCATTGCGGTACTGGATGACACGCCGTTCTATGCAGAGTCAGGCGGCCAGGTCGGCGACCGCGGCGAGTTGCGCAGCGCACAAGGCATCTTTGCAGTGGAAGATACGCAAAAAATACAGGCAACGGTGTTTGGTCACCATGGTGTGGTCAAGACCGGCAAGCTGAGCGTGGGCAACAGTGTCAATGCGCGCGTGGACATGCAGGCGAGGGCGAACACCGAACGGAATCACTCGGTCACGCACCTGATGCACAAGGCGTTGCGCGAGGTACTGGGCAATCATGTGCAACAAAAAGGCTCGCAGGTCGACCCGGACAAGACACGCTTCGACTTCGTGCATGCACAACCGATGACGGACGAGGAAATTCTTGAAGTGGAGGACCTTGTTAACGAGGAAATTCTCAAAAACACAGAATGCCAAGCACGTGTGATGAAGATCGAGGATGCGCAGAAGACCGGCGCGATGATGCTGTTCGGCGAAAAGTACGGCGATGAAGTGCGCGTGCTGGACATCGGCACCTCGCGCGAATTGTGCGGCGGCACGCACGTCAAGCGCACCGGCGACATCGGGCTGTTCAAGATTATGGTTGAGAGTGGCGTAGCTGCTGGCGTGCGTCGTATAGAAGCGGTAACAGGTTATGGTGCTTTAGCATTTGTAAAGCAAGATCAACAACGATTGCTTTTAATCGCAGGCGCTGTAAAAGCCTCGCGATATGAAGCGTTTCCACGCGTAGTTCAAATACTCGATAACTCAAAAGCGCTAGAAAAGGAACTGGCGCGTCTGAAATCGAAACTCGCCAGCGCGCAGGGCGATGATCTCGTCGGCCAGGCTGTCGAGATCAATGGTATCAAGGTACTGGCCGCATTGTTGGAAGGTGCAGATGCGGCAGTGTTGCGCGAAACACTGGACAAGCTCAAGGATAAACTCAAATCAGCAGCGATTGTTCTGGCTGCGGTGTCCGAAGGCAAGGTCAGTCTGATCGCCGGCGTGACACCCGACCTCATTGTGAAAATAAAAGCGGGCGAGTTGGTGAACATGGTTGCGCAACAGGTGGGCGGAAAAGGCGGGGGCAGGCCGGACATGGCGATGGCAGGCGGCACGCAGCCGGAACATTTGACTGCAGCTTTGGCTTCAGTTTCAAATTGGGTGAAAACCAAGTTATAGTTTGGTGTGTCCGGCCTTGCTAGCTGCTCCCGCACCGGAGCGACTTCGTCGCCACCGCACCAAAGCTAGGCAATCTGCTACTTCGCTGTGCTCGTGCAGAATTGACACTGTCACAGCAGCGCCGGACATGGCGATGGCAGGCGGTGCGCAACCGGAACATTTGGCCACAGCTTTGGTTTCAGTTTCCAATTGGGTGCAAGCCAAGTTATAGTTCGGCATGTTCTGAGGGGAGCATCTGGCCGCGGTATTGCCTAATGTTGATGCCGGGTGCAGGTCAGGCCATGATTGGAGAAAAGAGCCCGGGGATTTGTCCGCAACGCCGGACACTGTTACAGTTTACCCAAGGCTCAAATATAAGGAGCGATACAGGTGGACACAAACCGTTATAACGTGATGCTGGTTGATGACGATTTGGTTCAAATTGATTTGGCGCGTCATGCCGCGGTGGACACTTGTCCGGAAATCGATCTGACAGTGGTGGCCGGCGGTGATGCAGTGCTGGAATGGCTGGGTACCGGCAATGAAAACCACGAACACGTGCCGCACATCATTCTGATGGATCTGAAATTGCCCAAGCTGGATGGGTTGGCGGTGCTGCGCACACTGCGCAGCCATAACTCAACTTGCGATATTCCCATTGTGGTATTTTCTGCGGAATACACTCAGGATGATGTCTTGATGAGTTACAAGGCCGGTGCCAACAGTTTTATGTCGAGGCCGAGCGATCTTGCACAATTTGCAGAGTTCTTTCGGGAACGCCTGGCATACTGGATCAACTCGGACCAGCATGAACTGATTCCCGTCACCCAGGATGGAACTGCAGGGCACATATGATATTTGTGATTTTGGTGGCGGGAGATACAGCTCGCTAGAAAGGTAGTTTCAGGTGTGGTGCCGCCTGCTGGAACATCCTGCGGAAGTCGTCCTGGATACGCTGCAATGCATCTTCGCTATCCGCTTCAAAACGCAATACGACTACCGGCGTGGTGTTGCTGGGGCGTGCCAGACCAAAGCCGTCGGCATATTCCACACGCAACCCGTCCAGGGTAATGATCTCCTTTGCATCTGCAAACTTTGCAGTCTGTTGCAGCCGTGCGATCAGTTCGTGGTTTTCACCTTCTGCAGTATGCATGTGCAGTTCCGGTGTACAGACCGCATCCGGCAATGCATTCAGTGTTGCGCTTGGATCCTGTACCCGGCTCAGGATTTCCAGCAAACGCGCGCCGGTATATAACCCGTCATCGAAACCATACCAGCGTTCCTTGAAGAACACATGGCCGCTCATTTCGCCGGCAAGTAGTGCGCCGGTTTCACGCATCTTGGCTTTGACCAGGGAGTGTCCGGTTTTCCATAGCGTTGGTTTGCCACCGTGTGATCGTATCCAGCCGAACAGGTTGCGCGTTGATTTGATGTCGAAGATGATTTCAGCACCGGAATTGCGGCTCAGTACATCGGCGGCGAACAGCATCAGTTGCCGGTCCGGGTAGATGATCTTGCCGTCTTTGGTCACCACGCCGAGCCGGTCGCCATCGCCGTCGAATGCCAGTCCCAACTCGCTGTCGTTATCACGCAATGCGGCAATCAGATCCTGCAAATTGCGGGGGTCGGAGGGGTCGGGATGATGGTTGGGGAAATGCCCGTCAACCTCGCAGTACATTTCCCGCACTTCGCAACCAAGTTGGCGATACAACTCGGCGACATAGGCGCCTGCCACGCCATTGCCACAATCCACTGTTACACGCATGGGACGGGCCAGCTTGATGTCGGAAACGATACGGGCGAGATACTCGGCGCTGATATCGCGTTGCGTGTAGTTGCCTTTTCCGTGCGCAAGCTTGTTCTGTTCGATGCGCATGCGCAATTGCTGAATGGTTTCACCCGACAGGGTTTCACCCCCCAGCACCATCTTCAGGCCGTTGTAATCCGGCGGATTGTGACTGCCGGTGAGCATCACCGCGCAATTGGTTTGCAACTGGAAGGCGGCGAAATACACCATCGGAGTGGGCACGCAACCGACGTCGATCACGTTGATACCACTTTTCTGAATTCCTTTGGCCAGGGCGGCGATCAATTCCGGACCGGACAGCCTGCCGTCGCGTCCGATGGCAATGCTGTCCTGTCCGCGAGTTACGGCCTCGGAACCGATCGCATGCCCGATGGCTTCTACCACTTCGGGCGTCAGCGTCTTGCCGACGATGCCGCGTATGTCATAGGCCTTGAAGATTTCTTTGGGTGGGTTCTGCATTTTGTGCCTCGAATTTTTTCTGTACCACTGGTGGCTAAATATCTCTACAAAGCATTCAGCTTGTGATCGATTCGTTGCAGATTTTTCCATACCAGGTCGGGGGTGAGTTGCTTCATGCAGTCGAAGTGGCCCAGTGGGCATTCACGCTTGAAACAGGGACTGCACTTCATATCCAGTTTCATGATCTTGGCATATGCCGAGAGCGGTGGCGTGAATTGCGGGCTGCTCGAACCGAACAGGGCCAGCATCGGGCGATCCAGTGCGGCCGCCAGATGCATCAGGCCGGAATCGTTGCTGAGAACCAGTTGCGCGCATGATAGCAGTGCGATGGCTTCCGTCAGATCGGTAACACCGCACAGGTTGCGACACTCGGAATTGCCCAGTGCCGTGATCTTGTCCGCAACTTCCTTGTCTTTGGCAGAACCTAACAGCCAGACTGCATAGCCCCGGTTCTGCAGACGTTGTGCAATTTCCGCAAAATAGGTTGCGGGCCAGCGCTTGGCAGGACCGTATTCGGCACCGGGACAAAACACCGCAACGGGTTTGTCCGTCGTTAACCCCAACTTTTGCAGCGTTGCATCCCGCTGGGCTGCGGAAATCTCCAGTCTGGGGTTGGCCAGCGGACGGGGGATTTCCCCCAGACTGTCCTCTGCCAGTTGCGCGAAGCGTTCCACCATCAGTGGCAAGACCCGCTTGTCGAGTTTGCGCGCATCGTTGAGCAACCCATAGCGGCTTTCCCCGACAAATCCGGTACGTTGCGGTATGTGCGAAAAAAATGGAACGAGCGCCGATTTCAGCGAGTTTGGGAGCACGATGGCCTGGTCATATTGCGCGCCGCGCAATTGTTTCCCCAGCCGGTAACGTGCGACTAGCCGCAATGCCCCATGTGGAAACGGATTGATGATGACCTCGTGGATTTCCGGCATGGCGTGCAACAGTGCGGCTGTCCACGGCGGAGCCAGCACATCGATCTGGCATTCAGGATGACGCTGTTTGAGACGCAGCAGCATAGGCTGCATCAGCATGGCGTCTCCAACCCAGCTGGGGCCGATGATGAGAATTTTGTACATTATGTCTTTGGAGGCAGGGCAGGGTGACGCAACCCCGCCCCACGATTTTTAGTGGTGCGCTTTAGGCAGCTCGCCCTTGAATTTATACAGAGTGCCGCAATACGGACAACGTGCTTCACCGCCATGATCCAGAGGGATCATGACTTTTGGATGTGCGTTCCAGATATTCATGTTCGGCATCGGGCAGGCAAGCGGCAGATCACCGGCGGTCACTTCGATATAACGTTGTGTGATGTTCTGTTTGTTCACGATATTTCTCCGGACGCCGGGTTAAACATAGCTGAGCCAGTCGGTATGCTGGGGATGATTTCCGGCAACACAATCAAAGAATGCCTGTTGCAGCCTGGCAGTAATCGGGCCGCGGGAACCGCTGCCGATGGTGCGGCGATCGAGTTCACGAATCGGCGTGACCTCGGCGGCCGTGCCGGTAAAAAAGGCTTCATCGGCGCAATAGACCTCATCGCGTGTAATGCGTTTTTCAATGATTTCGATTCCCATTTCCCTGGCCAGGGTGAAGATTGAATCGCGTGTGATACCTTCCAGACAGGCCGTCAGGTCGGGAGTGTACAGCTTGCCTTTTTTTACGATGAAGATATTTTCGCCGGCACCTTCCGCAACGTAGCCGTCCACATCGAGCAGCAGCGCTTCGTCATACTTATCATTGTCGGCTTCCTGATGCGCCAGTATCGAATTGGTATAAGTTGTCACCGACTTGGCACGGCACATGTTCACATTGACATGATGCCGGGTAAAACTGGAGGTCTTGACGCGTATGCCTTTTTGCATGCCGTCATCGCCAAGATAGGCTCCCCAAGGCCAGGCGGCGATTGCAATGTGTGTGGACAGGGTTTTTGCAGAGATTCCCATCGCTTCCGAACCATAAAAGCAGATCGGGCGGATGTAGCAGGATTCCAGTTTGTTGGCCCGCACCACTTCGAGTTGCGCCGCGTTGATGGTTGCTTTGTCGTAGGGCATCTTCATCTGAAAGATGTGCGCGGAATTGAACAGGCGGTCGGTATGCTCCTGCAATCGGAAGATGGCCGTACCCTTCGCTGCCTTGTATGCGCGCAAGCCCTCAAATACGCCCATGCCGTAGTGGAGTGTGTGTGTCAGCACATGGGTGGTGGCATCGCGCCAAGGCACGAGCTTGCCGTCATACCAGATAAAACCGTCGCGGTCGGACATCGACATGGACATAATTGAGGGTTCCTTTAAAATTTGGTTGGTTTTGAAGCGCGCATTTTAGCCCTTTCCGGCCGACTTATGAATAAACCTGGTAAAGTTTTCGACATATTTCGCTTGTTTCCTTCGCGGTTAATTCGGGTATGATTGGATATATGGGTATCTGTATGCCAGAATTCGAGTCTCGGCAGGTTTTTCTCAAAGATCAAACAAATGCAAACTACACCCGCAGTCAGCGAAGAAAAACCATACGCACAAGAGGATAAATTACACAGGGATTTGCTGATCTTTGCCTGTGCCTTCATGAATCTTGCCGTGGTATTGTGGCTGGCGATTTACTGGGCAATGGGGATACACTTCTCGACCACTGTTCCCCTGGCTTACCAGTTGATTTCTGTTGCTTCGCTGCTGCACTATTCAAGATACAAGAATTTTGAAATATTCCGTTTTGTCCAACTGAGTTTGTTCCTGTTTGTCCCGTTCATCATGCAATGGAGCATCGGTAGCGCGGTCACCGCCAGCGGTGTGATGCTCTGGGCTTTGCTCGCGCCGATAGGCGCGCTGGTGGCCAAGGGCTGGCGAGATTCCATTCCATGGTTCGTCGCTTACATGGTGATGACGGTGGTATCGGGAGGGTTTGATTTCTACCTCGGTAACGGTAATTCCAGCGGAGTGGCGATGAAAACCATCGGTTTTTTTTTCGCGCTCAATTTTGCGGCCATGTCTTCCATCATTTATTTTCTGGTGCGTCACTTTGTCGTGGCAATGGACAAGATCAAGGAGCAGCTCGACCAGCAGCATCAACTGCTGGCTGAAGAGCAGAAAAAATCCGAACGGGTGCTGCTGAATGTGCTGCCCAGCAGTATTGCGCACCGGCTCAAGAATCATGAGGGTTTGATTGCGGATGGGCATGCCGATGTAACGGTGATGTTTGCGGATCTGGTGAATTTCACCCAGCTTACTGAATCCCTCTCCCCCGAACAGATGGTGGGTTTGCTTAATACGATTTTTTCGGGGTTTGACCAGCTGTGCGAAAAATATGACCTGGAGAAAATCAAGACGATCGGTGATGCCTATATGGCGGTGGGCGGATTGAATCATGTCAATTCAAATTACACCAATGACATTGCAAATCTGGCTTTGGAGATGCGTGACTTTGTGCTCAAGCATCCGGATCTGTCCCCTTTTAATATGAGTATTCATTGCGGCATAGCCACCGGGCCTGTGGTTGCCGGGGTAATCGGTACCAAGCGCTTCATCTATGATCTGTGGGGAGATACGGTGAACGTTGCCAGCAGGCTCACCGATGAGGCCGTTGAAGGGGTCATCCAGGTGGACAAGACCACCTATAATCGCATCCGCTACGACTATTCGTTCGAACCGCCGGCCACTATAAACGTCAAGGGCAAAGGCGAAATGGTCATGTACCGCCTTACCGGACGATTGAACGGTGAAGCATCAGGCCGTTACTCGGCATCAGAGAGGCTCGGTTCTGCTCGCTCCCAGGGTATTTCCAAATAGTCTGTCCCATAATTTCCTGCACGCCAAGGTTTCGATCCTGTCTTGCTCCATTCGACATGGCGACAGGTTGTTGAGTCTCATGCGATGTTGTGTCTGACGCAAGTTGCGATATAGCAGACGGACCTGTTCGGCGAGTTCGGCCGGGATAAGATCAAGCTCACCGGCGAGTTTGAGCAAAGCCAGATTGCCGACATTGGCGGATAGTTGCGGGAATTGGCGGGCGTACGCCAGGACCAGATATTGCACCATGAACTCTATGTCTACCATGCCGCCGCTGTCATGCTTGATATCGAACAGGCCGCTGTCATTCGGATGGCCGTCGTGCATCTTCTGCCGCATTGTCAGGATATCCTGGCGCAGGCTCTTCAATTCGCGTTCCTGACAAAGCACCTGCCGGCGGATATCGTCGAAGGTCGCCCCGATTCTGGCGTCACCCGCACTGAAGCGTGCGCGCGTCAAAGCCTGATGTTCCCAGAGCCACGCCTCATTCTGCTGATAGTTGGCAAATGCCGCAACCGAACTCACCAGCAAACCGCTTGCGCCGTTGGGACGCAGGCGCAAATCGGTTTCGTACAAACGCCCCGACGAAGTGTAGCTGCTCAACATCGTGTTGATGCGTTGTGCCAGACGCGCGTAGTTTTCCTGGGCATCCGGATGATCGTCCTCGTATAAAAAAATCAAATCCAGATCGGATGCATAACCAAGCTCCCTGCCGCCGAGTTTGCCATACGCGATGATGGCAAACTCTGGCACATCGCGATGCCGCTTGCGCACGGTAGCCCAACTCAGCTTCAGCACATGACGCAGCATCAAATCAGCCAGTTCACTCAGGTGGTCACAGAGCGTTTCAAGGGGCAGCAAGCCTTGCAGATCCATCGCCAGCAGGTGGAAGGTTTGTTCCTGTTGTGTATGGCGCAACACATCCAGTTGCTGCTCGGCCTCATCTGAACAGTCGTCCAGGCGGGTTTGCAGGTCGCGATCGAGCTGCTGCCACTGTGGCGGCTGGTACATTTCGCGTGCATCCAGCAATTCATCCAGCAGCGCCGGGTGCAGTGTCATGTACTCGCTGGCCCAGCTGCTGGCGGCGACCAGTTGGGTCAATCGCTGCAAGGCCTGGGGATATTCCGCCAGAAAAGCGAGATAGGACGCGCGTCCGCTGACACCTTCCAGCAAAGTCATCAGCCTGGACAGCGTTGCATCAGGATCGCTGTGCTGTGCGCTCAGGGTGATGAATTGCGGGATTAGCCGGTCCAGCCGCTGTTTACTCAATTCGGGGAGTTGCTGATAGCGGTTGCTGCGGCGCAATTGCAGCAGGCGCTGCGCGCTGTTCTGTGAGTCGGGATAGCCCAGTTTTTTAAGGGCGCTATCAAGTTCATCTGCGCTTGTTCCCTCGCGCCATAGTTGCAGATCGTTCGGGTGGCCGACCGACGGTGTTGTGGCGGGTCCTGCCTGCCTGGCACCGAATATCTGTTCGAATTGTCCGCTGACCAGCGCGCGGTGGCGATCAAGCTCTTTCAACAGCGCGCTGTAATCCGCATAGCCCATGGCATACGCGATGATTTCCCGATCTTCGGTTTGTTCGGGTAATTCCTGGGTTTGCTGGTCGTCCAGATATTGCAGGCGGTGTTCCAGATTACGCAGAAAAACGTAGGCTTCATCCAGTGCCGCAACCTTTGGCGCTGGTAATTGGGCGTTTTCGCGTAACTGTTGGAGTACGCTGCGGGTGGGGCGGATACGCAATCTGGCATCGCTTCCGCCGCGTATCAATTGGAATACCTGTGCGGTGAACTCGATTTCTCGTATGCCACCCGGCCCGAGCTTGATGTTGTTGAGCCGGCTGCGACGTTGTACTTCGTGGCGGATCTGGGCATGCAGCTTGCGCATTGAATCGATTGTGCCAAAGTCCAGGTATTTTCGGTAAACGAACGGTCGTACAAGCTGGATCAGTTCGTTTGCCAGCGAACCGGGCTGTTGCGGGTTCTCGGCAGGTGCGATGACGCGTGCCTTGATCCAGGCATACCGCTCCCATTCCCGGCCCTGCCTGATCAGGTATTCTTCCAATGCGGCAAAGCTCATGACCAGTGGCCCGCTATCGCCGTAGGGACGCAACCGCATGTCCACGCGGAACACATATCCGTCGGCGGTATGTTCGCTGATCATGTTGATCATGCGGCGACCCAGTCTGGTAAAGAATTCGTTGTTGCTCAGTTTGTGGCTGCCGTCGGTTTCGCCGTCTTCCGGATAGACAAAAATCAAATCTATATCAGATGATACATTCAGTTCCCCGCCACCCAGTTTTCCCATGGCAATGACCAGCAGTTCCTGTGTTGCAGCGCCGGTCTTGTCTGAGGGCCTGCCGAATTGCTCATACAGCGTTCGCGTCAAACAGGTTTGCGCGCGTTGCACGCACTCCTCCGCCAGTGCGGTCATGGTTTGCATTATTTCGTCAAGATCGGCCAAATCATTGAGGTCGCGCAGTATCAGTTTGATCATCACCTGCTTGCGCAACTTGCGTATGGCGCATGCCAATTGGGCTTCATTGTCCAGGTCGAGCCCGGAAAGCAGCAGCAAGTCGCGCATTTCTTCACGACTGCACGATGTGGTGTAATTCTTTTGCAACCAATCGAGCAGGTGCTGGTCTGTCTCAAGTGTCCTTTTGGCATAACGACTGCAATGCAGGGTTTTTTGCAGCAGGTCGGCGAATGTCGGGGGAATCGAGTTCACGATATTCATGTGTTCCTTAAGTTAGAATGTGCATTGTCTTACAATTATAGGTTTTAGCCACAGTTGCGGCGTATTTGCGCCCTGGTTTATTCAATGTTGAATTCGCTCCCCATCCGTTTGCTTTGGCACAGTTTGAACTGGCTGACGCGACTCGCCATCGTGGTATCGGTGTTTGCGGCCGTGCTGATCGCCTTCTCCATCATGGCACTACGCTATTGGCTGTTGCCGGATATAGAGCAATATCATGACAGGATCACGACTTCATTGTCGGCCGCGATAGGAAATCCGGTCACCATCGGCAATATACAGGGCGAATGGCGGGGATTTCTGCCCCACCTCAATTTTACCGATGTGCGCATACTGGATGACCATCAGCAGACTGCACTGGCATTCAAGCGCATTGACAGCAGCCTGTCCTGGATGTCCCTGTTCACCGCCGAACTTCGTCTGGCCAGCCTGGAAATAGACAGGCCCGAGCTGTTGATACGCCGGGATGAAGAAGGAAAGTTTTTTATCGGCAATCTGGTACTGTCCAGGCAGGGTGGCAACAATGACCTCTCGGACTGGCTGTTACATCAGTCTAATCTGGTGGTGCGCAATGCCCTGATCGTCTGGATAGACGGAAAGCGCGGAGCGCCGCCGCTGGTGTTGCAACAGGTTAATTTGCGTATTCATAATATATTCAGCAAACACAGTTTTGCCTTGCAGGCGATACCGCCAAACGAACTGTCGACTCCGCTGGATGTGCGCGGAGAGTTTTACGGGTCAAGTTTCGATAACTTCGAGGATTGGCACGGGCGGCTGTATACACGGCTTGATTACACCGATGTGACCGCCTGGCGACCATGGCTGGATTTGCCCGGCGAATTCAGTCGCGGCCGGGGCGCGCTGCGCGGTTGGCTGGGGATCAACAATGGCAAGGTGACACAGGTTACGGCCGATCTGGACCTGCGCGATGTAGTTACCACGCTCGGCGACAATCTGCCCGAAATGACTTTACTTGAATTGCGGGGGCGTGCCTCATGGCAACAGGTGGCAGGCGGCTTCGAGGTTTCCACCAGGAATCTGGCGATGAAATTGCAGGACGGACCCAATTTTGAACCCACGGATTTCTATTTCAAAACCGTCGATTCAGGCGATCAACAGCCCGGCAGCAAAACCTCAAACGGAGAAATGCACGCCAATCAGCTTCGATTGAAGGGCCTTGCCGAACTGGCAAAATACCTGCCGATGGAAGCCGGTCTGCGCGAGCGCCTGGATGCGTATGCCCCGAGTGGAGTGGTGTCCAATCTCGATGCGCAATGGCAGGGCTCGCCCGGAACACGGTATAGCTACAAGCTCAAAGCGCATTTTGAGAATCTTGCGGTAAACCAGGTCGGCAAGATGCCTGGTCTTTCCGGTTTGACGGGGGACGTGGATGGCAGCGAAGCGAGCGGCAGGGTGAGCATCAATGCCCGACGAATGATCGTGGACGCACCGGGAGTGATGCGCGAACCGCTGACTTTCTCCACTTTGATCGGACAAGCCGGTTGGCAGCACAAAAACGGGGAGCTGGCGATTAATGTAGACAACATTGCGATCACCAACGACGATCTGGCCGGCAATTTGTTTGGCAGTTACCATACCCAGGCCGGCACACTGGGCGTGCTGGATTTGACCGGCAAGTTGACGCGTGGCGATATCCGTCGCGCTGCCCGGTATACCCCGCTGATCGCGCTGGACAGGAAAGGCAACGACTGGCTGAACGGCGCATTACTGGCCGGCCATACCGAAGATTTTCGTATCCGTATCAAGGGCAATCTGAGTGACTTTCCACCGGACGGAAAAAAGAAAGTGCTGTTTGAAATCGGTGGGCACGCACAGGATGCGGTGATGGAATTCGACAAAAACTGGCCGCGTATCGAAAACATCTCGGGTGAATTCCTGATCCGCGGCAACAGGCTGGATGTAGAGTCGCCATCGGCCACCATACTCGACACGCGGTTGCATAACGTCACGGTAACGATACCGGACTTGACGAGCAAGGATCCGGTTCTGGAAATAAAAGGCGAGGCGACAGGCGCAAGCAATTCATTTCTGAACTTTGTCCAGAAAAGTCCGGTGCGGGGCTACATAGATGGATTTACCGATGGTGTCAGAGCCACGGGCAGCGGGAAGCTGGATTTGTCTGCGCGTATTCCACTGTCGGGCGACCAGCCGGTCAAGGTGTCGGGAACGATCAAGGTCCAGGATAACAATATCGATCTGGGCAAGGATGTACCATTGTTGCGCAACACGCGCGGAACCTTGATGTTCACGGAATCAGGCATGCACGCCAATGGTGTATCTGCGGAAATACTGGGCGGGAAAGCCAGCATCAATGTGCAGAACGACGTGGATGGCGGGGTCCATGCCACTGTTAAAGGGCGCAGCAATGTTGATGCTTTGCACAGGATCGAGACCTATCCCGTGCTGGATTATCTGCATGGCAGTACGGACTGGGATGCCAATATCAGCGCGAATAAAAATTCCACACAGATCATTATCAAGTCTGACTTGCAGGGGATCAGTTCCAGTTTGCCGCAACCTTTTGCCAAAAGCGCCAACGATGTCTTACCGCTGCGCCTGGAAAAGAACCCTGTTCTGATTTTGCCCAAGCGGTCCAAGCGCCGGGAAAAATGCACGGAGCCTTGTGCCGGGGCGGAGGGCACTGTGGCCGAGGGGCAGGATGTGATCACGGCGAGCCTGGGAAATCTGTTCAGCGCGCGACTGGAGCGTCAAAACCAGGGTGGCACGATGATGGTCAAGCGCGGCACGGTCGGTTTCGGCGCCCGCGGCAAACCCCATGCATCAAACAAGACGAAGAAACCGTCACGAGGCAGGGACGGTGTGTGGTTGTCCGGTGACTTGCCCGAATTATCGGTGGAAGGATGGGGGGGGCTGGCAGGTGGCGCGGACAACGGGAGTAAGAGCAAAGGAAAATCTGCCGGTGCTTCAGCCAACCACTCCGCAAAGCCAGCAGATAACGCTGATCAGACGGCCGGTTATGGCACGACATTTCCCATCGCCGGTGCAAATCTGCGTATCGAAAAACTGACGGGTTATGGCCAGCGTTTCAGCAAGATACATGTGACTGCCGGCAGGCGTGGTGACGGACTGGCTGCGCGGTTGTCCAGCAAGGGGTTGAACGGTGAAGTGGTTTGGGAACCTCACGGGTATAATACCGGCAGCCTGTTCCGCGCGCGTTTGAGCAATCTGCAATGGTCGGGCGAAGCGCAAACGGAAGTGCCTTCACCGTCGACCGAACCGTTCAAACCTGCTCCGGTCAAAACAGGCCCGGCAGGCAAGATACATCCAGGCAGCATTCCGGCAGTCGATATCTCGATCGAGAATTTATATGTCAGAGAAAAGCATATCGGCCGCTTCGAACTGATCGGGCATCCGGAAAACAAGGACTGGTTGTTGCGCCGCCTGAACATTACCAACCCGGATGGCAGGCTGGTTGGCAGCGGGGTCTGGAGCGATGCACAGGGACAACTGCAGACACAACTGAATATGATGCTGGATATCAGCGATGCCGGAAAGATACTCGATCGCTCCGGATACCCCAATACAGTCAAGGGCGGAAGTGGCCGGCTGGTGGCTGATTTGTCATGGCCGGGCACACCCGACGAATACAGCTCTGCCACGTTGAATGGCACGCTCAAGCTGGATGCCGGCAAGGGACAGTTCCTGAAAATGGACCCCGGCGCCGGCAAATTGCTCGGTGTGCTCAGTTTGCAGGATTTGCCCAAACATATCGCCCTGGGTTTTACCGACGTGTTTAGCGAGGGGTTTCAGTTCGATAATATCAATGGCAAGGCCACCATCAAGGACGGTGTCATCGAGAGCCAGGATTTCCACATTTATGGATCGTCCGCCAAAGTGACCCTGAAAGGCAAGGTTGATTTGAAAAATGAAACGCAAAATCTGACGGTGCGGATATTACCGACGCTGGGTGACAGTGTATCGCTGATCAGCGCCTTTGCCATCAGCCCGGTGGTGGGCATCGGATCTCTCATCGTCAACAAGGTTTTGGGTAATCCACTCGATAAGTTGGCTTCATTTGAATACAATGTCAGCGGATCATGGAGCGACCCAAGCGTGGTCAAGGTTGGCGGGGTCGCGACAGAAAAAAAACAAAGCAACCCGGGTAAATAGGATGAAAATTATGCCGACAGGTGATAGCACACAACAACGGATCGCAGCGCAAATCAACGCGTTCAAGGTGGCCGCCATTCAGATGGCTTCTGGCCCGAATGTCGCGGGTAATCTGAGCGAAGCGCGGCGACTGATCGCCAATGCCGCCGAAAAGGGCGCGCGACTGGTGGTGTTGCCGGAATTTTTCGCCATCATGGGTATGATGGAACAGGACAAAATCAAGGTGCGCGAGCAGGCGGGGCAGGGCGAGATTCAGTCGTTCCTCAGTGCAGCGGCACGGCAGTACAAGATCTGGCTGGTGGGTGGCTCAATCCCGCTGGCGGCGAGCACACCGGACAAAGTGATTAATACTTGCCTGGTGTTCGACGAACGCGGTGAGCAGGTGGGACGCTATGACAAAATTCATTTGTTCAATATGGAACTGGGCAACGAAAATTATCATGAAGCGAACACGATAGAGCCCGGCAATAAAGTGGTGGTGATAGACAGCCCGTTCGGGCGGATTGGTCTGGCGGTCTGTTATGACCTGCGCTTCCCCGAGCTGTTTCGCTCGATGAAAGATGTGGACATCATTGTGTTGCCATCCGCATTCACCGAGACCACAGGGAAGATGCACTGGGAAGTGTTGGTGCGCGCGCGTGCCATTGAAAACCTGTCCTATGTGATTGCCGCCGCGCAGGGTGGCTATCATGTTAACGGACGAGAGACGCATGGTAACAGCATGATCGTCGACCCCTGGGGCAGAGTACTGGATCGTTTGCCGCGCGGCTCCGGTGTGGTGGTTGCCGATGTAAATCCATCCTATCAGGCGAGTCTGCGGGCCAGCCTGCCCGCACTCACGCATCGAATTTTATTCAGTTGTGCATGATTAAGGAAAACATTGTAATGAATACGCTACAGCAGCAAAAAGCTCCGTTCGACAAGCTGTTCGCCACCGCCCAGCAATCGCTGCTGGTGCCGTACTCCATCGAAGCAAGTCACATTGAACAGGTCTTTGCCAGCATGATGGCGCACAAGCTTGATTACGCCGATTTGTATTTTCAGTACAGTCGCGCGGAAAGCTGGTCTCTGGAGGAGGGCATCGTCAAGTCCGGCAGTTTCAGCATCGATCAGGGTGTCGGGGTGCGCGCGGTGAGCGGCGAGAAGACCGCCTTTGCCTATTCCGACGACATCAGCCTGAATGCTCTGGACAGCGCGGCGCAAGCAACGCGGGCGATCGCGCGGCAGGGCGGCACACAATCCGTACCGATGCTGCATCGCGGTTCGAGGCGTGAAATCTACCTGTCGCACGATCCGATCGCCAGCCTCAAGGACGCGGACAAAGTCGCGCTGCTGGAACGGATCGAAGGCTATGCGCGTGCACTCGATCCGCG
>JBDTCC010000114.1:0-19544 GCA_039923775.1 Gallionella sp. | reverse complement strand
AAACGCATTCGCGACATGGCTCAACTGCATCACATCATCATCGTTGGCGGTGGAGCCGCCGGTCTGGAACTGGCAACCAAGCTGGGCAAAAAGCTTGGCAAAAAGCATCTTGCCGACATCACGCTGATCGACTCCAGCCGCACCCATATCTGGAAACCGCTGTTGCATGAGATTGCGGCAGGAACCCTGGATTCATCCGAGGACGAACTGGAATATTTGGCCCAGGCGAGCTGGAATCATTTTCGCTACCGTTTGGGCCGGGTGATCGGTCTGGATCGCGAACGCAAGGAGGTGCTGCTGGCGCCGACCTTGAGCGAGGAGGGAGATGAGATTATTCCCGAGCGTCGCTTCGGCTACGACACACTGGTATTTGCCGTGGGTAGCCTGAGCAACGATTTCGGCATCCCGGGTGTGCAGGAGAATTGTTTTTTTCTCGACAGCACCGGACAGGCGGAGCGTTTCCAGAAAAATTTGCTCAACAGCATGCTCAAGGCGCACACTCAGGGGAAGCCGTTCAAACAGGGACAATTGGATGTCGCGATCGTGGGCGCGGGCGCAACCGGGGTGGAGCTTGCCGCCCAGTTGCATCACGTTACCCGTCTTGTTTCCGCTTACGGGCTGGATACGATCGATCCTGCGGAGGACATCAAGCTGCACGTGATTGAGGCCGGCCCGAACATTCTCCCGGCGCTGCCGCGGCGACTTTCCGATGCGGTCATGCACGAACTGGATTTGCTCGGCGTAACCGTGCACCTCAGCCAGCGTGTCGTGGAAGTCAACGCGCAAGGTATCGTTTCCGCGTCGGGCATCATTGTTCCGGCTGCGATCAAGGTCTGGGCGGCCGGTATCAAGGCGCCGGAGTTTTTGAAAAATATTGCCGGACTGGAAACCAACCGCATCAACCAGTTGGTGGTAAAACGCAACCTGCAGTGCACGCGCGACGAAAATATCTTCGCGATCGGGGACTGCGCAGCCTGTCCGATGGACGAACCGGGAAACGATGTTCCGCCGCGTGCCCAGGCCGCCCATCAACAGGCATCGACATTGTCAAAGACGCTGGCGCGCCGTCTCAGGGGGAAGCCGCCGCTGGATTACACATACCGGGACTTTGGCTCGCTGGTCGCCATGGGGCATTACAGTACGGTTGGTAGTCTGATGGGCGGGCTAGCGGGCAGCCTGATGGTCTCGGGTTTTATCGCCCGCTTTGTCTATCTAATGCTGTACAAGATGCATCAGGCTGCACTGTACGGATGGCCGCGTGCATTGCTGATCAGTTTGCTGCATTTCCTGCGCAAGGGTATTGATCCGCAGGTGAAACTGCATTGATGCGCGTGCCCGGACTGGGCACGGGAAATTCCGCAGCTTCAGTCGGTCTTGTCCAGCCTGACCGCCAGCGTTCCCGAACGTATATGCAAGTCCCGTTGCGGGAACGGGATTTCGATATTTCGTTTCCCGAGTTCGTCCTCGATCGCCCATAAAAACGTGGCTTGTGTTTTTCCGGGCGAGGTAATCGTGCTTGGCCCGACCCACACCACCAGCTCGAAATTCAGGCTGCTGTCCCCGAACCCGACCAGCCACACATCGGGTTCGCGCCCGGGCTGTTGCACGGTGCCGGTGATGCTGGCTGCGGCAGCGATGCCCGCCTGCCGGACCAGCTCTTTGTCGGTGCCGTAAGCAACACCGAACGGGACATGGATGCGCCGTGTGCGCTCTCCCAGGGTCCAGTTGACTATCCTGCCGGTGATGAATTCGGAATTGGGCACGATGATATCGATCAGGTCGGACGTGGTGATGCGCGTGTAACGCAAATTGATTTCGATGACTTTTCCCATGACCCCGGACTGGAGATCGACGAAGTCGTCAACCTTGATGATTCCCTCGATCAGAATAATGATCCCGGAGACAAAATTGCTGATGATGTTCTGCAGGCCAAAGCCAACCCCGACACCGATCGCGGCGCCGATCACCGCGAAGCTGGCCATGTCAAAGCCGACGTAGTTGAGTCCGACCATGAATCCGATGATCCAGATGGCATAGCGACTCATGCGACTCAGCGCATACCAGCCCGGGCTGACCGCTTTGTTCTTTTCACGCCCCAATCGGGTAATCAGTTTTTCAATCGACATGCCGATACGCCAGACCGTCGCCAGTATGATCGCCAAGCCGACCACCCGGACCAGGTTGATTTGCGTGTCGGCAATGGAGAACCACGGAACGGAGGCCACTTCCTCGAGCTTGTAATATGTCTCCAGCAATATATTCATGCGCGTTGCTCCCGGTCTGGATTTTGGTTGGATATTTTACACGGCCGGATCATACTACCACCCGTATGCATACAGCGGAATCGGGAGGCATCATGTCGGACAGGACACTTAAATACATCATAGCAATGGCAATCGCACTTCTGCTTGTTTTTCAGATTGGTGCGGTGATATCCGGCTTTTTCGGGACGGCCTGGGGCGCAGTATCGGCCGTCGTGGTCGCGGTGGTGACTTTTTTTTCTGCGCGCCTGGCCAAAGCCGGCGGCAAGGGTTCGTTGTGGTTTCTGCTCCCGACCATCGTATTTTTGCTGACCCCGATTGCACTGACGATATGGCGCAGCATCACCCAGGATGCAAGCTGGATGGATATGCTTGTTCGTCTGATCCCGTTCACGGTCGGCTTCGGTGCGCCAATCTTGCTACTGCTGGTCGCCTATTACGAGTTGCGCAAGCGCGATATCAGGGGCTGACACGGATGGAATTCAGGCCGGTCTGGGCCGGGTAATCCGTGCGCCCAGTATCGCGCCGATTGTAACCGCGCTCAGTCCCGCCACCGTATACAGTGTCAGCGGTTCGCCCAGTACAGGTACCGCGGCGACAGATGCCAGGCAGGGCACGAGGGCCATCAGCAGGGTCACCGTCTGGGCACCGAGACTGCGGACCGCAAAGGCATACAGCAGCATCGCGACGAATACCACCAGGATGCCCTGATAAACTGCCTGGATTGCAATTTCAGCAACCGGCGCATGAGCCATCGTGCTAGGCAGGAATAGCCACCAAACCGGCAGATACAGGATTGCACTGCCCAGCGTGGTACTGACTGCGGCAGTCAGCGGCGGCACCGGATGGCGGCGCAGCAGCAGCGTGAATACCGCCCAGATCGCAGACCCGCAAAAATACAGCAGGTCGCCGAATAGTTGCAGGCCGGTCAGGTGTGTGCCGTGGGAAAACGTGTCGGCAGCGGTGAACGAGATCCCGATGAACACCAGGATCAGTGCAATCCGCTGCTGCGGTGTCGGCCGTTGATGCAGCCAGAGCCATGCGATAACCGCAGTGCTGAAAGGAAGCGAACCGGGCAGCAGCACCGCCGCATGAGCCGCTGGCGCCATCCGGAAAGCGGCATACACGGTGACTGCATAACCGACACCGCCGAACAGCGAGAACAGCAGGGTCACTTTCAACGGCGGCAGGGTCACGCGGGGCAGAAAAAACAACGCGATCAGCGAGCCCACGCCGAAACGCAATGCGGTCACGTCCCAGCCGGTCAATACACCCTTTCCGCCATAGCGGCTGACCAGAATGAAGCCGGTCCAGATGCAAAGCGCAAAAAAAGCGGCAATCAAGCCGGCGCGGGGTGAATGGTTTTCGCTCATGTTGATTTCAAATGGGCAGTTTAATCGGGGTGGGCAGATGTTTGGCGTGTGTCAAACACACCGTCACTGCTTCGCGGTCATGATATAGCTGTTTGGACATCTTGCGGAAATGGATGACTTCATCATCCGGCCGGTGCATTCAACCGGATATGAAGTTGGTCAACATTCCTCGAGGGTAAGTGTGATGTGGTCGGTGATCACCGGCCAGAAACTGGTGTTGGCAAAACGCTGTTGGGACGGGTGATTCTGGAAAACCGTTACGGCAGATTTGCTGGCAAGACTGACGGACAGGGAGTGACGGTATTGGCCGTCGGGTTGGAGGGTTCGGCGGGTGCTGACGCTGCGCACACCGGGGATGGCTTCCAGGGACTTTTTGCCCTCGCGGAGAATCGCGGTGATTTCACTTTCAGATATCGTTGCCGGGATATTGTAGAACACCACATGCTCCACATCATGCCACGGTCGGCATTGTGCCAGCACTTCCGCCGCCCTTCCGCTGCTGCCCCAGACGTGGATGCAACGTTCCGCCTCCTCGCGAACCGTATCGCGGACACCCGTCAGAAGCGCGCTATGGCTGCCCTTCGGGTCGGCTGTGACATTTTCCCTGATGCGGCGATTGGCCATATCGGCAAGCGCGGTATAGTAATCGATCTTGGCGACGCCGTTGGCGATCAACCGCCGGAACTGGTCGTCGGTCAGGCCGGTGCCGCCGTGTATGACCAGCGGCACGGAGGTGGCTTCCCTGATCTTTGCCAATCTGGCGTAATCCAGCTTGGGCAAGCCTTTCATCCTGCCATGCACGGTGCCTATGGAGACGGCCAGACAATCCACGTTGGTGCGCTCGACGAATCCGGCAGCCTCTGCGGCTGACGTATAAGCGAGTTCACCCGGATGATTCTTTGCGTTCTCACCCTCGATGCCGGGCACATAACCCAGTTCCCCTTCAACCGTGACGCCACACGAATGGGCCATTGCGACGACGTCGCGGGTTTGCCACAGGTTGTCCGAGAACGGCAATCCCGAAGTGTCGACCATCACCCCGTTGCAGCCGGCACGGATGGCCCGCTCGGCAGAGGCGAGACTGGTGCCGTGGTCGAAATTGATCGCCACCGGTACGGTGGCGCGTCGTGCGGCTTTCTGCACGGCCGGCATCAGGATTTCAAAATCCTGGTTCGCGAAATGTGATTCGATCAGATTCAGCACCACCGGTGCGCGACAGTTTTCCGCCGCCTGCATGATGCCTTCGAGAAAGTGCAGGTTGCCCACGCCGAACGCGCCAACAGCGTAGTTATGACGGTATGCATGACCTATCATGTCGGACAGATGGACGAGTGGCATGACTGCTCCCTTATTTCGCCTTGAGTTGCGCCAGTGCCTGATCGGCGGTCTGGTCGTAGCGCGCACGTTCCTTTTTGGCCGCGGCTTCAAGCGCATCATTGATCTCGGGGAATTTCAACGCGAGGATGCGGGCTGCCAACATGCCCGCATTCTTTGCCCCGTCCACGGCGACCGTGGCAACGGGTACGCCCGGTGGCATCTGCACCGTGGAGAGCAGGGCATCCAGCCCCGACATCACACCGCCCGAAAGCGGCAGGCCGATCACCGGCAGGCGGGTATGACCTGCTATCACGCCCGCCAGGTGGGCGGCCACGCCGGCACAACCGATCAGCACCTGCACGCCTTCCCTGTGCGCGCGATCGAGATAGGCCATTACCTTGTCGGGGGTGCGATGCGCGGAGGCCACCACGATTTCACTGGTGATGCCCAATTCGGTGAGCGTATCACGCACCTTGACCACGGTGGGCAGATCGTTCGGACTGCCGGTCAGAATTCCGACCAATACCTTGTTGGCAGGCTTGCGGCTGGTGTTGTTGTTATCAATGGACTTGTTCATGCTGATCCTTTAATTGTTGTATAGGCGTTTTTTGATTTCATTGTGTCGCTCCTCAAAACAGTTCAAAGCTGGGATAATTGCCGCAACCCCATCCAGAACCCGGAGTGAGCATGGAAATATCCTGTTACCGTGACCGCGAACTGGCACGCGAACCGCGTTATCTGCCAGCCATAACCTACAACCTGGCGCATACCCTGCTCGCCCGCAGTCCCAGTGACTGCCTGTTCGTCCCGATCCGTTCCATGCAGTACATGGCGATCATCGATGCGGAGGAAATCATCTTCCTCGATGGCGAACGCAAATGCTGGGTGGACATAGCCTGGCGCCATTTTCATCCCCAAGCCCGCGGTTCGCTGGGAGATCCGGTTGCATATGACGCGTGCTATTACCAGCCCGGTTCTGCACAACTGATGTTTCGGCTACAAGCCGAATTTGCTCGTTCTCTGGGGGAATTCGCCGCCAAGAACTGGATCGATGGCAACGCTCGCGTGATCAAGTTTCCCGCGCATGAGCAAAAATAATACTGCACCGGTTAATCGTCATCACCCAGTTCGGGATCCCACCCATTCGCTTTTGCATATTTAATGGCATCCTGATAAATCTTTGCATGGCGCTTTTTTAATTCATCCGGTAACAGGCTGGGCAAATTTGCGTACTTTTCCCATTCGACACAAATTTTATCGTAGAGATTTTGCATTTGTCCGCTATCCCAGCCGGTGCAGTCTTCGGTGTCGGGAATCAGACCGAAAACCCAGCCATCTTTCACCATTTGCCCAAAATGCGTCATACCGCAGTTTTCATCGTTTTGCAGGCCTGTATATCTGAGTACCATTTTTAATACCTCTTTAGTCCGGCATGGAGCAGCAGCAAGTTCTGATTATCAGCGTGTTAAACCGGCATACAACAGCGGTAGTTTCTCTGGTAAGCGTGAAATCTGATCCACAATCATATAATTTTTCGCACCGAAGATTCTTGAAACATACTGATCGGCGCGGGGATCAAGTGTCATGCAGAAAGTGGAAATTCCGTTTCTGGCTGCATCTTCCACTGACTTTTTGGCATCGTAGCGCAGATACTGCGGATCGCGCACATCAACGTCTGCGGGTTCACCGTCTGTAATAACCATCAACAGCTTCTTGCTGGTTCTTTGGTTATTCAGAAAATGTGTGGCGTGTCGGATGGCAGCGCCCATTCGGGTAGAGAGTTGACCTGTCATCCCGGCCAGTCTCGATTTCGGAAGCTCGTTGTAGGGTTGATCGAAATCCTTGAAGCGATAGTATTCCACATCGTGCCGCCCGTCGGAACAGAATCCATGAATGGCAAAAGGATCGCCGATTTTGTTGACGGCATCGGACAATAGTACGCATGCCTGGCGCGTCAGATCCAGCACGGATTGATCCTGCCCCAGCACCTTTTCATTGGTGGACTCTGACAAATCCAGCAAAACCATCACCGAAATATCACGCACTTTCCGTACTGAGCGCATCATGATACGCGGATCAGGCTGGATGCCCATGCGAAAATCTATCATGCCGCTGATCGCGGCATTGATGTCGATTTCATCGCCGTCTTCCAGCTTGCGTATGCGCTGTACGCCCTGCGGTTGCATCGCATCCAGCATAAATTTCAGGCGCGAAGCAATCTGTTTGTTGTCTGCCGTAATTTGGTCGATGATCTGCAAATCACCGGCCTTGGACTTTTTTTCCTGCACCGTTGCCCAGGCCGGGCGTTCCAGTTGAATCTGATAATCCCATTCTGCATAGTGGTGGGGCTCTGAAACAGGCTCCTTACCCTCGGATTGGTTGTAGCTGACACCGTTGTCTTCATAGGGAAAGAATTCTTCCGGCATAACCCAGATTTCCTGCGCATCGTCACCGGCAGTTTCGCAATCTATCTCATTAACGAATTCCATCACCGACACGTGTTTGCGCACCTGCTTGATATTCTCAAAGCCCGCCGACTGGGACTTGTTGAAATCAAATTCCACAAATTCCCAGAAATAGCGATTGTCATCACGATAGGGCGCACTCAGCAAATCCGTGCGCGGATTGTATGAGAGGTGTTTCTGCAGCAGTTCATGCGCCAGCGTCACGCCGATGTCCCATGAAATCGTGTTGTCCGTCATGCGTTCTGCCGCCTGTGCGAACAGGCTGCGGCCATGGGCTATCCACGGGTCATCGTCCTGAAAATCGCTGTCCAGTAGTGCACGCGCCAGACGGTTCAGATAATCTCCTGTCGTTTCAGCCTGTCCGGCTTGTACGGTATGCAGCCTGGCCCATATCTGCTTGAGCCCGGGGAAAGCTTGTATCGACAGGGATTCAACACGCGCATCCTCAATGACGCTGATCACCGCCATCTGCATGGGGTTAAGCGCCTCGGCAGAAATAGGCACCTTGGTATATACCAGATGCGCGGCACAATGTGCCGCCGTGGCCCTATACAACGCCAGACCGGGCACACCTTCAAAATCATCAAACGCATCCGGCAGGTGCAGAAAATAATCTTCGATAAAAGGCTTGTAACCCTCACGTGCTTCAAAGTCGCCGCTGGTGGGCCGCATAAAGAAATCACGCGCCCACAATGCGCGCAAATACATATTGATACGCCTTTGCACATCTACAAACAACGTGCCTTTGCGTTCTTTCTGCAACATGGCCAATGATTCTTTGGATTTCAGACTGAAGTAATTGATCTGTTCCTCGAAGTTGGTACGGTGCGCGTGTGCACCCCAGATCGCCCAGCGCCGCAAACCACCCAGGGTCAGTTGCCCCAGCAACACCTCGATATTTTCCATCATCGGCCGCAGTCCGCGCGGAACCTGATTGAGCAGGGTATTGACCAATTGCAGATACGAGCCAAACAAGGCCGCATCGCCCAAACGTTTGGCCGCGGTTGGAGCGGAGGCAATAATGGCCTGCAGCACCGCGCCGCTGGTTTTTGAGGCCAGCGCCATCACGGTGTCCAGCAGATCCACAACCGAGTCTTCACCGATTTCTTTGGCGATGCTCGGAGCACTTTCTATAAAGGTAATAACCAACTCGCCCCCGCGACCCAGACTTTTGAGTGAGCGCGCGCCCTGCACGTAATTTTCCAATCCCTGTGGACCGAACACGCGCGTAGCTTCGTACCAGGATGACTGCAAAATCTCGGCAGCATGCGAACCCAGGTCCTCGAGCAACTCGGTATGATGTTCCAACGAGAGTGTCATATTATTTTCCCAGAGGTTAGGTGTGATTTAGCCTGAATCAGAAATACGTCGTCACTGCCGCATCCAGTGCGTCGCGCATGTCCGGATCATCTGTAATCGGCCTCACCAAGGCCACGCGACAAGCTGCTTTGGACTCAACCCCTTTGGCAATCAGATTGCCCGCATATATCAGCATACGCGTGGAGATGCCCTCATCCAGACCATGGCCCTTGAGATTACGTGCACGCTCGGCTATCGACACCAGCTTGCTTGCAATTTCCGCGCTGATTTTGCTCTCATGCGCGACGACTTCCGTCTCCGTATCATGGGCCGGATAGTTGAAATCCAACGCGCCAAAACGCTGTTTGGTGGATTGTTTCAAATCCTTCATCAGGCTTTGATAGCCCGGGTTATACGAGATGACCAATTGGAAATCGGGGTGCGCATTGATGAGTTCGCCCTTCTTTTCCAGCGGTAATATGCGCCGATTATCCGTCAGTGGATGGATCACGACTGTTGTATCCTGGCGTGCTTCGACCACCTCATCCAGGTAACAGATTGCACCTTCGCGTGCAGCGATGGCCAAGGGGCCGTCCTGCCAGCGCGTACCCTGCGCATCCAACAGGAAACGTCCCACCAGATCCGATGCGGTCATGTCCTCGTTACACGCAACCGTGATCAATGGCCTTTTCAGTTTCCACGCCATATATTCTACAAAACGCGTTTTCCCGCAGCCGGTAGGTCCCTTAAGCATCATCGGCATACGCACCGAATAAGCCGCTTCATAAAGATCAACTTCATCAGCAACTGTGCGGTAGTAGGGTTCCTTTTCGATTTTGTATTGCTTGATCATATCGCTCATATCGATTTCCTTTTTGAGAGTTTCCGTAAAAAATCCCCGCCACCTTGCGGAAACGGGGATTCATATCTACCCGGATACCTGTTTGAGCTTAAACAGTCTTGCCGCGGAAAATTACCATGTTCGTACCCTGTGATTGTCTGTAGTTATCATAAGCAAGCAGACGAATGTGGTTGTTAGGATTGGCTTTGCGACACGCTTCAGCTTCTTTCATAATTACATCAACATCGGTTTCGCCAAACATTGGCAGTTTCCACATATACCAGTAGTTATCCATCAGGTGCTCAGGCTCTGTGTGCTCCAAACCGGGGTTCCAGCCTTTTTTTACGATGTACTCAATTTGCTTTCTGATTTGCGCTTCGGTCATCACCGGCAGGTAAGAGAAAGTCTCAAACTTGCGGCTGGCCGGATCGCTTACACGTGATTTGTAATCTTGCATTTCGCTCATGATTAATTCCTTTAAATTAAATTTATTCTGACATGGCGCATTCCTATGCGCCACAGGTCACTGCTTATTTGTGTGCAACGTCAAGCTTGTCCACTGTATCGAATTCGAACTTGATTTCTTTCCAGGTTTCCATCGCGATTTTCAGTTCAGGGCTGCTTGCAGCGGCTTTAGTCAGAATGTCCTTGCCTTCTTTTTCCAGTTCACGGCCCGAGTTACGTGCTTCTACGCAAGCTTCCAATGCCACGCGGTTTGCTGCTGCACCCGCTGCGTTACCCCATGGGTGACCCAGTGTACCGCCGCCAAACTGCAAACAAGCATCATCGCCGAAGATGTTAACCAGTGCTGGCATGTGCCAAACGTGGATACCGCCGGATGCAACCGGGAACACGCCTGGCATTGAACCCCAATCCTGGTCAAAGAAGATACCGCGAGCGCGATCTTCCTTGATGAAGCTGTCACGCATCAAGTCAACAAAACCCAATGTTGGCGCGCGGTCACCTTCAAGTTTACCTACAACGGTACCGGAGTGGAGGTGGTCACCACCGGACAGACGCAGTGCCTTGGCCAAGACTCGGAAGTGAATACCATGGTGCGGGTTACGGTCGATAACACCGTGCATCGCGCGGTGGATGTGCAACAACATGCCGTTGTCACGACACCAGTTAGCCAAACCTGTGTTGGCACAGAAGCCGCCAGTCAGGTAGTCATGCATAATGATAGGCGCGCCGATTTCCTTTGCGTATTCTGCACGTTTGTACATTTCTTCCGGTGTTGGTGCCGTCACGTTCAGGTAGTGACCTTTACGCTCGCCTGTTTCACGTTCTGCCTTCAGTGTTGCTTCCTGCACGAAGTCAAAACGGGCACGCCAGCGCATGAATGGTTGGCTGTTGATGTTCTCGTCGTCCTTGGTCAGATCCAGACCACCGCGCAAACATTCGTAAACAGCGCGGCCGTAGTTCTTGGCAGACAGACCCAGTTTTGGCTTGATTGTGCAACCCAGCAATGGACGGCCATACTTGTTCAGGATATCGCGTTCCATCGTGATACCTTGTGGTGGGCCACCGCAAGTCTTAACGTAGGCGATAGGGAAGCGCACGTCTTCCAGACGCAGCGCACGCAGCGCCTTGAAACCAAACACGTTACCCACCAGAGAAGTGAATACGTTAACAACTGAACCTTCTTCGAACAAATCGATAGGGTAAGCAACGAAAGCGTAGAAACAGGTATCATCGCCGGGTACGTCTTCGATGCGGTACGCGCGACCCTTGTAGTGATCAAGGTCGGTCAGCAAATCTGTCCAAACTGTGGTCCATGTGCCGGTTGAAGATTCGGCTGCAACAGCTGCTGCGATTTCTTCACGTGGCACACCTGCTTGAGGGGTGATTTTGAAGCAGGCTAAAATATCAGTATCTTGAACTTTATATTCAGGCTCCCAATAAGTCTGCCTGTACTCCTTAACACCTGCGTTATATGATTTGATAGCCATTGCAAGCTCCTTTTTTCTGGTTAAACATATGCCTTGTCACTATGAAAGGCCTGTGGCTCTGTTGAGAGTTCGAGCAATATAGTCTGGTTTAACCATAAATAATAATTGTATTTATTGATTCTGACGATAGACTGTAGTCAATGATAACTTTTGGAGATATGTCGTGATAAAGAATGCGACGCTGCGTCAGCTCAAGGTGTTCGAGGCGGTTGCCCGCAATCTGAACTTCACCCGTGCCGCCGAGGAGTTGTTCACCACTCAGCCGACGGTATCGATCCAGCTCAAGCAATTGACTGACATCGTCGGTCAGCTATTGCTGGAACAGGTCGGTAAAAAGATATACCTGACCGACACGGGGCGCGAACTGCTCAAAGTCTGCCGCGAAATTTTCGACGGCTTGGAACGGTTTGAGATGCTGATGTCGGACATGAGGGGGGTGAAGGCGGGCAAGTTGCGCCTGGCCGTCATTACTACCGCAAAATATTTTGTGCCGCGCCTGCTCGGGATTTTTTGCCAGCGTTATCCGGGTATCGATGTCTCGCTCAAGGTGACCAATCGCGAACGGGTGTTGCAGCGCATGGCCGACAACATGGACGACTTGTATGTGCTCGGACAGCCGCCTGAACACATGGATGTGGAATTTGAGCCTTTCCTGGAAAACCCGCTGGTGGTGCTGGCTTCCAGCCCCCATCCGCTGGCTGGCAAGAAAAAAATTTCACCGCAACGACTGGTGGAAGAACAGTTCCTGATGCGTGAACCGGGCTCGGGGGTTCGTCTGGCCACCGAACAATTTTTCAGTGAGCGCGGACTGAAACTCAAAGTCAGGATGGAATTGGGCAGCAACGAGGCGATCAAGCAGGCCGTGGTTGGCGGGCTGGGTGTCGCGGTACTGTCGGCGCATACCCTCGCGTTGGAGCACAGCAGTAATACATTGGCAATACTCGATGTGGATGGCTTCCCGATCCGTCGGCACTGGTATCTGGCTCATCAGAAGGACAAACAGTTGTCTGTGGTTGCACAGGCTTTTCTTGAGTTCCTCCACAAGGAAAGCAAATTGCTTGGCGAGCAATATTTGCTGGGCATCACAGATTTCCCTGTCCGGGAACCAGTGCCAAAGATAAAGGGCGCTGACACACGCAAGCGGTCAAGTTAGCTGATATTCAAAAAGCCTGCCGTGTAAATTCGGGTTCGTCTTATTTTTTGGTTTTCGTCAAAAACACGGTCACTTCCTCGCGGTCATGGTAAAGCTGCTTCGCCATCATGCGGAAGTTGATGCCCTCTTCATCCAGTTGTTTGCGGATGCCGCCCAATGCGCTGTCGAGTGCGGCGACACGCTGTTTCATCGGCAGTTTCAGATTGAAGATTGCGTGTTTGCACCAGCCTGCGGCGAACCATGCTCCGACCAGCGCGGCGACCCGGGACGGTTTTTCCACCATGTCGCACACCAGCCAGTCCACGGACTTGTGCGGCGCGTATTTGAAACCATCCTGCTTGAGATGCTGCACCAGCGGATGAGTCGCCAGCACTCCCTTCATCGGGCCGTTGTCCACCGCGGTGACGCGAATGCCGCGCTTGACCAGTTGCCAGGTCCAGCCGCCGGGTGCCGCGCCCAGATCCACTGCCTGCATGCCCTGGCGCAACAAACGCGTCTGTTCACTCTTGTCCATAAATACCTCGATCGCCTCGGCCAGTTTCATCGTGGAACGGCTCGGCGCCTCGGCGGGCATGGATTGGCGGTTTATACCCATGATCGTATCCGCGCTGTTGTGCGGATCGCTGCTGCCGATCAGCACTGAATTTTTGTCGGGGAAAAAGACATGCAAACGGTGTGAACGGGAATCGTCCAGCAAGCGGCCCTGTTCGCGCAATGCCGTCTCCAGCAAAGGTTGAAAACGGCGCGTAAAGGCGGCCAGCAACTTGCCGTCGTTGGTATCCGGCACTTCCAGCCACAGCGTGCCGAAGGTGCCGGGCAGGGTGGCGATTGCGGAGACTATGGGTGTCAGGCGATCACGCTCGGAAAGCGGCTCGATGCTGTGATGCAGGCGGACCAGCTGGCGTGTGAAGATCAACTCGCGGTAATTCAGTTTTTGTTCGTTGAGTGTGACGATCACATAACCGCTGTCGGCAATGATGGCAGGCTGTTCTGCGGCCAAGATGGGCTTTTGTTGTTTCGCCTGGCGCAGTGCTTCCTGCGCGCAGTCCTGTTCGAAGCCGGGGCGGCAGTACAGCAGCCAGTTTTGTAGGGTCGGTTTTTGCATGGCCGCATTGTGTCACAGGTTGGGGGGCAGGCTGTAAGGTGGTAATATCCGCGCCTTCGTTTTTGCAATGATGTGATGAATAAACGTTACGATTTGATCGTGTTCGACTGGGACGGCACGGTGATGGACTCGACCGCGGTGATCTCGGGTTCGATACAGGCGGCGTGCCGCGATCTGGGCTTGACTGTTCCCGACGATGAAACTGCACGCCATGTGATCGGTCTGGGTCTGGATCAGGCGCTGCGCTATGCGGTGCCCGATATGCCCGAGGCGATGCGTCCGGATCTGGTGGAACGCTACCGCCATCATTTTCTGGCGCAGGACAAGGCGATTCCGCTGTTCGCTGGCGCGCGGGAAACCATCGCGGAGTTGCATGGTGCGGGTTATCAGCTGGGCGTCGCGACCGGCAAGAGCCGCGCGGGGCTGGACCGGGCGCTGGAAGCCACCGCGATGAAAGGCTATTTCCACGCGACCCGCACCGCGGACCAGACCCTTTCCAAACCAAATCCGGCGATGCTGTTTGAACTGATCGATGAATTGGCGGTCAGTGCCGGGCGCACCCTGATGGTGGGCGATACCACCCACGATGTACAGATGGCGCTGAATGCGGGGGTGGACGCGGTAGCGATGGGACACGGTGCGCATCCACCGGAACAGTTGCTGGAATTGAATCCGCTTGCGCTGCTGGCGGATTTTGCCGAATTGAGAACCTGGTTCAAAACTAACGCCTAACAAACAAATAAAGGAATTACGATGACCGATCAAGACAACAACTGGGAACGCGGTGTGCTGGAAAAACTGGCGTTTTCTTCCCTGCAGGAACAGCGCCGTGCGCGGCATTGGGGGATATTTTTCAAGACGATGACGCTGGCTTTCATGTTCATCCTGTTGTTTATTTCCATGGGCTGGATAGGCAAAAGTGATGGTGCGCTGAGCACCGGAAAACATACCGCACTGGTGGATATGCAGGGTGTGATTTCTTCAAACAGTGCAGCGAGTGCGGACAATATCATCTCCAGCCTGCAGGATGCGTTCAAGGACAAGAATACCAAGGGTGTGATCCTGCGCATCAACAGCCCGGGCGGGAGCCCGGTGCAGGCCGGCGAAATCAATGACGAGATATACCGGCTGCGCGCGAAGTATCCGCAGATCCCGTTGTATGTGGTGGTCGATGATATTTGCGCTTCCGGAGGCTATTACGTGGCTGTGGCTGCGGACAAGATTTTCGTGGACAAGGCCAGTCTGATCGGTTCCATCGGTGTGCTGATGGACGGCTTTGGGTTCACCGGCACCATGGCGAAGCTGGGCGTTGAACGCCGGCTGATCACGGCCGGGGTGAACAAGGGTTTTATGGATCCCTATTCGCCGCTCAATTCAACGCAAAAGGCCTATGCCAAGCAGATGGTCGAGGAAATTCACCAGCAGTTCATCAGTGTAGTCAGAAAAGGCCGCGGCAAACGCCTCAAGGAAACTCCCGACACTTTCAGCGGGCTGGTGTGGAACGGTCAGCGGGGTGTGGAAATGGGATTGGCTGACGGTTACGGCACGGTGGATTCGGTGGCGCGCAATGTGATCAAGGCTGGCGATATCGTGGACTATACCGTCAGGGATAATTTTGCAGACCGCCTGGCAAAACGCTTCGGTGTGGGCGTGATGAGTGCGCTTGGGTTTTCTGCGGAAACCGGGCTGACCCTGCGCTAGAGCTGGCCTGGTACTAACATCGCAAGTAGCTCGTCGGGATCGGTAATCGGCGGCAGGCATTGCGTGCCATGGCACAGCCATGCGGTGGCTTTTCCCCCGTTGTTTCCTCCCGGGTGCGGTTTGTTCAGCGCATCGGGCAGGCCTGTCGCATCATCGGCCAATACGATCGTCATCACATCCGGCAGGTAGCGCTCGCGCAACTTGTTGCGCCAAGCGGCGGTGTCATTGTCCGCCCCGCGCAATACCAGCAGGGAACAGGGCTGCAAATATTCCGCGAGTGCTGTGCACAGGCTGCTGTGATAAGCGGCAGACTGCTGCAGTGCCGGGTAGAACAGTTTCAGGCAGCGTTCCGCAGCTTGTGCATATTCGTTATTTCCGGTCAGTTCAGACAGACGGAGCAGGGCCTGCGCAGCAATACCGTTGCCGGCAGGCGTGGCATTGTCCGCCCCGATCTTGTTGCGCTGGATGAGCACTTCGTGATCGTGGCTGGTGAAGAAGAATCCGCCGTTCTCCCTGTCCTCAAAACGGGAGAGCAGCGCGTCGGCGAGCTGTGTCGCAAACGCCAGGTCGACACTGCGGTATTCGGCCTGCAATAGTTCCAGCAGCGCATTCAGCAGGAACGCATGGTCGTCCAGATAGGCGTTCAGGTGAGCCTTGCCGTCCTTGTAGGTCGCCAATAACTTGCCGTCATGCCACAGCGTGGTGCGCACAAAATCCATCGCCCGCTGCGCCGACTGCAGCCAGTCGGGTCTGTCGAACACCCGCGCCGCACGCGCCATGCCGGTAATCATCAGGCCGTTCCATGCGGAGAGTATTTTTTCGTCGCGTCCGGGACGGACGCGCAGCTCGCGCGCCGCGAATAATTTTTTCTGCGCGCTGAGCAGTCTTTCGGCTGCGAGTGCCGGGCTCAGTCCCAGGTTCTCGGCCAATTGCGCCGGTTCCTTGCTGACGCGCAGATTCCAGTCGTGATTTTCAAAATTGGCGGGCTGGTTCAGGCCGTAGTAGGGTTCGACCAGCGCGTATTCATCCTCGCTCAACAACGAACGAATCTCGTCACGCTGCCACACATAGAACTTGCCTTCCTCGTGTTCCGAATCGGCATCCAGCGAGGAATAATATCCACCTTCCGGCGATTGCATCTCGCGCTTCACCCAGGCAGCGGTCTGTTCGGCGACGCGCGCAAACAGTGCATCGCCGCTGCTTTGCCAGGCATCGCAATACAGGGGCAGCAGTTGGCCGTTGTCATACAGCATTTTTTCGAAGTGCGGGATGTCCCAGCGCTCGTCCACGCTGTAACGGCAAAAGCCGCCGCCGAGTTGGTCATACAGTCCGCCGTGCGCCATCTGTTGCAATGTGAAATGTACGGCATGCGCGGCCTGTGCATTGTTCGTGGCACGGCTGCGACGCAGCAGCAGATCGAGTTCTGCAGGGTGCAGGAATTTTGGCGCGCCGCCGAAACCGCCGTTGACCGGATCAAAATTCTCCAGGTGCTGTTTGACTGCCAGTTTTAATGGCTGTTCATCCAGCGCGGCATTGGTATCCCCCGGTTCAGGCAACATGCCGGCCAGTGCCGCGATGATTTGCTCCCCCTGTGTCGCCAGTTCCCCGCGTTGCTCGTGGTAAACCTCGGCGACGCGCTCAAGCAGTTCGGGGAAAGCCGGGAGATTGTGACGCGCCTCTTTCGGGAAGTAGGTGCCGCCGAAGAACGGCGTGCCGTCCGGGCTGAGAAACATCGTCAATGGCCAGCCGCCGTTACGCCGGGTCAGCATATGATGGGCGGTCTGGTAGATATGGTCGAGATCGGGGCGTTCTTCCCGGTCAACCTTGATGTTGATGAACAGCTCATTCATTACCGCGGCGACGTTGATATCTTCGAACGATTCGTGCGCCATCACATGGCACCAGTGACAGGCCGAATAACCGATCGACAGCAGGATGGGTTTGTCCTGATCTTTTGCCAGTTGCAGCGTTTCGGGATTCCATGCATGCCAGTCCACCGGGTTGTCGGCGTGCTGCTGCAGGTAGGGACTGGTTTCTTGTGCGAGACGATTTGGCATATTGATTAACGTAGAAGAGGTTTGAGTTCCCGCATCACATTCAGCATGATGTGCTGCTGGGCGTTTGCCGTGGGGTGCAAATTATCAGTCTGGAACTGGTCCGGCCCGACGCCGTCCAGCATGAATGGCAGCAACGGGAGATGATGTTTTTTTGCGAGGCGCAGGTACACATCTGCGAATTGCGTGGTGTAAGCTACCCCGTAATTGGGCGGCAGTTTCATGCCGAGCAATAACACCTTCGCGCCCGAGGCAAGCGACTTTCTGATGATGTAATCCAGATTGGCTTCCATGTTTTTGATCGGTGAGCCGCGCAGCCCGTCGTTCGCGCCGAGCTCCACGATCACGATCTGCGGTTTGAATTGCTTCAGTGCCTTTGCGATGCGCTGTTTGCCGCCGGCGGTGGTTTCTCCGCTGATGCTGGCATTCACCACGCTGTAGCCGGACCCGGTGTGCTGCAATTCTTTTTGCAACAAATGGGCCCAACTTTTGTCTATGGCGAGGCCGTATCCGGCTGATAGACTGTCGCCGAACACCATGATGTTGTTTGCGGCATGGGCTTGGAGCGGTAACCAGAGCGCTGCAAATAGCAGCAATATTTTCAGGAATAGGGATTTCATATGGCGATTGTGCAGGCAGACAAGCTTACGAAGCAAGTTATGAGTGGCGACCAACCGTTGACCATTTTGCACGAAGCAAGTTTCACGGTGGACGCGGGCGACAGCCTGGCGATACTCGGCGCGTCCGGTTCCGGCAAGACCACGCTGCTCGGCTTGCTGGCCGGGCTGGACTCGCCGACCAGCGGCACGGTGTTTCTCGACGGCACGGATATTTTCTCCTTCGACGAAGACGGCCGCGCGCGTTTGCGCGGACGCCTGGCAGGTTTCGTGTTCCAGTCGTTCCAGTTGCTGCCCGCATTGACCGCGCTGGAGAATGTGATGCTGCCGCTGGAACTGCACGCCGCGCCCGCTGCACGCGAGCGCGCCACCGAAGCCCTGCAACGCGTCGGATTGACCCAGCGCGCGCACCATTTGCCCAAGCACCTGTCCGGCGGCGAGCAACAACGCGTTGCATTGGCGCGCGCGTTTGTTACCCGACCCAAGATATTGTTCGCCGACGAACCCACCGGCAACCTCGACGCCGCCACCGGCAGCCAGATCATCGAACTGATGCTGGAACTGAACCGCGCACAGGGCACCACGCTGATCCTCGTCACCCACGACGAAGTGCTGGCGCAGCGTTGCGGCAGGCAGCTGCATCTGGCTGATGGGCGGGTACTGGACCGTCATTCCGGCGCAGGCCGGAATCCAGACAGTCAAACAATTTCCGGCACAGCCGGACAAACACCTTTAATTAAGCCCGCTGGATTCGGGCCTGCGCCGGATAACCAATGACTTGCCCAGTGTTTTTGATAAGCTGGACACTGACCTTCGCCGGTGTGACGGGTGGGTGATGTAATGATGATGGATGTCTATTAAAGAAAACAGGGAGAGCGGCTCATGATCGGGTTGATGTATCTGGTGTTTTTTGCGGTGTACCTGCTGGTGTCGGTTGCGGCGGTGCGCGGAGCAATCGGCTATGCGCGCAAGAACGGCAAGAGCGCGAAGCGTTGGGGCTGGGGCGCGGCGTTCGTGATGTACAGCCTCGTGTTCTGGGACTGGATACCGACGGTGGCGGTGCATCAATACTACTGCGCCAAGGATTCGGGCTTCTGGGTCTATAAGACGCTGGATCAGTGGAAGGCAGAGAATCCGGGAGTAGCGGAGACGCTAGTAGCAAATAAAAATTCCCCATACAAAAGCGAACAATTCGATGACGGTTATGGAACAACGAAAACCTATTTTCTTAATGAGCGGTTCACTTGGTCAATTACAAAGCAGGATATGTTCGGACTTTTGCCGATCGTTCGTGAAGAACAGCTGGTAAGGGACGTGGCGAAGAATGAGGTGCTGGCGCGATATGTGGATTTTTGGACGGGCAATTCAATCGAGCATTTCGTCAGCATGCCGTATAAATTTTGGTT